>CAYFXH010000205.1:0-5571 GCA_964346905.1 uncultured Desulfobacteraceae bacterium | reverse complement strand
CGGTGCGCATGATTTCTCTGGCTGCGAATGGTGCCGGACCAGGGGCTAAGTGGCGCCTGGTGTGTCAACAGATCATCTTTCGTTGTCGCGTATTGACCGCCCTCCATGAGCGGCGTGTTGCACGGATCAAGAGTGAGCTGGAACTCTTCGGGAAGACCGAGGCTATGCGCGAGCGTTATCTAAGGCTGGAAAAGGCCGAAACCAGGGCGGGACACATTCTGCAAAACTATGAGAGGCGGTTGCTTGACCTGCTTGCTGGCCACGACTCCAGCAGCAAGCAAATGTAGCATTCGGCAGTTCACCTGCTCACATCACAACTCCCACATCACATATCCGCTCTGCGGGATTCCACAGGGCAAGTACGAAGGATTTGGAATTTTTAGCCTGACGCAACCAGGATGTTTTTCTTCCCAACCTGCCCGATGGCACGTCAACCGTGAATCAGCATCTCAGTACCAGGAGTTAGCCACTTTGGGAATCGAGCTTTCATCCCTTCCCTATATCAACTCTCCACGCTCTTCGTGAACTGGCGGATAACAAAACGACCCAAATTGGAGATGTCAGCCTTTCTGAGTTGACCGTCCAGATTGTCCAGGGGAATTTCAGCCCGGGCCATAGCCCGATGGCCGCCAGCACTGCCCAGTCGACCGAAGGCTTTGATCGCCCAAGTGCCAGCATTTTTTCTAAACCCATCATTGCGTATGACTACCACGAGGCTCTTGTTATACACCCCTGAGACCACGGTCCAACCAACTTCATGACACCTCATAAAAAAATCGGCAACAAGTACCAGAATATCTGGCGAATGGACGCTGTCGAGGTGGGTGAATATTTTGCCCTTGATGACCCGCTTGTTCTCCAGAGCCTGTTCAAAGTATTTGAGATCTTTCACCCTCATATCGGATATCTCGATTTTGCGGAGCAGGTTCATGTTGGCAAAGGGAAACAGGTAACGGAAGGCTTTTACATCCTCCTCTGAACCACCCAACTCAAAATCATGGGTGTCCACGCGAATGGCATAAAGAAGAGCTGTGGCTAGGCTTTTCGATGGACGGATTCTGGCCGAACGCAGGTACTCGGTCATCATGGTTGCTGTCGCCCCGTAGTTGGGCCGGATATCCACAAAGGCGGCGTCAACCTCCATGGTGATAGGATGGTGATCTATTACCGCATCGTAACTGAAGTCGCCAAAGGCCTCATGGTGGTGAGGTTGACCGTCTACCAGAAGGGTCTTGGAGAAATCCTGCGCGTTGATTTGCTGTAGCTTGACGAGAGGGATTTTGAGAAGCCGCACCATGGTGACATTATCGAGCCGGACGATGTCATTGAAGTGGGCGATGGTAACGGATTGAACCTTGTGCCAGAGCAGACGTTTTAGAGCCATGGCCGCTGCCAGGGAATCGGGATCGGCCTCGATGGTGATCAAGGCTTTGTCTTTGGGGTCGAAAAGGTTGTACAGTTTCTGAAGGCTCTCGCTGATTGATCGAGGTTTTGCGGAGCGGCGATGCAAGTTGGTAGGGGGCATTCCGGTGTCTCACTACTTTTTTACTAAAGATATCCACAGTTTGTCAGCTTGCAGCGGCTACACAACAGTGCCACATCCATTTGGTGAGGTCAAGCTCATTTTACATCTATCATCTATCATGTATCATTTAGCCTTCCCATTTCGCCCTAAAAATGCAAATTATAACGACATTTTATGAAACTGAAAATGACACCTGTAAAAAGAGAAGTGTTCCGGTTGCCTGCTGCTAGCTTGTCCCGTGCTTGCCTGCCCTGCCTGTCCCGCCCGTAGACGCGGGGAGCAGGTCGAAGGGCTGCCAGGTGTCCACTGGCTGTGGGGCTTGGCGGTTGACTCCATGGGGGCCATCTGCTATGTTCTCGTCGATTTTAGAAAAAGTCGAATTTAACAGGAATTTCATAAGCATTATACATGTCACATTTTTCATAATTCATCTGTTCCTTTTCGGAAGAGACCGTGATGACTCTCATTTTTTCAATGTGCAATGAGAGATGCCCAATGATACATGGTCAATGACAATGGAAACCCATCTGGATCTTTTTCTCGACTATCTCACTGTAGAGAGAGGCCTTGCCGCGAACACCCGTGGTTCTTACAGAAGCGATCTGCTGAAGTTTATGAGTTACCTTAAAGATCAAGGGATTAGTGATTGGGGCCAGGTGCGCTTTCCTGACGTCATGGCTTTCCTTGCGCGGACACAGGAACAGGGCTTGGCTCCCAGGAGTAGAGCAAGACTGTTGGCGGCGCTCCGTGGCTTTTTTAAGTTTATGGTGCGCGACGGCCACCTGAACGAAAGTCCGGTGGCAAACCTGACCTCACCCCGACTCCGTCGCCACCTTCCGGCCGTACTCAGTGTTGGAGAGGTGGAGCGATTATTGGCGCAGCCGAATCTGACCCTACCCTTGGGCCAGAGAGATGCTGCCATGTTGGAACTTCTCTACGCCACTGGGCTGCGCGTTTCTGAGCTCATTACACTTACTGTGGGGCGGGTCAATCTGGAGGTGGGCTTTCTGGTTGTGGTTGGCAAAGGGTCCAAGGAACGGATTGTGCCCATGGGGGAGGTGGCCACTGAAGCGGTGCGACGGTATGTGTTAGAGTCCCGCCCCCGCATGCTGAAGGGCAGAGTGAGCGAAATTCTCTTTGTCACCAATCGAAGGAAGGCAATGACCAGGCAGGGATTCTGGAAGCTACTCAAAAAATATGGACGTCAAGCAAACCTGCAAAAATCGCTCACTCCGCACACCTTGCGGCACTCATTTGCCACCCATCTCCTCGAGCGTGGGGCGGATTTACGCTCGGTTCAGACAATGCTGGGGCATGCTGACATCAGCACCACCCAGATCTATACTCACGTGGCAAGTGAGAGACTTAAAAAGGTTCATCAACAATACCACCCGAGGGCCTAGAGGCTGGCGCTCCGAGCCGGTGGCGCGGAGAGTCAATGGTCATAGACTGTCTTATTTCTCCCGCGGCGTCGCCGTATCTATGCATAACCGAGTCGACCCGCTCGGGAAAAGTGATAGAATATTAAGGGCGACGCTGAGTGAGGCATGGAACAGACCAATTTGAGGCAACCCAGTGGAGATCATCACCACCCATATAAACGCAGATTTTGACGCCATGGCGTCCATGATTGCCGCCAAAAAACTCTATCCAGAAGCGGTGATGGTGTTTCCTGGATCCCAGGAACATAACCTCAGGGAGTTCTTCGTTGAGTCGACCTTCTACGTATTCGATTTTGCCAGAATCAAAGATTTGGATTTTACTCAGATTCACCGCCTCATCCTGGTAGATACCAGGCAGGCGGGCCGTATTGGCAAGTTCCAGAGCTTGGTGAAAGACAAGAGGGTAGACATCCACATTTATGACCATCATCCACCGTCTGAAGATGACGTCTCGGGCTCCCTTGAAGTCATAGAGCCAGTGGGGGCAACGGTCACTCTGCTTACCGAAATCATCAGGGAGCGTGGCATTGCACTAAGCTCTGATGAAGCCACCATTCTGGCCCTAGGAATCTACGAGGATACCGGTTCATTCACCTTTTCATCCACCACTGCCGCAGACTATCTGGCAGCCGGCTTTCTCCTGGAGCAGGGTGCCAACCTCAACATGGTGGCCGATATGCTCACTCGTGAGCTAACGGCAGAACAAATTTCGCTGCTGAATGATTTGATCCATTCGGCCACCACCCATACCATCAACACCATCCCCATCTGCATTGCCCGCGTGTCCATTGACAAGTATATTGGCGATTTTGCCCTGTTGGCTCACAAGTTAATGGACATGGAAAATCTCAACGTGTTGTTTGCACTGGCACGAATGGAAGACCGGATCTATCTGGTGGCGCGCAGTCGATTGCCCGAAGTGAACGCAGGAGAAATTGCTGCAGTTTTTGGCGGGGGTGGTCACGCAAGTGCTGCCTCAGCTACCATCAAGGATCTCACCCTGATTCAAGTTGAGGAGGAACTTTTCCGGCTTCTTCAGGCCTGGATTCATCCTAAGCGCCAGGCTAAGCACCTGATGTCCTCTCCGGTAATTTCGGTGCCCCCGGAGCTGAGCCTGGAAGAGGCTGCGGACCTGCTCACCCGTTACAATATCAACGCCACGCCGGTGGTGGATGGAGACCGTTTGGTCGGTATACTCTCACGCCAAATGATTGATAAGGGGATCTATCATGGTCTGGAGGGGGCACAGGTGCGTGATTTCATGAGCACCGAATTCAGCAGCGTATCACCGGAGGCCTCCCTGATCGAGATTCAAGAACATATCGTGGATCGGCAGCAGCGATTTGTTCCTGTGGTGGAAGGGGAAAAAGTACTTGGGGTCATTACCCGCAAGGACCTGCTCAACATATTGTTAAATGATCCCAGCCGCATACCCACCTACCTCTATGACCCGCTGCATGAAACAGGCAATAAACGCCGCAAGAATATCTCCAACATAATGGCCGAACAGCTGCCCAAGCAGGTCAATGAACTGCTGCAAGAGGCGGGTGAAGTGGCAGCAAAGCATAAATATCGAGCTTATGCGGTGGGAGGGTTCATTCGCGATTTACTGTTGCGGAGGCCCAACCTGGATATTGACATTGTGATTGAGGGTGACGGTATCGAGTTTGCCAAGGACTTTGCCAAGGGCCATGAGGCTCGGGTCAGGTCATATAAAAAGTTTGGCACGGCGGTGGTAATTTTCCCGGATGGTTTCAAAATTGATGTTGCCACTGCGCGGTTGGAATACTATGAGTACCCAGCAGCCTTACCCACGGTGGAGCTGAGTTCGCTGAAACTGGATCTTTACAGACGGGATTTTACCATAAACACCCTAGCGGTTGCGCTTAATCCAGGAAGTTTTGGTCAACTGATTGACTATTTTGGAGCTCAGAGGGATTTCAAGGATAAAGCTATTTGTGTGCTCCATAACTACAGCTTTGTCGAGGATCCAACCCGAGTGTTTCGAGCTATTCGCTATGAACAGCGGCTAGGTTTTCGCATTGGCAAGCACACCGCCAACCTCATTGTAAACGCAGTTAAAATGGGCCTGCTTGTTCAGCTCAGTGGGAGGAGACTGACAAACGAGCTTAAGTTGATCCTGAGTGAGGAGGACCCTAAGCCAGCCATCAGACGCATGGATGCATATAACCTACTGCCGTACCTTCATTCAGATATTATCTATAACCCCACCTTGGAACGGCTTCTCGCAGAGATCCGTTCTGTACTGGCCTGGTATGACCTTAGTTTTCTTGGGAACGGCTGTCGTCGTTGGCTGGTCTATCTTCTGGCACTGGCTGATCCCTTGACCTCTGAAGGACTGGAGGAGTTCTGTCGGAGGATGGAATTTCCCCCATGGCTTACCAACTGGTTGGTGGAGGGAAGAGCCAAGGCCATCTCCGTTGGGCAGGGGTTTTACCGGAAGGCAGATCTGAAGCCAAGCGAAATCTATCGTTTGCTAGAAGATTTTGATCCCGAGTGGCTCCTCTTTATTATGGCCAAGACTCAACAAGAGAGAACTCGGCGTGCCATCAGTCTTTATTTCCGCAATCTCAAGGAAGTACG
>CAYFXH010000204.1:0-5651 GCA_964346905.1 uncultured Desulfobacteraceae bacterium | reverse complement strand
TGGGTCGCGAGTTTGGCGCCAAGGGCTTTGTCCAGCAGAGCACCGGTACCATAGCACAAATTGACCTGAACCCCGCTTTCAGATTAAAGAGCGGCTTCATCAACTGGCGCGACGTTCGCTAAGCTTATCTGACGGTATGCTTTCACAGAGCTAGCGGGAACCCAATGTAACCAGAGACGTATCTGATGAGCAAAAAGACCATCGGCTCGATGGAGCGTCTCCTCTTCCGTGATGACTGCCAACCACTGCCCCCCTTCCCTTTGCCTGTCCTAACCGTATCAATGGGTTAAGCATTTGCAATCAAACAGAATATCGCACCAGTAGGCCTTTTGGCACGTTTCTTGATAGTTATACTGGGCGAATCGGGCGCGGATGGCTGGAATCCTCTCATCGTACGGACTCGTTAGTTTATGTTCATTTTCCTACACTTACAGGCTAAGCGAGTCCGCTTCTGACCAGGGATTAAGGATTCCGCATCCCAACTTAGTATACAAAAAATTACTTTTTGCTATCAAAAAACTGTTTGGGTATTAAAAAATTTACTACCTGGAACCATCTCTGCCATGGGCACCCTGGACTCCAGGTGGGGAATCTTTAAAGGGGGAGGGACAGCGATCCTATCCACCAGAAGGATGGGTTGAAAATGCCGAGCATCTACAGAGTTATTTCGCTGAGTTTGGTCATGTCACTGTTCTTCGCCGCTCCTTTACTGAGTATCGCTCCCATCTCTACCCAACTCAAAAAAGGAGCACGAGCGGCTGGCAACAATGGTCAGCCAGAGACGGTGAAGGTAGTCCTGAAAAGGAAGTCCTATGCTCCGCACAAAAGGAAGTTCTATGCTCCGCATAAAAGGGGTAAGTCTGCCGCCTGGGCAAGAGTCGTCCACCAATCAAGAAAAACCGGGCAGGAGCTAGGAGAAGAAACGTGGACCCCCACCGGGTCCACCGGGGAGGAAGTTGGCAGTTGGGGCGATGAACAACGCCAGGGCTGGGATGCTGCTGAGGAAACTGTTGGGCTTGGTACGGCTACAACAGGATCTCATACAATTATCCATTATTAACAGGCAGCAATTAGTAATTATCCATATATGAGAAGGATCGCGTCATGAGTTGGAGAACAGTTTTGAGACCGAACCATCGGAAGAATCTTGGCTTTACCGCAGCTGAACTTGTTGTCACCGTGGGAATCATGGCAACAGTAGCCGCCGTTTCCGTTCCCCTGATCAAGCAGTACACCCCCACGTACAACACCAAATTGGCGGTTCGTGACATCGTCTCCCAGATGCAACTCGCCCGGATCCATGCCATCAAAAATCAGGTTACCACCCTATTGGTCTTTTATCCGGAGAGTTTCACCCCCGCTGGGGGCGTCGGGTCGTTCATGGTCTTCGAAGATGACAATAGAAACGGCGCCACTGATCCCACCGACAACAACTGGCTCCACGACGCCGGGGAGAGGGTCATCGTGGCGAGGACCTACATGCCAGCGCAGATAAGTCTATTCTCGGCAGCATTCACCAACAACGGCTCCGGGGATATAGATACCGAAACCACCACATGCGGATTCGATTCTCAAGGAGTCGCGGCCAGAAACGGTGCCGTCTACGTGATTGGAGAAGTCCAGTTGCAGAACAGCAAAAACGAAACCAGAAAGATTAGTTTGCAAGCATCTGGCAAAGCCAAAATAACACAAGGGAGCTGAGCCATGTACTCGGTGCACAAAAGAAAGCGTGGAAACCGGCAAGCTGTGATCTTGGCAAAAGATCGGCAGCAGGGATTTACCATGACGGAGGTGATGGTGGCAATCGTCCTCCTCACCTTCGGGTTGCTGGCCCTGGCAAAAATGCAGACTCAGGCGGTGGCCAGCAACACCTTTGGCAACCAGTTGACCCAAGCCACGTTCTTGGCTCAGGACAAGCTGGAGGAGCTCCGTCTTCTGAACGAGTGTTACCTGGGGGTGCTCGCCAAGCCCCAGGTCAGTTGGACCGCCGAGGACCAGAATGTAGTGAACAACTACAACAACCAGCTGAGCGACGCCCAGGACAACTGGATAGATACGGACACCGATAGTATTGCTGATGATTTCGACTGGGGGGCAACACCAGATCATACCAATGGTGACGGTCCGGGGGGCATTGCCAATCCCATCGATGTCACCGGCGCAGCTGCTGGAGCCGGTGGCTATACCAGAACCTGGAATGTGGTGGATAACGTCCCAGCTACCAAAGCCAAGACGGTTCACGTGCGGGTTAGCTGGGGAAATGGTCGCCAGGTAAATCTCCATACCGTACTGTCGCAATGATTGGGGTAGAAAATGAAGCCAACAACGTTGCAGAAATCTCAGGATAGCAGGTATTCGGTGGCCGCTGCACCCGACGGGGGAGGTTTTTTCCGTAGCCCGGGATTTACCCTGGTGGAGCTGTTAGTGAGTATAGCTATCATTTCCATTGTCATGGCAGCTATTTACTCGATATTTGTCCGCTCCAATCGGGTGTATATCTCCCAGGAAGAGGTGGTTGCGGCTCAGCAGGAGGCCCGCTCCGCCCTGGAGATCCTCGGCCGAGAAATTCGGATGGCTGGCTTTATCGCGGCTGATAATCAGAGCGGTGGTTCAGACCCGATTACTGTTGCCGCCTGGGCTGGCGCGGCAGATTCGGCCATCGAAGAGGCTACTGTGGATGCAGGCAGTAAAACCACAACCCTGGCATTCAAATCCGATTTGGACGGTGACGGCAGCACTGATGCGGTGCGCTACGTTTACTACCATGGCGACCACGCCACCGCCAGCCTGAGGAATACCTTACATCGGGAAGTCTTGACCTGGAGTGGTGGATCATGGACGGACCTCAGCCTCGTGGGCCCGCAACTCTTCCTCGAGAACATTCAGAACCTGACCCTCACCTACAGCATGGCCGATGGCACCACCAACGTTACTCCTGCAGACCTGGAGAATATCCGCGGGGTGATCATCAACCTCACGGCGCAGACAACCATTGCGGTTGAGCCCTACGAGGGAGGCAAGGGCATCCGCACCCGTGAGCTAATCTCAAATATTCAGATTCGCAACATGGGTCTTTCCTAAGCGGGGAGGATACTACGGTGAACTACAAACAACTGCTTTCAAAGATACAACGGCATGGCTTTGGACGACTTCTCGTCCGCTTGGTGAGCAATGAGCGGGGGGTAGTTCTCGTCTTCGCCCTGGTGCTCATGCTCGTGGTCACCATTATGGGCACCTCCGCCACCATGACGTCCCAGGTGGACCTCAAGGTGAGCGGCAACACCAAGGTGATCCGCACCTCCTTTTATGTGGCCGACGGTGGCATCCAATTAAGCCCGAAACTGATCAGCAAAATTATCAGCAGCCGGTCCCTGCCCTCAGCAGGTGAAACTCCGCTGATAACCTACGACACCAATAACCTGCTGGGGAAAGTTATGGGCTATTTCAAGACCGATGATCCCATGACCGATACCACCGACATTGTCATGAACCAGGGGACACAGGGGAATCTTGCTGTAGATATTACCCGGCAGGGCACCGAGTACCTCTCCGGGGGTGGCGTCGAGTTTGCCGCCGGAACCGAAGGTGTAGGGGTTGGGGGCGCCGCCAGCGCTGCCATTCTCTATAACTTTGCCAGCAAGGGAACCGTGGGCAACCCACCCAAGACCACCGAATCGGACATCGTTGCTCTATACCGCAAGGTAGCGGGTGTGGCTGGAGGAAGGTAATCATGAAGCATCTGCAGAAATATACCATTAGCCTCTTGTTTCTGGCCCTGGGGCTGGTGGGGGTAACGAGAGCTGAGGCGGCAAACACCATGACGCCCTATCTGTCAACCCCCACCTTTATAAGCAATGCCGTTCCTCCCAATGTGTTGATAATCTTTGACAATTCGGGAAGCATGAACGGGATGGCCTACTGGGAGGAGTACGTGTTGCACGATGACATGGATCCCGGGGAATACGATATCGTCCCCACCACCCCCTACGACCCCAACAGGAACTACTACGGCTACTTTGTCGCCGGCACCCCCGCGAGTCGGGTGTTTTACACCTATTCCGCCAACAAGTTTGTCCGAGATCCCAGCGGCGATTGGGAGGGCAACTTCCTCAACTGGTTAGCCATGCGGCGGGTGGATGTGGCCCGCAAGGTACTGGTGGGGGGCAAGGCCACCTCCCGTGTTGGCGGCGGCAACACCACCCTCATCGGCGAGGACCCGGCCCAGTGGAGTCGGGTGTACAAGTGCCTGTTGGAGGCTTCCACTCTTGAGTACTACACCCCCTTTAACGATGGTGACGACCGTTATGTGGGGCTCAAGGACGGCTATCTCTATGTGAGCAAGGACCTGGGTACCAGCCCCTTCGACAAATTCGACTTCAAGTACAGGGTGGAGGTCAAAAGGGATTCCTCCTATGCCGACGAGGCTTTTGATTTTCTCGACGGTAACATCGCCGGCGTCATGCAAAAGGTGGGTGACAAGGCCTACTTTGGCCTCGAGTTCTTCCGCGACGGCGCCGCTGGTGGTAACAATGGTGGCTATATCAAAAACCGCGTCGGCCACCCTGTCATCACCAACCTTTACACCAGCATAGAAAACGAGGCCATGCTGAACTGGACGCCTCTGGCGGAAAGCTTCTATGTGGCCATGCAGTACTTCAAGCAGGAGCCCATAGACGCGAGCCTGGCATCCGACTACAACCCGGGGTATCAGATCAACGACACCTGGGATCCCTACCATCAAGACGGCGAGTCGGCCTACTGCGCCAAGAGTTTCGTCCTGCTGTTTACCGATGGCTCCTCCACCATGGACAATGTGATTCCGGATGCCTACAAGCAATATGATGGTGATGCCAACGATCCCAACAACCAGATCCCGGCCTACGTGGATAGTGGCAGCGACCATCTGGACGACATCGCCCTCTACGCCCGGGTCAATGATCTGAGAGACGATCTGGAGGGTGAACAGAACATCGAGCTTTTCGTGGTCTATGCCTTCGGGGATGACCCTGCCGCCCGGCGTTTGTTGAAAGATGCCTCCAGAAATGGCGGTTTCATTGAGAAGAACGGCAACAACCGGCCTGATCCGGTCACTGGCGGTGCGGTGCAAACCGTGGACTATACCACCCCGCCAGCCGACAACAGCTGGTCGGAGTGGTGGGAAGATAAAAGAACAAGCCTCAATGGCCACGCCCTGCCGGACACCTATTTTGAGGCCCAGGACGGCTGGCAATTGGAGCAGGAGCTCATCAACGCCATCACCAAAATCCTTGAACGGGCCCACTCCGGTACGGCGGTCTCGGTGCTCGCCACCTCGGGTGAGGGGGAGGGCGCCTTGTACCAGGCCTATTTCAAGCCGAAGTATTCAACTGCAACCGAAGAGGTGCACTGGACCGGTTACCTGCAGGGCCTCTGGGTTGATGCGCTGGGCAACCTGCGGGAAGACCTGGGCAACCTCGGTGTCCTCGAGCTCGACACTGACCCGATTGTTTCCTTTCTCTACGATGAAACCGAGGGTGCCACCAAATTTCACCGGCGTGCGGTCTCAACCAGTTACCCGTACGGTACCCCAGATCCTCCCACCTTGCACCCACTCGTCGAGCTCAGTCCCCTGTGGGAGGCTGGTGACAAGTTGGCAAGCCGCAGTGGCTCCA
>CAYFXH010000203.1:0-5759 GCA_964346905.1 uncultured Desulfobacteraceae bacterium | reverse complement strand
GGCCGCCTTTGATGGTAAGATAGACTACATCCCCGCCTACCTCTCCCAAATACCAAGTCTTTTTTATGACAGACGCATCGGGCTTGATGTGGCCCTCATCCAGGTGAGCCCGCCCGACAGGTTTGGAAATTGCAGTCTGGGTGTCTCTGTGGACATAACCCGCGCTGGAATGGATAACTCCAAACTGGTTTTAGCTCAGATCAATCCTAAGATGCCCAAAACCTCAGGGGACACCTTTGTGCATGTGGATGACATCGACCACCTGGTGTTGCATGAAGAACCTCTGGTGGTATCTCTTCCCACATTATCTGATTCTGGAATATTTGGATGGTAAGAAGAACTTGGGATTACATACCCTTTTGATTAGCGACGGCTTCCTGCCTCTCTTTGAAAAGAAAGTGATCACCAATAAGCATAAATCTTTTCTTCCCGGACGGGTGGTGACCTCCCTTTGTATGGGATCGGAAAAGATCTACAACTACATCGATGATAATCCCATGTTCTATTTCCGGTCCTCGGAATTCGTCAATGATCCCACAGTTATTGCCCAAAATGATAACCTCATTTCCATTAGTTCGGCACTGGAGGTGGACCTGACCGGTCAAGTATGCTCTGATTCCACCGGATACCAATTTTACAGTGGCCTCGGCGACCAGGTGGACTTCCTCCGCGGCAGCACCATGTCCAAAGGAGGTTTTTCCATCATTGTGCTACCTTCTACAACTCAAGACGGTAAATTATCTCGCATCGTACCCCACTTGTCAGAAGGGGCAGGTGTTTCGACCACCCGGGGTGATGTGAATTTCGTGGTAACCGAGTACGGTATCGCCGAACTTCGAGGAAAAAGCATATATCAGAGGGTGGTAGAACTGGCCCAGATAGCTCATCCCAAATTCCGTAAAGATCTCATCGAGGCAGCCAAGGAGCGCCATTACATCTTCGCAGACCAACTACCTCCCCAACCAGAAGATCTTCTTTTTCTGGACGGATACAAAAGCACAGTTGTATTGAAAAACGGTAAGACCATTGAGTTCCGCCCACTTCTCGCCTCGGACGAGTTGGCCTCCAGGAGTTTCTTCTATTCACTCACGGCACAGACCATCTATTACAGGTTTTTTCATAATAGGAAGATATTTACCCATGAAGACCTGCAGAAGCATCTGGCCACACTGGACTACAGAAAAAACATGACCATGATCGGTCTGGTGCGCAACAGAGGAAACTTGGATGTGGTTGCCACGGGTTCATATGGGATGGTAGATGAGACCACAGCAGAGCTGGCCTTCATCGTGCGCGAGGATCATCAGGACATGGGAATAGCCTCCTATCTTCTTGGAGTTCTTGAAAAGATTGCCAGGGAAAACGACTACAAAGCTTTTTCCGCCTACGTCTTGCGAGAAAATAAGGCAATGATCCGTGTTTTTAAGAAGCGATATCCCAACCTAAAAAGATCGATAGTGGGTGGTGACATAGAAATTCATATGGATTTTGATGACGCAGTCGAACCTTGATGCGCTTTCATTAACCGGAAGGAAAATTGATATGGACCTAAGCCTCCTTTCTTCGTTGGCTGTGGAGAATGACACCAAAGTCGTGCTGGTGGTTTTGGACGGCGTGGGGGGTCTACCGGGACCACATGGAAAGACTTCATTAGAGGCCGCCCACACTCCCAACCTGGATGCGCTGGCCCGTTCTGGCGTCTGCGGCTTTCACCATCCTCTGGCCCCGGGGATCACCCCTGGTTCCGGTCCTGCCCACATCGGACTCTTCGGCTACGACCCATTTCGCTATTTGATCGGGCGGGGCGTGCTGGACACGGCCGGCACCCCCTTCGTGTTCGCACCTGGAGACTTGGCCAGTCGGCTGAACTTCGCCACCCTGGCACCCGATGGCACCATCTTGGACCGGCGCGCCGGACGCATCCCCGACCAAGAAGGCAAGCGGGTGACCGATTTGCTTGCTGGTAGCATCAAGGACATCGAAGGGGTGCAGGTACTCCTCCAGCATGTGAAGGAGTACCGGGCTGCAGCGATTTTTCGGGGCAAGCAGCTCGACGGACGACTGTGTGATAGCGATCCCCAGAAGGTCGGTCTTAAGCCGCTGGAAGTCTCGCCTACGGAGGAAAATCCGACCTCAGAGGCCAAGGAAGCCGCCCGACTCGCCAATACTTTCATCGCCAGGGCAAAAGAGGTGCTGGCCGGAGAAGAGAAGGCCAACTTCGTCATGATGCGAGGCTTTGATATCTATGACCCCCTGCCGAACTTTTGTGAGCTTTACAAGTGGCGAGCGTGCGCGGTGGCCGCCTATCCCATGTATAAGGGCGTGGCAAAGCTCGCCGGCATGCGAGTGATTGAAGAGGGACAATCCTCGGTGGAAGAAGAGCTCGACCTGGTCAGGCGAGAGCTTCCCAACACCGATTTTCTCTTTCTCCATGTCAAGAAAACCGATTCAATGGGTGAAGATGGTAATTTCCAAGGTAAGGTTGAGGTAATCGAGCACTTCGACCGGCTGCTGCCGCGGTTGGTGGACCTGAAGCCTGATGTCCTCTGCATTACCGGAGACCATTCCACCCCCTGCAGCCTCCGCAGCCACTCCTGGCACCCGGTTCCCATCTGTATCGCGGCAGAGACAGCCCGGGTGGACGCATGTGACACCTTCGGTGAAACCTCCTTTCTCACTGGCGGAATAGGACACATTCATAGCACCGATGTGATGCCACTGCTTCTGGCCCATGCAGAACGACTGAGAAAATACGGTGCCTGAATACACCTGGAGGTGTTTCTCTGCATGGGTCAGTGACACTGGTGACGTCCACCGGGAGGCCACCCGGAAGTTGATTCTGGCCCTCCCTCATTTTCCACGAATTCAGACAACAACCATATCAGTGAAACTCTCCCACCAAAGCTCGATGCTTCTCAAGCAGGTAAGCTCTAAGGCTGTGACGCTCTGCTGGTTAGCGTCCATCCCCGACTAAAGGTGGGAGCATTCTGCGACATTGTTGGAAAAGTGGAAATTTTTTTCCATATTGGGCATTACATTACCCACGATTTACCAAGGTCGGGCCGGGGATAAAACAAGATAAACAATTGTAATTTATTGAAAAAAGGTTGAATTACCCGAGTTGGTACGATTTGTGTTTATGAAATACAATAGTCGTACCCGACGCATCACATGCGTAAGAAAACACCTGTCTCACCGACTAAGGTCAACAAAGAAGAGGAGGATACAACAGGCTGGCCAGAATCACCCAGCAAATGGCTCTGCCTCGAGGGGATCGAACCCTCCACCGGCTTCGCTCTATGGAGCCTGGTAGAGTTTAGGAGGAATTTGAGGGGGTTTCTATGTCCACATTCCGAACTGAACGAAGAAGTGGTCAAGATAGACGTATCTGGGAAGATCGCAGAAGGTATGGTGACCCAGAATACAGTGGACCTGAAAGACGAAGAACCACGGAGCGAAGAAGTGGCAAGGATCGGAGAAAGTCGCCTCCCGAACATTCCATTTGGTTGTGACGACCTGACCAGCGGTCCTGGAGACCGGCAGTCCAGAAAGTTGGCTGAAAAGATGAAACGTATCGTTGGTCAAGAGCCAACCGAAAAGACAACCACGTGTTAGACAAACCCCAGCGCAGGATCAACAGTGAAAAAAAGCGTAAAAAATAGATCTGGGATTCAGTTGTTGCTAAAGAGATATAGAACTCTGTTTAGAACCCCAGAGAACCGGAACTATTACTCAGAAGAAGATTACAAGGTTGCAGAAAGAAAGTTCCTCAAGTATGCACTGGAACAACGAGTGATAGAGATCGAGGAGGAACTCTTCGAGTAAGAGAGGTTTTCTCGGAAGAAAGGAAACCGAGAATAGATATTCTCGCCTTGTCTGGGTAATTCGGTAAGCTTCAAGGGCCTCTAACTACCGCCCATTGATACTATCCCGCAGTTTCCCCGAGCACTTGAAGGTGACCACCCTTCGGGCCGGAAGCGTTATGAGTTCTCCGCTCTGGGGGTTTCTGCCCGTTCTCTCCCTTTTCTCTTTCACCGAGAATTTTCCAAAGCCGCTTATGAGGACATCCTCACCATTCTCCAGGGACTGTTTGATGAGTTCGAGAAGGGAGTCAAGCATTTTGGAGGATTGCTTCCTGGTGTGGCCCACCTGCTCGCTGACAACATTGGCGATGTCCGATTTAGTGAGAGTCATGATTTCTGTGGTCCTCCTTTCATCTTTGGCTTGTGGAAGTCGAGGAGATCATTCCCCGTATGTTCTGCAACACTCCAGCTGCTACCAGGTTTTTTCGGCAATGAACAGTCTGTTACATTCGGGGCACCTCACCGGCTGCTCCACCCTGGCCCTAAGCACTATCTTAGCTTTGCACTTCGGACAGAATCTGATGAAACGCAGCAAAGTAGAGACCTCCTCCCTTGAGACGGTATTGGCCGGATTGAAATATCAGCCAAAGTCCGCAGTGATTCGGTGAGGAATTTTCTTGCAAAATTCAAGCCATACAGGTTGAAACCATCCTCCAATAAGCTGGAGATTGTCAGGGGTAGATAGTCCTGGACGTGAGTTATCTCCCGCAAATGTCCGGCCCGTCAAGTTGACTTCCCCGGGGCAATAATTTACAAGGGATTGAAAACTCGATGAATTCCTGCGGTCCGTATGCTACGTGATTACAAGATGGTAAAATACCGTGACCAAAAAAACACTATTCTCACTATGTATCTTCGCTATCATTGCTCGCCAGCCACTCCATGCCGAACAAGTCGGGATAATTGAAACGGATGAAGTGGTCGTTCTCTTCGAAAAACCACTGAAAGTTGTTGCAAAAGACACCGTTGATATGTACCCGCAACTGAAGACTGAATTAGAAAAGGTTTTCAATTGGGAATTGATTTTCAAACCGACAGTAGTGCTAACCAACGATCGGGAGAGATTTCAAGAGATGATAGGGAATGGCCCTATTGTTGCCTATGCTATTCCTCAAAAAGATTTGATCGTAATTGATTACTCCAGGATGAGTATGTATCCGTTCAGTCTTGGAGCCATCCTCAAACACGAATTATGTCATCTACTACTTCACAATCAGATTAGAAGAGCGAAACTGCCACGGTGGCTTGATGAAGGGGTTTCCCAGTGGGCGAGCGACGGTATTGCAGAGATAATAATGAGTAGAAAAGGGTCGGTTCTGGATACGGCCATTCTATCACAAACGCTTATCCGGATGGAAAGATTATCTGAGAGTTTCCCTGCAGACGAAAAATCTCTCTTGTTGGCTTACGAGGAGAGTAAAAGCTTTGTAGAGTATATCAGCCAGGAATTTGGCAGAATCGGAATTCTAAAGATACTGGAAAAACTGCAAGAGGGTCATGACATAGATGTGGCGATTTTGCAAAGTCTTTCGGTCCCTTTCAATGAACTTGAAATAAGATGGCATAGCCACCTGAGAAAAAGAATCACCTGGTTCACGTATCTGGCTAACAACCTCTATGGAATCCTCTTTTTTCTTGCTGCATTAATAACCATTGCCGGATTCTTCAGGCTGGCAATCAAAAAAAGAAGGTACGAAGATAACGGTCACTAACCATTTCGCATTTCGCATTTCGCATTTCACATTTCGCATCTGTCAGGAGGCATAGGGCACAGGGTACAAGGCTCAGGGATGAGGTAATCACGTAGTAAAAAATCCACGCTCAAAAGACGTGCTTTGATTTGCCCCCATGACGCAAAGCGCTAAGCGCAGAGCGCAAAGCGAAAAGCGAAAAACT
>CAYFXH010000202.1:0-5887 GCA_964346905.1 uncultured Desulfobacteraceae bacterium | reverse complement strand
ACCAGCTGGCAGGGGGCAGCTAGCAGCAGGCAGCAAATGAAAAAGCAAGGGGTCAATATCGGGCAAGGAGTCAGGGGGCAGGGGTCAGGGATCAGGGATCAGGGGTCAGGGATCAGGGGTCAGGTCATTAGTCATTTATCATTTCGCATTTGTTCATTTCTCATTGGTCATAGGGCGTAGGGCGTAAGGCACAAGGCGCAAGGGAAGTCGTTGAAGTCGTTCAAATCGTTGAAACCGTTCGAATCGCGGCTGGAAAGCCGCTCCCACACTGTGGCTTGGGGCATAGAGCATAGGGCATAGGGTTCAAAAACAAAAAAACTGCTAACTGCTTACTGCGCGAAGCGCCCTGAGCCTGTCGAAGGGCTTACCGCTTACCGCTTACCTCTTACCTCTTACCGCGCGAAGCGCCCTGAGCGCTGACCCTACGTGTGGTAGATGGAACTCAAAAAGAAGAGTGTGTAGTCAAGTATGTTATATGAAAACCAACGGCTCTCCTGGCGAAATTTCGGACCCATTGTCCCTAAAACTACCACTTCTTACAGCTAATCGAAATGCCCTGGTGGCTGGACCTGTCTATTCTGGTCTCGAAATTAGGTAAGCTCAGCACATAATCGAGAAACTCTTTAATGCCTCTATTAGACCTCCAAGAGACATTATGTGCAGTAAAACAGCCGCCAACTTCGAGTTTGGGAGCTAAGGCTACGAAATAGTTCTTATACCACCCTTTGTCCGCATCACAAAAAACAAAATCAAACGGACCTTCCAATTTTTCAACGAGTTCATGGGCATCAGCAAGCCGTGCATCAATATATTCGCTGAGTCCGGCTTCTTTAAAGTTCGCCAGAGCCTCTTTATACCGGCCTTCATGTATCTCGATCGTAATAAGTTTTCCACCGGTTTTGCTTAATGCCCATGCCATCCAAATCGCCGAGTGCCCTGTGGAAGTGCCAATATCGACTGCTTTTTTATAATCATTCTGTACGATAAGATCATATAAAACCTTACCGTCAACTTCGGGAATATTCCAGTCCACCCATTGACCTCTATGGCTTTCCATAAATCTTCTTACTTTCGAATCAAGATTTATATTTATTTTCGCTTCTTCGCCAAGTGCTGGATGTGCAAGAAGACTTGAAAAGAATAGAAAAGAGATGAAAAAAAATCTGATGTTACATTTTCCTCTCATTTGAATTCCTCTTTACGTTGTTAACTCATCTTGAAATTTTATAAAAACGGTTATGCATTAGACTCCGCACTTTCTGAGCTTAAACCAAGATATTGTAGCTTGGTCTCAAGAGGCAGAGTGCGTATTCAAGTATGTAATGCTCAGTCAGTCCAGAGAGTCAAGGAAGCTGTTTGCTGTCTCCATGCTACCTACCAATTAGCATCTATTTTGAGGTCAATACGATTCTAGGATTGATAGACAAACACATAACGGAAAGCTCAGCGGCGCGGTTTGTCCGGGTCCCCTGGAGCGCTTTGTTGGGCGTTTCCTTTCGAAGCCAGAATCACCTCTGAAGGGAACAGTAGCTGCTGGAAGTACTCCCTCAAATGCACTGAGAAGCCATTGCGTTGGAGTAGGTCAGACATTTGGATTCCGCGGCAGCCCCCCATGAGTGCGGGCGAAAGCCTGTACAATCTCTGGTAGATCCCGCTTCCCAGCTTCTCTCCGAAGGTCATGTTCACGAGAACCAGTCTTCCTTCTGGCTTGAGCACGCGATGAAACTCCGTGAGAACTGTGCTCCACTCAGGTTCATCCATTAGATCAAGCATGTAGCTGTTCAAGAGCACATCGAATGCGTTATCCTTCTCTTGAATAGCCAACGCGTTCCCGATTGATAGCTCGTAGTTCGAAAGCCCTGCCTTCCGTAGTCGGCGCTCCGCCTTCGAGAGCATTCCCTGGGAGATGTCGATGCCTACATTCCGTCCATCAGGATTCGCCCTTACTACATGCACGAAGGCAAGCCCAGTGCCGACCGCGACTTCTAGGACATGCTGTCCAGGCTTGACGTCTGCGAGCTGAAGAGAGCGATCGCGTGCTTTCGACTCTGCCAGATGACCAAATAGATTATAGACCCCGGCCAGCTTATCGTATAAAGCAGTAGCATCGCTCTGCGATACTCTCGCTTCTAGAGGTGATTGTTCCTGTCGCATAGTATTCCTTCTTTCGTGACGCTTTGTGAGCGCCCAACTATGAATGCACGTCCCAATTATTCGTAAAATGCATTTTCCTAGGATACTACTATATAGGGGAGTAGATCAGAAAGAGCAAAAGTGGAGATTAAAGTAATTCACGCTTGGCTCGAATATCCTCTTGCTTCCCTGCAGCTTTTTCAGATTATACCTCCAATGAGCTGATAACCGTATCCTGCAAGTATGGAGCCGACGAGACCCAAAGTAACGTACAGGGCAAATACCGGTTTTCTCACCAAGGCATAAACGGCAAGGGCTGCAGGAATCGAGGACACGGCGCCAGAAGTAATGAAGGTCATGGCTGCACCAGGCGACATACCCATGTCCAAGAGAGTAGCAACCAAAGGGATGGCGGCATAACCATTCAGGTAAGAAGGAATGCCGACAATGGCCGCTATCGGTATAGCGAATATACTTTCACCGCCAACGAGGCTACCGATCCATTCAGGAGACACATAAGCCAGCATCAGGCTCTCCAGGAAAAACGCCAAGGTCAACCACTTGCTGAGAAACCAGCCAGTACTAAGAGCTTCCTCGATGAAGCGGCGGAGCCGATCTGGTTGCCGCCAGAAGCGCCAAGTAACTTCTACTTTCGCATTGGCGTTAAAGGTTGGACCGCAACCACTGCAGTGAGTCTTGGTTTTCAAAGGGTTGTAAAGAAAATCAGCTCTCTGCAGACCAAGCACTGTGAAACCAGCCATCAACCCCATGCCGCCAGCTGCGATAGTCTTGGCAACAGCGAAGTTGAGACTGATACCTGCCGCTGTGAGGATAAACATCTCGGGATCCATAATTGGCGATGAGACGCAAAACGCCATGACTGGTGCAAGGGGCACCCCACTGGCCAGCATTGCCGCAATCAAAGGAATCACTCCACAGGAACAGAATGGCGACAGAGCACCTGCCAAAGATGCAGCAAGAATTGTCATCACGGGATTGCCCGAAAAAGCTCGGGCAATCAGCCCGTCAGCTCCGGTCGCCTTTGCGTAACCCGCGAACGCAATAGCGAGTAGAAAGAATGGTGCAATTCCTATAAGAGATTCTAGAGTAAAGCGAAGGCTTTCCAAGAACTGCGCTTGGTTCAAAAAGGCGATTGCAGTAAATGCTACAATGAGCGTGAGAATGACTCGATCGCCAAAAAACAGTGTAAACGGCTTGGGCGATGCGTGCATGGGAAGCGACTTGATGAGTGTTTTCATCTTCGTCCTCCATAATTTCTATATTTCTAGATTATTCGAAATAAGTGCTCAAAAAAATGACCCGACTTTACCCCAGATCTATGCTGGCCTCTAGAGTAGGAATACCTGTGCAACACTCCTCCATTAAGTAAGCGGCGAGGCCCTCGAGCTTTTTATAATCTACATAACATCGTAAGATGGTGCCCTCCCGTTCCTGCCAGATCAATCCCACACTCCTCAAGTGTGTCAGGTGATGAGAAAGAGTCGAGCCGGGAATAACGAGATGGCTTTGGATCTCACCTACGGGCAAACCCTCTTGCCCAGCACGAACGAGCAACCGCACAATATTTAGGCGGGTCGAATTGCCAAGCTGTCCAAACAGCGTTGCTGCGGTGTCACTGTCAAGTTTCATGATCAAAAGATAGCACCCCAAAGGATTCATGTCAACCATATTTCTAGAAATATCGAAATAATTTTTGCCAAAATAATCATTATATCGAGATTTCAACATGTTAAGATCTGAACATCATATAGTAATTCAGTTTTGAAAGAGGGATGATCCTAAATCTCATTTGATCGGGTAAGATAACTCAACTCGGTCTCTGGGAAACTGTGAATTACATCCCTTAATCGCCACTTCCGGCTGTGGAGAGTAGAATAGTAAATGACGGGGTGGTCAAGAATATGCCTATCTTTCTCCTAGTAAAGGCTTCAAACAAGAGTTTTCTGACTAGTCTAATCTCTCCAGGTTAGGCTCCCTTCTTTGAAAAACCGCTGATCCATGATGGAGCAAAAAAATATCGTCTCTAAGCAGCTTGCCAGGCACGAAAAATGCAGACAATAGGGGTTTTAGAGTAGGTCTTGGGCTGAAGGGCAAAAGAGAGAAAAAGGAGGAGCGTTATAATGAAAGCTCGGTGCCCGAGCTGTGAAGCTGCCTATCGGATAGATGACGCGAAAATCCCCGAAAAGGGTATCCATGCTCGATGCCCAAAATGCCAGACTCGCTTTTTTCTGAAGAAAGAGGATTCCCTCCAACTGGATCATTCAAGTCAAGACAACATTGTGTGTCCCAAGTGTCATCATGAACAGCCCCATTCTGAAAGCTGCATTAAATGCGGGATAATATACGCAAAATACGAACAAAATCCTCAGATAGATTCAGCATGGGAAAACCAGGCCGCGGCTGCGATGCCCGTATCAGGTAGGGCCTCCGCTGTAAAGGTGCAAGATACACACTTGATGAAGTCAATCAGGAATGCATGTATAGCAGGAATTATTTGTGGCGTACTAACCCTACTTGTTACCTTGATATCCGCAGCCGGTGTTGCTATTCCTGGCTTAGAGTTTGACCTGTGGAATTTGTTGGATGTACTTCTGATCTTTGGCCTGACGTATGGAATCTACAATAAAAACAGGGTCTGTGCCATACTGATGTTTGTTTATTTTGTCGGGAGCAAGGTGCTGATGTGGCAGGAAACGGGCAGCGTAAAAGGATTGCCGATAGCTTTACTCTTTGGCTACTATTTCCTGCAAGGCATTCTGGGTACTTTTGAGTATCACAGGACCCATGAAACCACTCCCACAGAATTTGGTGTCATGAAAATTGTCCAAATTTTGGCGTTAGTAGTAATAGTAGCAGGCGTGGGCATGTATCTATATGCGAACCAGTACGAGAAGTACAACTATGAGGGAGCAGATAAACCTGGATATTATTACCCGGATGAAGTGAGAGAGGAGTTCTTGACCGGTTGTAAAGGGGGATTCGCAAGCGCAGTGAAGAAATCAAAAGCTAGCATACCTCAAGCCGATATAGAAAAGCTTTGCGAATGTTTTCTTGGCGAATTTGAGGACAGATTTTCATTTAAAGAATTCAATAATAAGTATGGAAAATCATCGGCTCTATCCTCTGACCGCGTTCCTGACGAAATAAAAGACCTCATAGAGACGTGTATCATTCGGCAAGGATATTAGACTGTATGGCGTTATTATTGCTTCAGTTTAATGATTCACTCAGATTCACTCTGTTGTTTGTTATCAGGACACAACTCACAAAATCATAATAAGCCCCTCAATCCAGAAATCCCATCAATACGAAAAGGCACGACTCTGAGTCAACAAAAAAGCGGAGCCGAAACTCCGCATCGTCTCTGGGAATAAATATCGTATTCGGATTGCCCATAGATATGGTGGGCATATCTAAAATGCAAAAATGTGGATTAAAAGTATGTAATTCGCAGTTCGGGTAGGGCAGTTTGGACCTGAGGCAACCACTTTTACACTAAGCACTGAAATTATGCAGATATGATCAGCACATGTGAAGTTTTCCTGAATATCAGAAACTAAACATATATAGCAGTTGTCTCCGGGTTTGTCTTAACCTATTGACCACAGGATGCTGTGGATGATCATGCTTGCGAAATGTATGGTTGATTCTCAGGAGCGACTGAAAATCGTGTATAGGATAATTATCCTTGAACGCTCACCTAAGGTGCGCCTGGAGCAACGCGGAAGGTGTC
>CAYFXH010000201.1:0-5928 GCA_964346905.1 uncultured Desulfobacteraceae bacterium | reverse complement strand
CCAGCTCCCTTACCAACCGCAGGCTTACATGGCATAGAGTTTCTGACCCTCGATGACCGTAACTTCGTTGCGGGTTAGCACAGCAACCGCATTATCTATGTCATCAAATCGGAAAATGAGCACCGCGTTCTGGCCGCTTTGCTGGACAAAGGCATACATATACTCAACATTGATACCGGCCTCGAAGAGAATTTGCAGAATTCTGTTTAACCCCCCGGGCCGGTCCTCCACCTCCACCGCCACCACTTCGGTTCGACCCACCGTAAAACCATGCTCTTTGAGAACTTCTTTGGCCTTCTCATGATCGTTAACAATGAGGCGCAGGATGCCGAAATCAGAGGTATCAGCCAAAGATAGGGCCCGAATGTTGATATCCGCTGCTCCCAAAATTCCGGTAACCTCGGCCAGTCTTCCAGCCTTGTTCTCCAGAAATATGGAGATCTGTTCAACCTTCATGTCATCCCTCCTCTCGCTTGGGCTTATGAACTCTGTTAAACCGGCTAAACCAACCTAAATCTTCCTCTTGTCTATCACCCGGATTGCCTTGCCCTCGCTGCGTTGAATGCTCTTGGACTCCACCAGCTTGACCGTGGCAGAAACTCCCAACATCTCCTTGATATTATCTTGCAAGTTACGCTCCATGGTCTGCAGATTCTTGACCTCGTCCGAGAAAATTTTTTCATTCACCTCCACCATGACAGTGAGCATATCCATTCTGCCTTCGCGTTCCACCACCAGTTGATAATGAGGTTCGATGCCGTCAATATCCATAATGACACTCTCGATCTGGGAGGGAAAGACATTGACGCCGCGGATAATGAGCATGTCGTCACTGCGGCCTCGTACTCTGCCCATACGAGCAATGGTCCGCCCGCAGCGGCACGGTTCAGGATACAGAACCGAGATGTCGCGGGTTCGATAACGAATAACAGGAAAGGCCTCTTTGGTGATGGTGGTGAACACCAGCTCCCCGGGGGTGTTGTAGGGCAAAACCTCTTCAGTCTCGGGATCGATAATTTCAGGAATGAAATGGTCTTCGAAGATGTGAAGCCCATTCTGGGCCTCGATACACTCCACGGAAACGCCCGGACCGATAACCTCGCTGAGGCCGTAGATATCCATGGCCTTCAGATTCAGCTTCCGCTCAATCTCTTCTCGCATCTGCTCTGACCAGGGCTCAGCCCCGAAAATGCCTGCCTTGAAGTTGAATTCCCGAAAATCAACTCCCATCTCCTCAGCAACCTCCGCAATTAGCAAGGCATAGGAGGGGGTACAGGTGAGAATGGTGGGAGCAAAATCCGTCATAATCATTACCTGCCGTTTGGTGTTTCCTCCGGAGATAGGAATAACCGAGGCCCCCAGTTTCTCCGCACCATAATGAAAGCCGAGACCACCGGTGAATAGCCCGTAGCCGTAGGCGTTGTGGATCATATCCCCCTTGGTGGCGCCCCCGGCCATGAGGGTTCGCGCCATAAGTTCTGCCCAGGTCTGGATGTCGCGTGCGGTGTAGCCCACCACAGTGGGTTGGCCGGTGGTACCAGAGGAGGCGTGGATTCTGACCACGCTGTCCATGGGGACCGTAAACATCCCAAAAGGATAGTTGTCACGCAGGTCGTCTTTATAGGTAAATGGAAGCCTGCGCAGATCAGCCAGGGAACGCAGATCATCTGGCTTTAAGCCCACCTCATCGAAACGCTTTTGATAGAATGGCACGGTGTTATACACCCTGGTGACTGTTGTCTGCAGTCTTCTCAGTTGAATGGCCTCCAGGGCCTCCCTGGGCATGGTTTCATACTCTTCGTTGTAAATCATGGGCCCTCCTTCTGCATCGAAACTTCAACAAACCCATCAAAAGAAAAATGTTAACGCCAAACCCATCGTAACCGCTTGATTCCCGTGGAAACCGGTTTGTTGATAGGGAGCAAGACGTTCTTGCTGCCTCCGATCTTCACGATCGTTGTATTTGTGAGCCACGTTTACAGCACTGAAAATGTTGCCGACGTAAAAGGCAAGAGTGATTAGCCCCAGTCCTACTCCCAGCTCTTCATGGTCCTGGGTGAAGGCCTCAACTGTTGCCCAGGCAAACGCACCGGTAAAGATAAAGGCTACCGCGGCATCACCGGGCCGTTCAGCGTATAGATGTCCCGCTCCGGGTACGATTGCTGCCAAAAACCCAGCAAGATCCGGATCCTTACGTTTCGCTTCCGATTCCTCCGCCACGATCTGGCGAACTTCCCTGGCCGCACCGTGAAGCAGGTCCTCTTTTCCCACCTGACGAAGAGCTTCGTCAGCTTCCAACCAGCGGCCTTCTCTGGCATAACTGAGACCAATAAGATACCAAGCCTCGGCAACAATGGGCCTTCCGGGTTGGGCTTCGATGATATGCTCATACTCCGCCCTGGCCTCTTCTCCCCGGCCCATTTCATTCAATGCCCGTGCTTTCATGATACGAACGTGCCATTTCAGCGAATGCTCAGGATAGTCGCGGAGGAAACCATCTGCCGCCTCCAGCGCTTGTTGCCAGCGTTTGCCGCGTGTGTAGCTCTGAACAATTCGCATCGCTGCAGTCGGCGCTTCAGGATTATCAGGGTACAGAAATAGGAAGCGCTGGTACTCGCCAATGGCCCGGAAATACTCCTCCTGGGAAAAGAGATGATGGCCGAATTGCAGAACCTGCTCAGCAGAAAACTTCATGTCCGGCTCTGACGGCTGAGCCTTGGTAGAAATTCCCGAGCCCACGAGTATAATTGCCACAAAAAATACCAGCCAAAGGTGTCCAAAACCCGGAGGCAAACGTCCCTCTCTTATGCGGTGGCAGCCTGACTTCAAATCCATCCTCTCTTCATTACCATCTCGCCGAGTTCTCAAAAATTGGGGCAGAGCCTCAGAGCTCGTTATTGAGGGCATCAGTGGAAGCTACAAAGCCATGGGGTTGCTTCCATCCTTTACCCCTGATCCTCAATATTGTCGGTCTGCCGCCAGCGCATGAGTTTTGTTTGAATCCACTCGCTATACAGTGTTGTCGGATTTTTCTTGAGGAAGTTGTCGTAATGAGTCATGGCATTTTTCTGATCGCCCATGGCTTCATAGACCCTGCCAAGGTAAAGCTGAGCCTGAGTTTGGTATACCGGGGCTCCCTCTCTGGCCAATCGCTGGTAAACCTCCAAAGCTGCCTGCCATGCTTCCTTGGCCTCATGGGTTTCTCCTAGACTCACCAGGACTTGATCATGAAAGGGGTTGTTTCGATCGGTTCGCTGAAGAAAATCCATGTAGCTTGAGATGGCCTTGTCATAGTCTCTCGCCTGAAAATACACGTTTCCCAGATCTATTAAGGAATTGGTAGCCACCGTGGTTGAGTTGAAAAGTTGCTGTAGCTCCTCTAGCTTGGCTGCTACCGCTGCATACTCCGCCGCGCTAGTCTTGTCCGATGATTCGGCCGGATAGAGAGCAAGAGCTTCCTCATAGAGAGCTCTGGCCTCTGCTTCTCGCTGAGACTGAAAGAAGAAGACAGCGCCGACAACGAGGATGAGAACAGCAACACCCCCGGCTGCTGCCGCGACAATCTTGATGTTTTCATGGCACCAGGTCAGGATCTTGCTCGTTAGCGTTATGAATTCATCGGGTTTTTTTAGATCTTTTTTTCGAATTTTTTTCTTCGCCACATTTTCATCTCCTGACCCCAAGAGGTGTCAGTTGCTGGTTGTCAGTAGTCCGTCAAAACACAGGGGGAGTCTTTGAAAGTCCCTATCTTACATGGAAGGTAGGGGATTTTTAGCTTGGCTTCTTAGCAGTATGGTAACCCTCTGTCAAGCTCGGTCGTTTCTCATCTCTCATCGCCTATTTTTCATTGGACATTTACGTCCAAGAGTTATCGATGCGTTCCCGCATAATGACAAATGAGAAATGACCCACTACGCTATGCCCCCGGCGCTTCGCGCAATAGCGCACCACCCACCTGGTTCACCAGGGCCCAGATAACATCCAGCGGCAAGTGTTCCTCCACTGAGGCGTCAAATGTCACCACCACACGTGCAGGAAATTCTTCGTCCGCGAGCCAGAGAATGTAGCCAAGGGGAATTTTGGGGAGCGGCCAGAGACGAAAGGAGGCGTCGCCAAAATCGGTCTCCCCGCCTCCAAGGCGTAATCCTGCCTCAAGAAAGCTCTGGGCATCATGGCCGAAGCGTTTTTCCAGTGGTCGGATGAACAGAGCATGGGGTCCCCTGAAAAAGAAATCTCCACCCTTGATTTCACTCCCGGCCACCATCCGACCGGAAAGGCCGATGGGCTGAGAACGAAGCAGGTAGGTAAGCAGGACCAGATAAAATTGGAAGGAAAGCTGTTTGGGCTCATGGTGATCAAGGCACTCAATCAGACGTCTCTCAGGGTAACACCCGTAAGTCTGATGCAAGAAAGGAATTTGGAAGCAGCCCCGGCCCTCATCGTAGCGAACAGAGGCACGTGCACATACTTCGTTGACATCCTTGGAGGATAACTCGCTCCAGAGACTGGGATCGATTTCCTCGGGAGCTTCATAAATGGATCGACCATTCTTGCGCAAATCGTTATTCGCCATGGTTGCGACTTAATGGCTCAAAGCGCAAGGCTCACCGTGCAAAAACTCACCTCTCACTTCAGCTCTGTGCCTGATGCCATTCTGCTCCTGGATTCTAAATTTTAACTCCTCAGTGCCTACTGCTTATTGCCTACTACCCTGTTTCCTCGTCGCCAGTGGTTGGACCCAGGGAATGCTTCTCCTCGACGCTCCCCAGTACTCCCTTGATGAGGCGCCGCGCCGTTTGCTCGAAATCCCCAGGAACTAGGAGGGCTCCCCAGCCCATTTGCGTAACAAAAAGACCATCGTAGGCGGTCTCTTCAAAGCGGCGAAGCAATACCGGGATGCGCTCCTGACGCAGAGCCTGGATCAACAGGTCGGCCTCGAAACGATTTTCTACAGTGTGAATTCTCACCATATCAAGCTGATCCGGCGATAATTCCATTGTTTCTCGAGTCACAAGCCCCCCAGAGGATTGTAGATTTCAGATTGTAGATCTTAGAGTTAGAACTACAAAGTCGAGTCCGCAGGAGATTGCATAGATTGAGCTGGTTAACGCCAGTCAACAAGAATACCGTTTACCTCAATCCCCAATCTGCAATCTACAATCTAAATAACCTTTATTCCAGGTCGTATTCGGCTTGCTTGAGCATCTCCCAGAGTCGTTCCCGACTGCCCTCGTAGTCTTCCAGCAACAGCGGACCACAGCCACTGACCGGCAACTGTCGACTGACTACCCGTGCAGCGAAGGCCATACAGGTAGCCTCACCACACTCACCACAATTGGTCTGGGGAAGTTCACGGTAGACGCTGAGCGGATCTAGACGGGCCTGTTTATGCAACGTGGGTGCAATACTCTCCCGCCGTTGGTGCACCGAATTGATAATCCTCCTCAGATCTTCACACACCTGTCGGGCCTCTGCCTCATCCTGCAGGGCGGTCACCGTAATCTGCCGGGATCGTATGGCAATGATATGCCCCTTGTCCATGTAGTTGAGCTGACCCGTGCCATGGACATAGGTGCATCCCCTAATTTCTGTAGCGAGATAGGGCAGCAGCTCTCCAATGTCTATGTCCAGATCAATGATGGCATTGAACTTCGTTGAGGTGGGCATGCATTCAATGTTCACCAGGTTTAGATTAAGTTTATCTATCAGCATCGCTGAGTCCTTTTAAACCTTACCAGGATATATTCTGATGTTTGCGAAAAAATCCTAAATCCCAAGCACTAAATCCCAAACAAATTCAAAATTCCAATTAACGCCTATTCACTTAGCTCCGCAAACAATGTCCTCTCTCCTTTGAGAGTATGTCACAATTAGCTGAACCCGTCATTCCGGACGAGCTCCGTTTCGCGGAGCGAGATCCGGAATCCA
>CAYFXH010000200.1:0-6017 GCA_964346905.1 uncultured Desulfobacteraceae bacterium | reverse complement strand
ATTTGAACGAGTTCGCTGAAAGCGAACGATAGAACGACTTGAACGGTTTCAACGAATCCGGCGAAGCCGGATGATAGAACGCTTTGAACAATTTGAGCAGCGCCTAGAAGAGGGCCTTTTGTCAGGTGTCCGTGATCAGTGGTCCGTTTCGAGAAAAGCATGGAGCTGAAAGCGAGAAATAGCTGAGGTGGGAAAGGGAATTAGGCGAGAAGAAATCACACCGTCATTCTTCTGTCTCAGAGATGAGAGATTCAACGTGCCTCTTGAGTTCTGGCAACCGGTTTTGAACAACATCCCAGACTATCTGCAAGTCTACCTCGAAATAGTCATGGATGAGAACATCGCGCATACCGGCAATGCGACTCCAGGGAACCTCGGGACGGCGATCTCGTAGGTCAGGGGGAAGGTTCTTTGTGGCTTCACCAATAATCTCCAAGTTACGAATGACCGCGTCTTGGATCATTTTATTGTTGAAAAATTCTTCGGACCCGCCTTCAGTGTATGTCGCTATCTGGACAATTGCATCACGAATATGGAGAAGATACACCCGCATGTCTTTCATAGAGGCCGTGCCTCCTCGAGAATCCTATCGCGTAAATATGGACTCAGACTCCCTTTAGTCACCACGTCTACTTTACAACCGAGCAGATCCTCCAAATCCTGTTTGAGACCTATGAGATCTAGCAAGTCCCTCCCCGGATCAAACTCCACCAGTAGATCGAGATCACTGGTATCGGTTGCAATGCCCGCAGCCTGAGAGCCGAAAATCCGCAGCCTCTTAGCGCCATGATTGCGCGCGATACGCCGTATGTCATCAGCATACTTTTCTATTAGCTTGCTGCTCATCGCCCACCCCTTCCGGCCAGGATGTTTAAGACCATTAGGTAAACCAGTTGCGAATCTTAGCATCATAGTGAATTCACGTCAAAGTGGCAGTGGGGCAGAGGGCAGGTCATTAGTCATTTGCCTCCGGCGTCATTAGGTCACTACGCTGCGCTGTCATTGGGCATAGGGCACTTTAAGATTTCGGATTTCGGACTGCGGATTTCGGATTTGGTAGGGCATGGAGCATTAACCAGCTGGCAGGGGGCAGCTAGCAGCAGGCAGCAAATGAAAAAGCAAGGGGTCAGGGGTCAGGGGTCAGCAAGAGGGTTTTCTCTTCTGGATTCTGGCTACTCGTCCTGAGCTTGCCTGCCCTGAGCATGCCTGTCCTGCCTGTCCCGCGCGTAGACGCGGGGAGCGGGGTCGAAGGGCTGACAGCTAAATAAAACCGGCTAAACCGGGTGAACATATAAAAAAGCCACCTTACGGTAGCTTGTTGTCTGAATGATGCCGAAGACCGGATTGTCTGAAGTGGCAGTAAGTACTTGAGATTATTATAATCAGCATTTGATAGGGTGCAAGATTTTGCCACGTTTCGCACCCTATTTACACCCATTTTCCACGCTTTGCACAGCAATGACAGGCTGCCAACGGTCTTTAGCCAGCCTTTTATTTTAGCTTGAACCCAAGATATGGTGGCCAAATCTCAAGAGTTAGAGTTTAGAGTATGTCATGTAAACTGCCAGATTGTGCAGGGATTTTTCCACATCTGGATGCCCCGATTAATAGTCTGGCGCTTGTCGTTTCATTCTACGATCGGCTCTGTCTCATTGTACAAATTTTAATTGAACGAGTACCTGGAGAGCGATTCCTAAGACGGCAACAACAATTACTGCCCACACATTCACCCCACCAATTTTCTGTAAGGCAGCTTCCCTCTGAGTTGAGTCAGAGAATGTTTGGGTTGTTTTCAAATTGAGTATCTTTTTTCTTGTATGCTTGTAATACAGGTAGTTACCAGTTAGCCCCCAAACTGGCCACAAGAGAATATTAAGAAAGGGAACAAGACTCAGAAGGAATACCACTAAAGCCCATCCATAAAGCTTTCTGTAAGCCATCCAAAGCATCCCAAAGAAAAACGCTGGCCAGTGCCATGTAAAGGCAAACTTATCACGTCCATCAACATGGAACTTCCTGAATTTCGTAAGGTACTTATCAGCCTTAGCACCGATAAAATTAAGAAAATCTCCTTGAGTTATCTCTATTGTAATTTCGTCATTTTGTGAAGTTGCAACCTGGATGTCTTCAGAATATTCATGGTTAACGTTATTTTGTTTTTGTTCTTCTTCCATTGAATACGCCTTTCAACATTTTGTTAGTTACGGTAAATAAGCTATTTTTTCCTGATCGTTAAGTCTTGTTCTGCATAAGTTAGAAAATTAACATCAGTGGAACAAGAATAATGAATTCAAGATTACCCACCAGATGTGGAATAAAGGAGGAAATACAAGAGTTGGCCTTATTGAATGCAAACCCAGTAAATATGCCCATTATAAACCAAGAAACAATTTTACTAAGGGACACAGGATGGATTAAGAACTCACCGAAATGTGCCAGTGTAAAAATACCTGCTGTTATTAATACGCTTATTCTAGGAGTTACTAATTTTTTGATGTATTGCTGAATCATTCCCCTGAATATTAGTTCTTCCAAGAATGTTGCAACCAATATTTCTGCAGAGAAAATGAAAATATTTCCAATTGTAATGTTTTCCTGTGAGAGATTAATATCTGAAAGATAAATCTTGGTCCATTCAGCACGGGTTTCTGGAATTAATATACCGATACCAGTGACGAAAATAAATGGGATTGACCACTTTAATCCGGTTTTCAAGTGACTATAGAAATTAATTTTCCAAGAACCTGAGAAAAGATAGCCGCTGTATCTTTTCACTAAGAAAATGGTCATAATGAGGAAAAAAAAGAATAATGTAGCATGAGCTATTGGTATTAAGAATGATTCAAGCTTTTCCAGTGATATACCGAACGCAGCAACATAGAATCCCACAGTGAATGCATCTACGAAAACAATTGCGGTCGAACCAAGCAAATAAATGAGAGGCGTGAAAACTATGGCTTTCAGTGAAGGATCTTCTACCCTTTTCACTGAAACGCTTATTTTGAAGGTGTCCTCCTGAATGATGGTCTGCTCAACTGGGGGTGGGTCGATAATAGTTTCTTCTTTACTGGTCGGCGGTTTAACTATGTCTGGAGATAGGTCTAACACTTCTTCGCCTACAGGACTTTCCTCGGCAGATATGGGCTTAGGTGGGGAAACGGTCGGACTAACCGTGTCATTGTCACTCTCAGAAGTAAGGAAATTATAACTGAGAGATAAGGCGGACGCGCCAACGCAAGAGGCCAAGAAATATTTATACGTTATAATTGCGCCTTCTAGGAATGTAACCAAGCTAGCTGGTGCTTGGCTGATGATGGGCATAATTAGTAAATCAAAAATGAAAACAATAGGAAAGAGGGTGAACAGTAGGACAGCAGCAAATCTAAAGGAATTTCCTTTTGTCAATATCCACGCTTTACGGGGCGAGGCCCCCTGATCAATAGCGACTGATGGGAAAACTAGCCCCAAGCGCAATATTGGAGCGAAAACAATCAGAATGATTATCATTATTATCGGAATCCCAAGCAATCCAAAAAAAATCCTTACGGAACCAGCGTCACCCGAGTCTGCTGCGAATACGGCATTCGCTCCGCTTATCATCGCTAAGATCACAGTTATTATCTTCAAGACAACATATACACCAAGAAAAATCAGGAAAAACTTTCCCTCGCGCCGCCCATATCTCAATCCATGGTGTTCGACGACAGAGTTAGGCCCCAAAAGCACTAACCGGTACCACGTCACGATGAAAGGCAGGCTGAGTATAGTTAACAGCCACGAACCACCCACCGTCGTAACTAATCCCGCAAATTCTTTGTCTAGGGCGACATGTGCGATGACAAGCGCGCCGTAGTAAATGGCCATGGGCAGGGCCGCAATGTGCCAGAAAGCCTTTTGGTTTCTAAAAACCAGGCCGTAGGTTGCGTAAGTCGTTTGCCAGATCTTAAGCTTGTTCACCATCCTGTTCCCCGCGCTGTTGGCATTCCATCATAAAGGCCAAAACAAAAAGCCGACTGGACAGGGGATTCGTCCTTAGAGGCCTCACATCGGCGCCTTCTAGAAACTCCACTTCGTGACTCGCTCCAGAGTACTAGAGCTTATGGTTGCCAGGAGTGATTTCCAGACACGATGGTGTACTACAGAACTGCTAAAGGGTATGGTCTTTCGAAAATGAACTAGAGTAGGAGGTTTCTGTAATTTTAGGATAGGACGAAAGTTCGTTTTGTGTCAATAGGAAAGCCCGCCATTCTTAGATAAATCAGTTGGTTCAAAAGTGAGGAGCAAACTGTGGATTACATTCCCTTTATTCATATTATCCCTTTTGAAAACTCGTTACAAGATGTGGGATGCGGGTTTCAAAGGGCAAACTCTAAATTAAACTATGTAATCTAGACTGGTGGGAAAACGGTGGGAAAGGTTATATACGACAACCTTGAACTCATTGAGAAGTGAGGGGCGCATTATTTTATGAAAACTTCCAAAATAGTAAAGTCATCCTCAAATGAATCCGTCTGGTTCACTTCCTTGACATAGCTCAAAAGCCGGTCAAGATTTAATCGGGTCTTATCGGATTGTTCTTGCATAAACTCCAAGAACCCTTCTAATCCCCAGATTGAACCGTCCTCCTTTGTAATGTCATATACGCCATCAGAGAAAACATAAAGGCGGGCGGGGCCATCCAGCTTATGCAGCTTCTTTTCATAAGTGGCATCAGGACTACCCCCTATCACGAAGTTAGGAGTTCGTAGTTGAGCAATTTGAGCCTCTTCAGAAAAAGAATCTGAAAATAGGAGTGCTGGTGGATGTCCCCCACTGCCATATAAGAGTTTGCGGGACGACTTATTGTAGACACCGTACCAAATGGAAAAGAACATATCGTTATGTTGTTCTGCTGGAAAATTGATATTGAGCGCATGTAGCACTTGTTGTGGATCACGGAAATCAGTTTCCGGCAGTGTGTGAGAACGCAAGACGTTGATTACCGAAACAGAAAGGAGGGCTGCTCCTACACCGTGGCCGCTCACATCGACTAAATATATGGCAAAATGATCCTCATCCAACCAATGGTAACCAAAAGCGTCTCCTCCCAAAGAGGCTGAAGGAACAAACCTCCAATCCGTTCGCACTGGCCCTGTAACTATTGGTGGAGGAAGCAAGCTTTTCACGTAATCCGCCGCTTCAGAGAGTTCAGCATTGAGGCGCGCTAATGCATCTTGGAGCAAGTCCCTAGCCTCTTTCTGCTCTGTTATATCGCGGAGAATATCAATAATACCGATTATCTCTCCTTCGGCATTTTTAAAGGGTGCCGCATTATCCTCTGCCCACACAGTTCTACCGTTCGGTAGTTCATATTTATGGATCTTTTTTTTAGGCTTGCCGTCTTTGAGAACGTCAAGCATAAGGCAATCTTCACACGGTTGCTTTCGGCCAAACAGAGTCTCAAAACAGAGCCCACCAACGATTGACCCGTATATTTTAGAAACTATCTTGTTATGATATAAGATTTTAAAATCCTTACTGACCAATGCCACAGGATCGGTCACGGTATCCACAACCGCTCGAAAAAAATCTTCCCCGTATTGTTTGGTAATATCAGTTTCCATTTCGTATCCTATTCGTAACTTCACGGACAATACATGCCCTTTTCAATCAAGGCCAGCAATCACAATAATAGTTAAGTGGAGATTCTATCACTTAATGTACGCTTTTGCTCCCAGTGAATCCAGCACAAAATGAGGTGGCAAGTTCTTCAGGGGGAAAGTGGGGAGTATCTTATCTATAGTTTTCAAAAAGAAAGGCAGAGCAAACTATGACCCTGCCTTTCGCATCTAATCTTTCCCTAACTTCAGCAACCCAGACTTGCCATCAAGTCTAGGATCATCTGTGCTAGATCGTCTGCCGCAACTCCCTCGACAAAGTCAGGCGGTGGGGATTGGCCATCGACATAAAATCAATGGGTTAAGCGCTCTATGACCAGTGAATATGATGCTGATAGGCGTCTGATTTCTGCGCCTGTA
>CAYFXH010000199.1:0-6197 GCA_964346905.1 uncultured Desulfobacteraceae bacterium | reverse complement strand
CGGAGGTAGAAGAGGCTCAGCCTGAAGCGAAGGACGAGTCAGCTGAGGTCCCGGAACCAGAGGAGGCACAGCCTCCTGAGGCCCAGGATAGCAAAGAAGAGAAATCGTAATAGGTAGGAGGGCGCCAATGGTGGCCACCAGGAGAAGAAGAAGGCGAACATTTCCTCGGCGTAAGGTTTGCCGGTTCTGCGTAGACTCAAAAGTCAAGATTGACTACAAGGATCCAAAGTTACTGAAGTACTTTATTACAGAACGAGGAAAGATCATTCCTCGGCGGATTTCTGGCAATTGTGCCCGGCACCAGAGGGAGATAACCACGGCCATCAAACGAGCCCGGCACATTGCCCTGATGCCCTACACCACAATTCAACCGCACTGAGGCTGGAGTGTCTGAACCATAGAGAATACTACCCGAGAAATGCAGTTTCGCTCTCGTTTCATTCACGCATCACGATCATTTCGTCCAACACCGTTTTTGCAGCAGTTCCGCAGCTATCCGTTGATCGCCGAGAGTCACAGTAAAGATTCCTGCTGTCCCGCAAGCGGCGGGATTCGAAATGCAAGAAAAGCGTTGATTTTGAACAGAGGCAGCAGGTACCCTGATGGTTTCGCAATGGAGGTTTCTTTTCCATGAAAGTCATACTGAAAGAAGATATTCCCAGACTTGGGAGAATGGGTGAGACAGTCCAGGTGGCCCCTGGTTATGGTCGCAACTATCTTATTCCCCAAGGAAAAGCCGTACTGGCCACCAGCAGGAATCTCAAGGCCCTCGAGCACGAACGGAGGCTGATCCAGCGCAAGGCAGACTCGGTCCGCGAGGATGCCGAGGTGTTAGCCGAAAAAATCAGCGGACTGAGTCTGACTCTCATCCGCAAGGTGGTGGACGAGGACAAGCTTTACGGCTCTGTTTCGGTGAGTGATATTTCCCAGGCCTTGAAAGAGGCAGGTGTAGATATTGAGCGCAAACTGATCAAGCTGGATGAACCGATAAAGACTCTGGGTGAATTCCAGGTTCCCATCAGGGTACATGCTGATGTGACAGCCGAAATCACCGTTCAGGTAATCAAGGAAGAATAGAAACTCATCCCTCCTGGCCAAGATCCGTTCCTGGTATCCTGTCACTCATATCTGCCCGGCCCGTTGGCGACCCCTCACTCTCGGTAGACCGCTTTCCTAACAATGTTTCCTAGACAGAAGAATGATCTCATTCACCTTCGGAAAGCCTCACCTCCCTCCGGCATAAAGTACTCAGGTGCACACGGTTTTGCCTGTGCTCCTGGAGAACGGGGGTAGATTGATGGAACACCGTATGTTGGCTGAGCTCAAATCCCAGTCAGCGTCATTTCACTAAGATTATCTACCCTATCCTCGTGATCTGGTAGGAGTTTGGCTAACTCATCACGAAATGCATTTCCGCTAAACTTCTATCCGTTTCCATACCGATTTTGTCCGAATTGTATTACAAATGATACTATTTGCAATTCTAGGCCACCTTTCATACCCAATGAGCCTTCCTGAGGAAGATCTATAAGGTATTACACTCACGGGACATTTCGAGTTCACCCAGGCAAAAACCAGCTCAATCCCCCTACCTGGCATTCTGTTTGCCTTTACCCAGTGCACTTTTCAATTCCTGTTTGATCTTTTGACCAAAAAAGGGACGTCAAGAGCGCAGAACTAAGTAAAAAGGGGGAGAACATGAAAAAAACAATTATCAAAAGCTGCCTCATTTTCTTCGCAATTGCATTGATAGCGAGTCCAACCTTCGCTGCGAAACCGCTAGATGTCATTGAGAAGAGCAACGGGGCTCCTAGTGGAATGCATTTCAACCTAAATATCCATGGGAAAAAGTACGACTACCTCTGTGAGCAAACACCAGGCGGCAACTCAGTATTTGTCCCTGAATACCAGACAACAACAATACAATACGTTTCAAACAAGAAGTCGTCTCTAACCCAGCTGGAAGTACTTGATCGGTGCGATTGGAATTTTTACAATCCTCCTGACAATGATCCAGTAAAAGTGATGTTGCCCCACAAGGTTGAAGTCGATGGCACGGTTATTCCAGCAGAGGGATTCCATGTCGTCGGCAGGATTCTCGCAAAACCGAACAACGGTAAGAATGACGCTGTCAGTTCCATAATCCTCCACCCAAACGTGGTGCTGGAGGCATGCAATGATGACCTTGTCGAACCAGATCCCGATTTCGGAACCTACACGAGTTGCGATGATCTGGCATTGGGTCTTATCGTCGATAACAATCTGTACACCGCTAAAGCTGAGTACTATGAGCGGTTTGACTCTGGCTCAACAAAAGGAAAAGGTAAGTCAAAGTTCACTGACCTAAGCCCTCTTTTCACCTACACCGGTTGGGCCGTTGATGCGAGGCTTGATATCGATGGGGACGGAGACATAGATCAAGATGATGTACCAGTGGATGCCTGGGAAATTATCCTCTCTGCTGGCTACGATCCCAATCTATTTGATGATGATAGCACCTTTGGGGACGGTAATGACACCATCAGTCTGCAAGAATGGCTCCTTTTTCAAGCGAGTTTACAAACACCAATGGCCTGGTACTTCAGCGAAGATTGGATCTTCAACATTGCCGACCTTGTGGTTACAGAGCAAGGTCTCGAAATGGGAGGGGCAAAGCTATTTCAAATAAGATTTTATCCGGTAGCAACGACTCAATTTGCTCCGTAGTGCATACTCTAAAAATGCAGCTCAGTAACGCTTGCACCTTTGATCCGAATGAATTTGGGTATCAGATTGTCTAAAGACAGATAGCGGAGAAAAGATTAACGAGCTTGATTGAGCGCAGAATTGTCAACAATGAAGGCAGGGTCATTCGTCCCTGCCTTTTCTCGTATCAGCCCCATGCGTTTTGATCTCGGGCTTGCCTCACACAGTTGTCTGCTTTGCTGTGTGATTGTACTCTTGGCTTTCACTAATGTCTCCGTTGTGTTCTTGTCACACCGCAATCTTCCACCGTGTTGTCTGGTGAGCTGCACCCTAACATAGTTTGGGGTCATCGCTAATCTTTATCAACTAACTCGGAGGGTAGATAACGGTTTGATGAAAAAGCCGTCTCCAACCTAGAGAAGTCTCTAGGTTGCCCGCCCGTAGCTTCAGCCGCGGCCCGGAGAGGGGCAGTTGGATTTCAATCAATTGAAACCCAATCATTGAATTTTTTTGGGTTCCATTTACCCGCCATCGGGTGTATTCTGTTGTATCGGTTTCCACCTAAAACTCAGACGAAACGGGGGATGGACATTGACAGGGCTTCATGGATAAACCCCCGTCTGGCCTATAGTTAGGAGAATTGCTGTGTCCCAACAAATCCTATCCGAAAGTCGAATAAAACCCATGGGCGAGCAGGGTGCCGAACCCACCCGGGTTCCTCCCAACAACATCGAGGCCGAGCAGTCGGTAATCGGCGGCATTCTTCTCGACAATGACGTTTTACCCAGCGTCTTGGAAATTCTCAGGGGTGACGAGTTTTACCGGGCGGCTCACCGCACCATCTTTGCAGCTGTAATTGCATTGTTCGAGAGGAACGAGCCCTGCGACCTGATTACCCTGACCAACCTCCTCAAGTCGCAAAAGAAGCTGGAGGAAGTGGGAGGCGCCAGCTATCTGGCCTCGCTGGTGGACAGGGTTCCCTCTGCGGCAAATGCTGGCCAATACGCAAAGATCGTCAAAGAAAAGTCGATGGTCCGGGCGCTGATCAGCCGGGCGACTGAGATTGTGGCAACCGGCTTTGACAGCAGTTTGCTGGTGGACCAACTCCTGGACCAGGCTGAGCAGGCCATTTTTCAGGTCAGTGAAGACCGCATAAATCCATCATTTTTCCCGGCAAAAGAGGTAGTCAAGCAAAACATCAAAACCCTGGAAAAGCTGTATGACCGCAAGGAGATGATCACTGGTGTGCCCACCGGATTTGTTGAGCTGGACCGGCTGACCTCCGGTCTGCAGCCCTCAGATCTGGTGATCATTGCCGGCCGTCCCAGTATGGGGAAGACCGCCCTTGCCCTGAACATTGCCCGCAATGCAGCGGTTGATGCCGAGGTGGTTGTGGGGATCTTTTCCCTGGAAATGAACAAAGCGCAACTGGGATTGCGGATGCTCTGTTCTGAAGCCAGGGTTGATTCCCAAAGGATGCGCAGTGGTTTCTTGAGCGAGCGGGACTGGCCACGTCTCACCCGGGCAGCAGGAACCATAAGCGAGGCGCCAATTTTCATAGATGACACCCCAGCGATCTCTGCGCTAGAGCTCCGGGCCAAATCGCGTCGTTTGAAGCGCGATCAAAATCTGGGACTCATTATCGTGGACTACCTGCAGCTCATGCGGGGGTCCCAGGCCAGCGAGCGGCGGGAGCAGGAGATATCCGAGATTTCAGGATCGCTCAAGGCTCTGGCCAAGGAGCTTGACGTGCCCATAGTGGCGCTCTCCCAGCTCAACCGACGGGTGGAGGAACGGCACGACAAACGGCCCCAGCTTGCCGATCTCCGCGAATCCGGTGCCATCGAACAAGATGCTGATGTCATCGCTTTCATTTATCGCGATGAAGTGTACCATCAGGATAGCCCTGACCAGGGCCGGGCCGAGGTTATCATCGGCAAGCAGCGAAACGGTCCCACTGGCAGGGCCAAACTCACCTTTCTTACCCAATATACCCGTTTTGAAAATTTGGCGTTTGAGGAGATGGGCTAAGAGAGTACTTTACCTTTATCAGCGGCCCATAGGCAGTAGTCTTCTCGGTCTCAGCTATTGGTAGCAAAGATGTAGATCCTGGATTCTAGATGTTAGATGCTGGAGACGATAAGACAAAAATCCGAAATGCGCCTACTAACTTAGGGGTAAGCACTTGAGAGCTGAGACTTCCCTCCGCTTACGCCCGGTCTGCCGTCTTTGCTAAGGGGAGAGCCTTGTAACCGGAGGTTATGGCAGCCCGAGCTGCGGATATTGTCAGCCTCTGCTTTATCGTGTAGGTAACCAGATCCAATGGAGCTGGCGAAGGCTGACAATATACGGTGCTTCGGGAATATCCCAGCCCTCAAGCCCCAACCTTGCGGAGTTACATGCATAGGTACTATCCGAAATGTGAATTTTCAAATGTTAAAATTAGTGCTACATAAGACTTCCAATCTGATGTTTTGGTCAGGTGAATTTCGCTGATTGGAGAATTGTTTCGAAACCTGGTGTCCGCCCTGAGGTGAGGTGAGTGTTACAGCGTGGCGGTGCTGTGATTCTCTGGCGAGATAAGTAAAGCAACCCAGTCCTTCCGGGTCAGGTCTGGGCCAGGGATTTCGGATTTCGACCAAACCCTGTCAACTCAGAATTGCAGGATCGATGGTTTAAGAAAAGGATTTCCATGACTGTGTACTGGGATCAAGGTTTGGAAACCATGGCGCGGGAGGCCCTCACTGGGCTTCAGTTGGAGCGATTGCGCTGGACACTGGCTCAGGCGAATAAATCTCCTCACTACAGTAAGGTTTTTTTCGAGAAAGGAATCGAGCCTGAGCATATTCAGCGGATTGAGGATATCCGCCAACTTCCTTTTACCACCAAGGAACACCTGCGGGCCCAGTTTCCCTATGGTCTGCTCTGTGTGGACTTACAGGAGGTCGTCAGGCTCCATACATCGTCCGGAACCACAGGCCAGGCCACCGTGGTTTTTCACAGCCGGAGCGACATCGACAACTGGGCAGATCTGGTCAGCCGCTGTATGTACATGGCGGGAGTGCAACAGCATGACGTCTTTCAGAACCTCATTGGCTACGGGCTGTTCACCGGAGGGCTCGGCTTTCACTACGGCGGTGAGCGGTTGGGTGCTTTAACCATCCCGTCGGGTACCGGTAACAGCAAGCGCCAGATCCTGCTCATGCAGCAATTTGGCACCACTGTCATTCATCTGATTCCCAGCTATGCCCTGCGGCTAATGCAAGTGATGGAAGAGTTGGGGGTGGATCCGCACCGCGATCTAAAGCTGCGGATAGCTTTCCTTGGTGCAGAACCTCATTCAGAGGAGATTCGACAGCGGGTGGAACGATACTTTGGGGTGGAAGCTTTCAATTCCTACGGCCTTTCGGAGATGAACGGGCCGGGTGTTGCTTTCGAGTGTCCAGAAAAGCAGGGAATGCACATATGGGAGGATGCCTTCCTGGTGGAGATCATCAACCCAGAGACGCTGG
>CAYFXH010000198.1:5989-6207 GCA_964346905.1 uncultured Desulfobacteraceae bacterium | reverse complement strand
TGTGGCACTCCAGAAAGCCACTGCCGAAATTGAGTATAAACTTGGTGTTGTCAAAATCCCAGTTGTCGTAGTGCTTGCCCCAGGTCAGCTCCTGGGCGGTCCACTTGCCCCCCTCGCAGATGGAGGTATGGTTGCCGATGGTCTTGGTGCCATAATTGGACAGGAACATCTTGATGATCTTGCTGGATGAGGCCTTCATGCGGCCATAGTGGAACATG
>CAYFXH010000198.1:0-5884 GCA_964346905.1 uncultured Desulfobacteraceae bacterium | reverse complement strand
AGTTGGTTGATACCGGCAGCCCCTTTGGCGCAGATCTTACCCCGTCCCCTGATGGAATCGGGGTGCCCCTCCAACTTGACCAGTCTTCCATTTTCCACGAAGCCGATCATGGAATCTCTGGTCACGCAACTCCAGCAGGCCGAGGAGACCATCTTTCTTTCGTCGCCGGTCTTGGGCGAAAAATCCTTCCCGCCTTTAGCGAAATCCACCGTCCCGCTCAGTGCCCGGGAGCCGATCCCTTTCTCGACGGCGAGGACTGCAGCGGATGCGGTTGCGAGCTTGAAAAGATCACGGCGAGTTATGTCTCGTATCATTATCAATTCCTCCTTTCTGGCTAAACAACTTGGTCGAACCAGGACTCGTTCCCCACATAGTTCTTCTTGGCCGTGGCCATTCTCATCAGCACCCCTTTGGGGTCAATATAGAAGCACATAGGGACCGTGTTTTCGGTCGGGAGCAGAGTTGTCTCGTTGCGTTTTTCTTCCAGCCCGAACTCCTTAACCAGTTTGGAGACCTCGCTTTCCGGTTCGTTCAGATCACCGAAGATCCTGGCTTTGGCGGGACAATTATTGACACACGCCGGGGCGACTCCTTGATCGAGCCGGTGCTGACAAAGGGTGCACTTGGTAATGGCGTGTTTGCTCGGCTCCTTGCCGGCCATGAGGCCTTTGTCCCAGGCTCTGGCGCCGTAAGGGCATTTATCGATGCACTTCCCGCAGCCGATGCATAGTGTATTGTCCCAGAGTATCAAGCCGTCGGCACGTTTGTAGGTAGCGCCATAGCGGTAGCGGACCTTTTTCCCCTCCGCAGTGATGAACACTTTCTGTCCCTTCGGATACTCCGGGCAGATCTTGACACAGGGCGGAATCCCGTCCTCCTTGTTGCCATCGCAGTGGTTACACAGCTTGGGCAAAAAGAGCTTCTCCGAGTTGGGGAACTTGCCCTTTACTTCCTCATAGACAGCAGCGCGGAAAGCGCCTAAGGGGACGCCAAACTCGGCCTTACAGGCGACTGTGCACGCCCGGCAGCCGATACAACGCCGAAGATCAACAATAAAGGCCCATCTGGGCGCCCGCGTCTTGCTAACCGCGGCCGCCTTGGCGGCGGGCACAAGGCCCGCCGCGGTGCCGAGGGCCAGCGCAGCCGTGCCTTTGATCACTTGACGCCTTGAAAGGGTAGCGTTCTCACATAATGACCTCCTCTTTTCATCTTCTCAAAAATGAAAGACTACCCGGCGACGCTCCTCGACTTTGAGAAACCCTTTGCCACCGGGGAAGGCTGCAGCCAATACCTGTTTGACCTCCGCTGGCCGGATGGGTTTTGCTGTCGTTGATGTGGTCATGGGGAGGCATGGGCTACAATGAAAGGCCTGTATCGATGTTGGTTGTGCGACGGCCAGATCTGATTGACTGTGGGGACTATATTTCAAGATATCCGAAAGCCATTGCGGCTTTGGTTGCGGGCAAATCTGTACGTGGTGGGCCAGAAAAGCGAGGTGAGCGCCTTGGGGTTGCAACGAGAGCTGGGGTATGCCAGCTATCGAAGTGTTTGGACATGGCTGCATTAGTTTGCGCTGTGCGTTGGTGCCCCCTAGCCGTGAAGGCTTACCTGGGGTCACCATTGCATCCTCTGTGTCCTGAAACCGGCAAAGCTAAAATCTTGGTTGTTGCTGGAAACGTGCCAAAAGGCCGTCAGTTACCTAACCGCATGATTTTACATGTATTTCGAGATTAACTCTTTCACACTCACCTCCGCTCACCAATGGGTGGACCTCCAGGCGGATACTTTATATCCACAATTACGGCTGAGAGGTATACAGGTGCGCAAAAACTATGCACTAACAATAGAGATAGCAGGGCCACAAACAAGGGGATTTGCACCGAAAGACTCTGTTTCCAAACCCCGAAGTCAAAATTCTTTCCTTGGCTCAAGCTTCCCTACAAATCGAGGATCAACGGGGATGCGTTCTTCCAAAGGATTTTTTCGGGGTGTTCATATTTCCGGGTTACTTTTTCTCTCAGCAAAAGAGTTCGACTTGGCACTTTTTATGCTTTCAATGGTTGGCAACATACCTTTACACGGATCCCAGAACAGGAGATTGCATGCATGGGTGCTCTAAACTACCTAGTATTACATGTCGCCGGTGGAACGCTTGCCTTTTTATTAGTCTGTACTCTGGTAGCTGAGGCGATAGAAGAGTTGAGTGAGAAAGGCAGAGGACCGCGTGAAGTAGAAGTCGTTTCTCAAGATGGAAAATTTCACACGAGAATAGATGGATAGGATCATTTTCTTAATTTCTCTGTCCGAATTCACTTCTCGGAGGTAGGCACGACGTTCAAAGTTTACTTCCCGGTAATAGCAGTGGCAGATCAAGTGGAAATGACAGTAGAGACGGAAGTGCCCCCGGAAGGCACGGAGACCATTCTGTTGTATGCAGCCATTATTTAACGGACGAATATACGAGAGGTTTTTTTGATCCGGATGGAATGAGCACTCTGGTGGAGAACCGGGACGGAGGCAGGTTTTGCAGAATGTCTCCGCTTCCTAGGTCCTACTAGAATGTAAATCGCAGGGAGCTATTCTCATGGTATGTGAGCTGAGGCTTTGCATCAGCCGGCTTGCCTCAAGGGGAATTCCTCAGACCCATATTCCTGCTCTAATCCAAAGCGTGCTAAGGATCATAGAAAACGGCGGCCTGTTCACGACCAAAAGGGTAAACGAACACTTGCAAGAATTGGGATGGGGTGAGGATGTACTCGATGAGAGTAGCTTTCAACTCATAGTTTCTATTTTAGAAAGTGAGTGGGGTTATCGGGTTGAACGGTATATGATTGGTTAATTGAGGTTGGGAGCAGGTCAAAGACGTTGGCACTGGTAAGCAGTGTGGAGCACTAACAACACTCAAATGTGATCGCAAACAAAAGAAATGAAGTGACAGCGAAAGAACCACAGAAAATGGCAAGGGGACTTGGTATCAGACCTACTGGCTTAAGAAAGGCTGAATTGATCAAGGAGATTCAGTGGGTTGAGGTGGATTCTGGCTGTTTGGCACAGCGGCGGATTACTGCGCTCGGATGAATTGCCTTTTCCGTATGGACCGTCTGTGGGGAGAATACTAAGCTGTCACTGTTCAAGGAGGAGGTATCATGGCAAGAATACTTGTGGTGGATGACGAAGAATACATCCGCGACTACTACAGTGAAGTGCTACGCGGGGAGGGGTACGAAGTCTCCTCTGTGGATTCGGGACATGAATTGCTGAAAAAAATTGAAAATCTCCAACCCGAAGTGGTGATTCTGGACATTAGACTCGGGGAGTACGACGGCCTTGAACTTCTGCAGGAGATCCGCACACAGTACAATGATCTGCCGGTCATTTTATGTACCGCGTACGATACTTACAAAGGAGACCAGAAAGCTATTGCCGCAGATTGCTATGTGGTCAAGTCATTTAACCTCGAGGAACTGAAAGTGGCAATCCACAGAGCCATCAAAGCAAATGCTACTAGCCGGTTGACTGGAACCTGAGTTTGCTTTGAGAGTACGACGATTTTATTGGTTTCATCCTGACTTTGGCCAGTACTGACAGAAGTTGGAGGAAGAAATAAGGCAAATAAGTGCCGCCCGGTTCACATTATGACGCCATCTGTTCTGTAAGGATAATCCCCTATCAATTCCACCCCACTGTGCTCAAGGTTGATTTAGTCTGGATTGAGAGCAACAACTCTAATCTCTGTCGCTACCCTTTGGTATCCGGTTATCAACCATAGCTGCTCCAGCGGCTGCGTTTCCAGTAATCTCTGTTGAGAATAAGGGATGGGCTACACTATGACTTTTTGTGGGATGGCGGATGCGGAGGGGACTCTAGAACCTACTCTGGGTAGCATCTCTCAAGAACAGAAAATTTGCCTAGGAGTGGGATATGTCTCACGACAAATTACGAAAAAAAGCAGAATGGCTGTTGTCGCTAGCCGATGTTGAAATCGGAGGAGAACGTCCCTGGGATCTTCAGGTCCACAATGAGAAATTTTATCAAAGAGTGCTGGCGGAGGGTTCGCTAGGCCTGGGTGAATCGTACATGGATGGTTGGTGGGACTGTGACAGACTTGACGAATTCTTTCATGGTACCGCATTAGCGAGGTATCTGAATTATGGCTAATCGAGTACACTTGTCCAAGCTCAAAGAAGGGGTGGAGGCTTGGAACAACTGGAGGCTTGGAAACCCTTACACGATGCCAGACCTCAGCGGGGCGAACCTTACTGGTGCGAATCTCAGCGGCGCAAATCTCCGTTGGGCAGACCTCCGCCAGGCAGATCTGCGCAGTGCCTTCCTCAGAAAGGCTAATCTCATTGGGGCAGACCTTCGCAGGGCATTACTCGAAAGGTCTAACCTCATTGCGGCCAACCTCATTGGAGCGAACCTCCGCGGGGCCTTCCTAGAAGGGGCGAACCTCATTGGTGCGGACCTCAGCGGGGCAAACCTCCGTCGGGCAAAACTCGGCTGGGCTGACCTCCGTAAAGCGAGAAATTTATCCGTTAAACAGCTTTCCAAAGAGGTAATGCTGAATGGCGCCGAGCTAGATCCAGATCTGATAGACAAACTAAAAAAACTCTATCCGCATCTCTGCGAGAGTCTAAGGACAAAAAAAGGAAAATACCCTACACAACATTGCCGTCATTGCACAACCTAGCAAGGAACTACACGATCGGTTTGGAATTGAACATACTGCCTCGCGATGGAAGCGGGAAGACACTTCACAACCATGTGCTTCTTCATGCGATGTGGATGTATGAAGCCGATGTCAGCTGGTAACGAGCAAATGACAGCCATGTTGTGGTGATGCTGTGGGTGTGTATAGCGTTACAGAGTGGTAAACTTTGTGTTCTCCAGATACGGTCGGCGAGTATAGACTGCTGCTATAACTGTAAACTTCTCAAAGTCTCAAAAAACTCGTCATACGCATAGAAAATCATACTTAAACTTCCATAAAATTTTACATCTTGGCAGAACTCTAAAATGCTTTGGAGCAGGCATGTATCCCAACATCTTGAGGAGCTGCTTTTCTTGCCATGAGTTTTTCTGCTTTAGAGTTTGCCTTTGACAATTGCGGCCATGCGGCCTGTATGCTCGCCGATGAGAAACATTGCCGCCTGGCGATATTTGATCGCTCCAACCTCTTTCTAGCACTTATGTGTATGGGAAACTTTCGAGGTGGTGCAAAGTTTTTACGCACCTGCACACGTCAAATATGGACAAGAAGTATCCACTCTGCCATCTAACTATAGCTCGAACACGGCTGCTTTGTAGAAAAAAATGATGTTAAATTAATTGGTTATCTCCATAGATAGCTTTTGGCACGGCTATTGCCATTTAGAAAGACAAAAGCAAGGGTTTTCCCGGGAGATCGAAGATGGAAGCTAGCAAACATAAGAATTGGGAACAGGACTATTGTGCCGCTCCGGATGACACCCTAGAGAGCACCCAGTTTCTCTGGTCAGGAGAAGACCATTGGTCTTCAAGGTCCAGCACGTATCATCAGGCTAGTCGAGGATAACAAAGGAGTTGCGGTGAAATTTTCGAGGCCTCTTAAGCAATTTGAGAGGACTCATAATCAAATAAAGCAATTTGCCTAGCTTAATCGTCAATATCTTAAGTCCACACTAGTATCGTCAAAGTTCACGTTTTTGTGAGTGGACAAGTCGGCAGATTTGAATTTATCTAGGTATTATCAGAACGGTTTTTGACGTTAACACACCTACAGGTAACTGGATTTAGGCATCGTAGGAAGATGTATTTTACGAATATTTGGGACGTGTATTTATAGTTCGGCCTCAGGTTAATATATGGCGATATCAAAGCAAAAAGTTCAGGCTATGTACCAATC
>CAYFXH010000197.1:0-6225 GCA_964346905.1 uncultured Desulfobacteraceae bacterium | reverse complement strand
GGCAGCAAAAGGAATTTAACCGCAGACCCACGCAGACAGACGCAGACTATTGTCATATAGGTTGGAGATTATCTCCGAGAGACAGTTCAGTTCCTTGGGCAAGTGCTTTGCTCCGCGATGGAATATTGGAATGATCTAAGAATGTGTTGGGTGAGGATCGTTTGAAAGAGTTATGGGGAAACCTGAGGATCAATAATGAGCTTGCTTATTTTTGTCCTCCAGTTTTCCCCATTAGTCCCGATGCAAATGCCATCGGGACCACCCGCCCTGCGGGTTGCTTTCAAACGATCCTCACTCTGCGTTCTCTGTGCTCTCTTTGGTTCAGTGAGAATCCGTGACATCCGTGTGTCGCCAGCGGCGACCCGTGCCCAAAAAACATCTCTGGCTGTCCGCGTCCGTCCGCGGCCGTCTGCGGTTAATTTGAAAAGGAGACTCTGATGGAAATCACTTTCCTCGGCGTTGGTGAAGCATTCGATGAGAATCTTCCCAATACCTCTATGCTGGTTCGCACCGAGTCTGCGGGAAAATCTGTTACCGTGCTGCTTGACTGTGGCTATTCAGTGCCGCCCAGGTTCTGGCAACAGGGGCTGCACCCAGATACCCTGGACGGGATCTGGATATCACACTTTCATGCTGATCACACCTTTGGCCTTCCAGCTCTACTGGTACGTTTTTGGGAAGAAAAAAGAAACAAGGACTTGCACATTCTGGGGCAGCAGGGAATCGAGACTTTTATCCACAGATGTCTCGATTTGGCCTACCCTAACTTCTACCCAAGGCTGCAGTTCTCCCTGCTTTTTGAGGAAGTGGAGCCAGGGGAACCGGTAACCGGACTGGGTTTGTCCTGGAACACGGCTGTCAACGACCACCCCCAGCGAGACCTGGCCCTGCGGTTGGAAGCGGAGGGCAAGTCGATCTTCTACAGTGGTGATGGCCGACCCACCTCCAAAACCATTGCGCTGGCAGAAGGTGTCCACCTCATTGTCCATGAAGCCTTCCATCTGTCCAAAGAGGTACCAGGACACGGTACGGTCGCAGGCTCTTTGGAGATGGCGAGAGCCAGCCAACCGCAAAAACTCGCCCTGGTGCACATTCAGAGAAATGTTAGACGAGAGAATTTTGATGAGGTTAAAGAAATGGCGAGGTCTGTCAAGGATCTTGAGGTATTGATTCCTGAACCCGGAGATCTACTGACCATTTGATTAACCGCAGACCCACGCAGACATATACAGACATTTCTATATAGTTTTTAAAGATATGCGATCAATGATTTTCTGGTTTTTTGGGCACGGGTCGCCGCTGGCGACACACGGATTTCACGGATATTTGTTAAATCACAGAGAACACGGAGAGCAGGAAAAGGGATTGAACCGCAGACCCACGCAGACGAACACAGACCCTGATTTGTCCTTATAAATAATGCTCTGGTGGCTACTATCCCTTATATCATGGACTGCCTTGTTTCCAAGAAAAGATAAGGATCGCTTAAAATCGCCCGCGTAGCGGGCAGTCCCGATAGGCTTATCGGGACAGTGGAGAAGCTTCGCGGTAAAAAATAAGTTGGCTTATTTCTTACCGCGAAATCTTCTCCAAAGTACTTTAAGCGATCCTTGTCTTCACGATCTTCACTTCTTCGCCGATCAGATTTACATCTGTAGTTATCTGTGTGTTGCCGCAGGCAATCCGTGCCCAGAAACCATCTTTGTCTGCGGCCGTCTGCGGTTAAATTCCTTTTGCCGCCCGCCCTGAGCATGTCGAAGGGCTGCCTGCTGCCCGCTGCCTCCTGCCAGCTGCCCTTTGGCTTGTCTTTATCAATCTTGACTGATGAGGGCCGCAATATAGCCGGCGCCAAAGCCGTTGTCGATGTTCACCACCGCCACCCCTGGAGCGCAGGAATTGAGCATTGCCATTAAAGCTGCGAGCCCTTCAAACGAAACACCGTATCCCACGCTGGTGGGCACTGCAATAATCGGCTTGTTCACCATGCCGCCAACCACGCTGGGAAGTGCCCCTTCCATACCCGCCACCACAACCAACACATTAGCCTCCCGCATCTGCTGGAGATGATCGAGCAGGCGATGCAGCCCCGCCACTCCCACATCAAAGAGTCGTTCAACCCGGCTACCAATCATTTCCGCCGTGATGGCGGCCTCCTCCGCCACCGGGATATCAGAGGTTCCGGCTGCCAGCACAATTACCACTCCCTGCCCTTCCCCTGAAATCTCCTGCTGTCGCACAGTCAAGGTACGTGAGATCTCATGGTAAACCGCGGTCTTGATTTCTTTTTGTACGGCCTTGGCCTTGGCAGCATCAACTCTGGTCACTAGCACATTTTGGCCTTGAGCCAGTATTGCTTTCATGATTTCGCTGATCTGGCCGGCGCTCTTGCCTTCGCCAAAAATCACCTCTGGAAAACCGCGCCGCAAAGCACGATGGTGGTCTACCCGGGCAAAGCCGAGGTCCTCGTAGGGCCACGAGCGCAAGCTTTCCAGGACGGCGTCCACATCGGTCTTGCCGTCTTGTAGATCTTTTAGCATTTCACGCAACTTATCTTCGTTCATGGGGTTACTCCGTTTGCGCAGAGCGCATAGCGCAGAGCGCATAGCGTTCGGCGTGAAAAACAAAAACTAAGGAATTAACCGCAGACGACCGCAGACGTTCACAGACGACTGCTTGAGTGTCGTGCCTATTATTTTGGACACGGGTCCCGCCGGCGGCGGGACTCACAGATTACATGGACAAGAAAGGGATCCGCGAAGAACGCCAAGAATCGCGAAGATGAGAATCGCTTAAAAGCCACCCGCAAGGCGGGAGTCCCGATAAAGTCTTATCGGGACAAGTGGGTCACCCTGAGGTTCAAAAATAAGCTGGCTTATTTTTGAACCTCAGGGGTCCCACAAAACTTTTAAGCGATTCTCCTATGTTATGATCTATTGTCCTTTTTCGTGCTCTTCGTGGTTGAATCTTTTCTCTTCGTTCTCTGTGGTTAATTCATAGAATCCATTAGACAGTAACCAGTAGGAAAGACGCACATCGCTTTTTTGTATCCTGCATCATGGATCCTGGATTATGATTCCTAAATTCGCAATCCCTGCCCGCCATCGCTAGCCGCTCAGTCGAGGCGGGCGGGCGAAATCCGAAATCCGAAATCTTTACTGACCTCCGACTCCTCGTTCGCTATGCGCTCTGCGCTTTGCGCTCTGCGTTATCAAGCACCTCTTTGACTAGCTCCGCTTGCTTGATGGCTATGTGATTGCGGTCGCCCAAGGCATCCCGGCCTTTACTCCCCATGTCCTCCAATGGTTCAGGATGGGCGAGGAAATGGCGCAGTCGATCCAAAAGGTCATCTGGGTCTCGCACCCTGATTCCGCATCCAGCTCTTTCCAACAGTTGGCAGGCCTCGGAAAAATTATCCATGTGCGGACCGTAGAAAACTGCTTTGTCCCAGGCAGCCGGCTCCAGAATGTTCTGCCCACCCAATGGGACCAGACTGCCGCCGCAAAAAATCAAATCCGCCAGACCATACAGATCAAAGAGCATGCCTACCCTATCCACCAGAATGACATTAGCCCCTCTTGCCTCGGCCCCATTCACCAGCGAACTGAAGAGTTGAAACTCCAAGCCCTGTCGCTGGAACCAGTTCTCTAACCGGCCGATCCGTTTGAGGTGGCGGGGGGCAAAGATTCCCACCAGATCAGTCCTCTCTCTCATTAACGTACAAAAAATATCCGGCAGCCAGGTTAGCTCCTGATCACGAATACTGCCAGCAACCAAAACCGGTTGCCCAGATTCCAGCCTCAACTTTCGTTTGAGGCTTGCAACTCTGCTAGGATCTGCCCGCTCAACGAGACCGGCCCCTTTCATGTTCCCAGTTACTATCACCTTGGCAGCCGGGGCACCCATCTCAGTGATTCTCTCAGCATCATTGCTTGAAATCATTGCCAGCGCAGCGAAATTTTGGAGCATGGGCGCAAATAACGGTTGGAATTTACGGTACTGCCGGAAAGATCCCTCGGAAATGCGCCCATTCAGAAGCAAGGTTGGAATTCCCAGGCGACAGGCCTCACCAAGAAAATTGGGCCAGAGCTCTGTTTCCAAGCAAACAATGATATCAGGGCGGATATGACCCAAAGCCCTCAGAACCGAGAAAATGAGATCCAGGGGGAAATAGATGCAGGTTGCCCTTGGGGTCAGTTTGCTTTGGGCCAATTCTTGCCCATGGGGGGTGGTGGTGCTTACAACTACCCCCAAACCGGGCTGAACTTGATCCAGAGCATTAATGAGGGCAGAAGCCACCCCCACCTCACCCACTGAGACAGCGTGGATCCATACCAAGGGTCTTTTGTGCCGATGGTAGATGGTGTCTTGAGAATGGAAGCCTAACCGCTGCCTCCAGCGGTCAGGCTTCTTATTGGGATGCAACCTATGGGTAAGATAACCGGAAGGTGCCAGAATCGTCATCAGAGGAAGCGTGGCGACATTATAGAGAAGGCGGGCGAGGTTCATATCACTCTTCTTTCACCACGAAGACACAGAGGTCACAGATAACAAAATTTTTTGGCACTGGTACCACTCCGCGGAACACACAGATTACACAGATAAGAAACGGATCCGCGAAGAATGCCAAGAATCGCGAAGATGAGAATCGCTTAAAAGCCACCCGCAAGGCGGGAGTCCCGATAAAGTCTTATCGGGACAGGTGGAGCACCCTGAGGTTCAAAAATAAGCTAGCTTATTTTTGAACCTCAGGGGTCCCCACGAAACTTTTAAGCGATTCTCCTACTTTATGATCTATTGTCCTTTTTCGTGCTCTTCGTGGTTGAATCTTTTCCCTGCGTTCTCTGAGTGCTCTAGCGAACCCTGAGCTTGTCAAAGGGGAGCGGGCGAGAGATGCTTAACCGTGACATCCGCGTGTCGCCAACGGCGACCCGTGCCAACAAAAAACACCCGATAATTAAAGCAGCGGCAGATAATTATTTATCTCAAACTCGCTTACATGAGTGCGGTAACGGTCCCATTCGATTTTCTTGTTGGCAATAATCTTGTTGAAGATGTGATCTCCCAGAGTCTCGCGCATTAGCTCACTTTTTTCCATCTCCAGTGTTGCCTCGAACAGACTCCCAGGCAACGAGGTAATGCCGGCGCGCTCCCTGGCCACCTCATCCATCTCATAAATGTCTTCTTCAACTGGTTCCGGAAGCTGATAGTTCTCCTCAACCCCTTTTAGTCCAGCAGCCAGCATCACCGCAAAGGCCAGATACGGATTACAAGCCGGATCCGGTGAACGGAACTCGATCCGCGTGGCCTGCTCCTTGCCGGGCTTGTACATGGGCACCCGCACCATGGTGGATCGGTTTCGCCTAGCCCAGGCAACATAGACCGGCGCTTCGTAGCCCGGCACCAGCCGTTTGTAAGAATTGACCCATTGATTGGTCACCGCCGCCATCTCCCGGGCATGCTCCATGATCCCGGCAATGAAAGATTTGGCCATGTCTGAGAGATGGTACTGATCGTCGGGATCGTAAAAGGCATTTTTATCACCGCGGAACAGAGATTGATGCGTGTGCATGCCGCTGCCGTTCTCACCAAAGATGGGCTTGGGCATGAAGGTGGCATAGATCCCATGCTGCCTGGCGATCTCCTTGACCGCGATCCTGAGGGTCAGGGATTTGTCGGCCATCTTCAAACCCTCGTCAAAGCGTAGGTCAATCTCGTGCTGGCTGGGGGCAACCTCGTGATGGCTGTATTCCACTTGGATCCCCATTTCCTGGAGGGCAAAAATGGTTTCTCGTCTCAAGTTACCGCCCCTATCCAGGGGGGTAGTGTCAAAATATCCCCCCTGATCAATGATCTTCACGGCCGCGTTGTTTTCAAAATAGAAATATTCCAGCTCCGGTCCAACATAATAGGTATAGCCGTCTTCTTTCGCCTTGGCCAAGACGCGTCTCAACACATACCTGGGGTCTCCTTCATAGGGACTACCATCCGGCTGCAAAATGTCGCAGAACATCCTGGCAACCGGTCTGTCTTTGGGTCGCCAGGGGAGGAACTGGAAGGTGGTGGGATCGGGTTTGGCGATCATGTCGCTCTCTTCAATCCTGGCAAACCCCTCAATAGAAGAGCCATCAAACCCCATTCCCTCTGCCAGGGCCTCTTCCAACTCCGATGGAGTGATGGCAAAACTTTTTAAAAAACCCAGCACATCGGTAAACCACAACCGGATAA
>CAYFXH010000196.1:0-6273 GCA_964346905.1 uncultured Desulfobacteraceae bacterium | reverse complement strand
CTTCTGCTGTTCGAAATTCCTTGTTCGACATTCGATATTCAAACTACTGAACAGGTTGAACTCCGCTCCCTGCGAGACTGAAAGTTCGGCTCCATATAACCTGAGGCAGAACTAACTGTCTCTGACCATGTTTAAACAACGTGGCGTTGATTTACCCCATGACGCAAAGCGCTTAGCGCAGAGCGCAAAGCAAAAAATTACCAATGTAAGACCTATATTTGTACGCCATGCGCTATGCGCTCCGATATGAACAGCAGAACCGCAGAACAAGGAACCGCAGAATATCGAAGGGAAAAACCTGGTCTTATGCTTTTCAAAAACTTCTGTTGTTCGAACTTCCTTGTTCGACCTGGCTCTCTGAGCCGGAGAATCTACCCTACGGGCTGGAAGCGGAACCGGATGGTCACAGGCTTAGGTTTTCTAGCTCTCATAAAATGTGGTGGTTTCTTCTCCAGGCTGGTTTCTCACAAGAAAGCTGTTGTAGGGACGTGCCTTCAGGATTGCAGCAGTGAGAAAAAACATTTTCATTTTTCTTGTACTAGTATTTGGCACCTCTTCACTGGCCTACGGTGAACAACCCATAGAGGTTTTACAGAGGAGCGTCGATAGAGGGATTACCATATTAAAAGATCCCCAGTACCAGGACGTGACTAACAAAGAGAAGCAGCAGCAGAAACTGTGTAACCTTGCCTGGCAAGTGTTCGATTTCGAGGAGTTCTCAAAGAGGGTCCTGGCTTCCAACTGGAAGGATTTCACTTTTCAGCAGAGAAAACAATTCGTCGATGTTTTCGCCAGATTTCTTTGCAAATATTATCTCACCAGGTTACAGGAGAGATATAAGGACGAAAAAGTCATATATCTCAGTCAGCAGCTGACAGGCAATCACAAGGCTTTGATTAAAGTCAACGTCCTCTGGAAGGGTGTGGAAGTGCCCATTGAGATTCGCATGCTGCTCCGTCATGGTACCTGGAGGGTTTACGATATTACGGTTCTGGGGGTGAGTGCCGTGAGAAACTATCGGGCACAGTTCCAAGCGATTCTTCGCAAAGATTCACCCACCCAGGTAATCGGGATGATTAAAAGTAGGATAGTACAGCAAGAAAAGAAGGGTTGAGGGGAAGTAAGCCGGAAAGCCCATGATGAATTCGCCGTAACCAAATCAGACAAGAGAAAAACGCATAGGAAGATTAATTTTTCACGGGATTTTCAGGACTTATCAATGCAGCAATCGAGTCGCTAATCCTCGTTTCACTTACTCACAGCGGCGGATCTTTGCTTAGCCTGCAATTCCCTAAGCCGCTTTCTATAGTAATCGTCCAGCACACCTTTTACGGCGGGCGACTTTCGCACTACCTCTTTCATGCTTTCGTAGCTAAGTTCGCATATGAGAGTGTCCGTCGCAGCCCGCACTGTTGCGAATCGCGGTGCTGCCGTCAGAAAGGAGATCTCCCCAAAGAACTGGTTCTCATCAAGGTAAGAGACATGGACATCCTTGCCTTCGTTGTCGTGCGTCAACACCTCGACTCTGCCCTCGAGAACGATGTACATTGACCTTCCCAGGTCCCCCTCCCGAACAATAGTTCGTCCCTGCTTAACGCGAAGTAGCTTTGCCGCTTGGCTCACCTCAGCCAGTTGTTCTTCTGGAAAATCCGAAAGGAAGGAAACCTTGGAGATGCTTTCCATAAGGCGCCGACTTCGCCCTGACCGATCGCTACCAGCGAGTCCCTGGGAGAAATCAGATTCGACGAACTCTTGGGTCTCAGCTTTAAGGTCTACACCCTCATACTTATCTTCTTGCAAAAAGCGGAGGGCCACATCTCCAACCCAAATGACATCCCCACTGGTGAGAACGGATGTGCTAACCCGTTCACCGTTCAGATAAGTGCCGTTCCTGCTACCCATGTCTTCTACGACAGCCCGGCCATCCTCCAGATAAATTAAGGTGTGGTGCCTGGAGATGGTGGGATCGGACAGACGGATGTCATTCTCCTCGCCACGTCCTATGGTCAGGCGAGACTCCAGCGGAAAGACCATCCCCTTGGTGAGCCCCTCCTCAGCAATCAGGTAAGCTTGGTTCATCTCTGCTAACTACTCCATAAACCGCAACGTTCAGATATACCAGACGTATTGTGAATTAGTGGCTCCTTTACGAGCCCGAAGGATGCGACAAAAGGTTTCGTTAGTCTAAGCTGAGACATAAATGCCTCTGCTTGTTCTCTTGATTTTGCCTTCTTTGCCTGCCCTATAAACAATGCTCCTGATCTGACTGTCGCTAAAGCCTGTCAGGTTTTTCAAGGTGGTTATGTCCACACCCTTTTTGTGCCTCTTGATAGCTTGGAGGACCACAGCGCTCGGTGACAGCTTTTTTACCCTGCGAACAGCAGGTTTTCTCTTGGGAGTTTTAGCTTCAGTTTTGGGTGCAACCTTGGCGGTCCGGGGTAAAGCAGTCTTCTTGGGTCTGGCTCGAGTGGCTCGCGCTGCCGCCGAATTTACCTTTTGAACATCTTTTATCAGACTTTGGAACTTGGCAGGCAGCCCATGCAAAACTTCCTTGCGCTGGGACACTTTAAGCTTTCTTTCCCGGTGAAACCGGTGCAGGGTGCGCGTGGCTTCATGGAGAAACTGGATGGTTGCTGGCGAGGCTGAACCCTTTCTAATCCTCAAGTAGTTGCAGACCGGGAGAGCCAACTCGATCAATTCTTTACTATGCGAGTCATCGCTGAGCTTTTTCCTCAACAGCTTTAACTCTTTTTCAAACTTCTGGATACTCTCGGGGGTGATTTCCCAATCGAGGGTGAGGAGGCTCGCCAACAAGGGTTCCAACAGATCAACCTTAGGCTTCATCGTTCTTTCCTTCCGTTGGGAGTAAATGTACCCAAGGACAGCACATATCATGCCAATCTCTCAAACACATCGAGTGGCCTCTTTGGCCAAAGTCAAGCTGACCGGATTCTCGGCGCATTATCATGGACTTATTACATTGATCGAACCAGGGATTCGGAAAATTTGGAAATTATCGGTCCACCACATTACCCAAATGAGAAGGCTTCAGTAGACTCAGCTTGGTGTTTGAGAATCAGCAGCATTTTCCCCACAGCCAATTTAGGGAATGGGTTGGATTAATCGCTATCATATTGGAATCGCTCATATTGTTTGCTACGTTTTCAGCTCGCCGACGCATTCTTGTCAATTGGCACCTTTATTGCGAGAGAGTGAAAATTACAGCGGGGGCGAAGCTGTGTATGAAGCCAAGACCCAGTGTACATTTCGTCAGATTATCTCAGCCAATAAAAAGACCACGGGCACAAGCCGACTGAGGAGGTAACGGAGCAGTGATACTTTTGTCGGTTAAGGAAAGCCCATGCTTGCGGTGCCTGGATCGAAAAAGCGAGCAGGAGCCCTGTCGGTTGCTGGAGACTTGTGAGAAGCTGTCGGCTTGGCAGGAATTGGCCCTCAGCACATTCTACAATCGATTGAGCAATCCGGTGGATGATTTCAACGAAGACCACCAGGTGTTGATCTGATCAGGGGCAAGTGGTCCAGAATTGAAGCTCCTTTACTCCGGATGCACCGGACGGGGAACGAGGTGGTTGTGCATCTTGGAGTGAACGAGCAGGACACGAAAGGGTGTGAAACTCTCACCCATGGCAACTATCTCTTCCAACGATGTGTAGATCATGGTTGTGCCGGGAACATTGGCAAAAATCTGGTGGCGAGTCTTATTAATACTCACTACACTATCCTTGATCTTTACCACTCCTTCGCGAGTTTTCAGCGCTGAAAAATATTACTATATTCATGTGGGTTCATTTAGGGCAAAAAAAAATGCTGTCCGAGTTGCCAAGGGGTTGCAGAAAAAGGGTTACAATGCGGTGGTCAGAGGCGAACAGGTTGCCAACCTGGGATACTGGTATCGTATCTATATAGGTCCTTTCCCCTCATTCCAGAAAGCGAAAGTACAGAGCCAGGAGTTGAAGAAAAAAGGGCTTGCCACCTACACCTCGGTACAACATAAGGACTCTCTGGTCCGGGGTGATTTGGACAAGAGACCCAAGACAGCAAAAGCGCGCAAAGAGTATATCCCACCTCGTAAACCGGCACCACCAAGCCCTAAGAAACCTGCCACCATTTTGGCCGGAAAGGAAAAAGTTCCGGCAGCGAAAAAGGTCCCTTCGCCAGTTTCACCCATGGAGAAGCCTCGGGAAGTTAAACGTCCGTCATCTGTGGTTAAAGCAGAGGTAGCTCCGGGAATCAGGGAAAAACCCCCTAAGAAGAAACCTGAATTCCAGCGGAAGGGAGACGGTAGAAACCTCGCTCAAGGTCGATTCTCCATAGCCCTGCAGCACACGTACCGAGAAGTTCCAACTGAGCTGACCGATCGTACGCAGATAACCTCGGACGGTGTCACCACAACAAAAACCAATGTTTCCATCTCCAGCAGTGAAAAAAATGATTTCGATACCGACATGAACACGGACATGCTTCGTGTTGCTTTTGGACTGACAGACTACGTGCAAATTTTTGGTGATGTGGGAGTCAGCTACGATGCCGATGACCTTGACGATATGAACTTAGCATACGGTGGCGGAGCACGGTTTAATATCTTTGAAGTAAAGAGTGGTAGTGTCAAAGGGTTATACGCTGCACTGCAAGGAGAATATCACAGAGGAGAGTTGGAGACTGAGTATCAGTCTGTTGACGGCAACAGGTTTTCCAAAGATGCGGACTGGTGGGAGTTTCTTGGCAAAGGAGAAGTCGGCCTCACGCGCAATCGGTTTGTTGCGTACCTTGGGGGGACTTATTTCGTCTATCGGGAAGATACTGATCGCACACAACTGGAGAACCTGCCAGTGGGTCTCGTCTCGGTCAAGTTCGAAGACGACCTTGAAGAAGAGGAGACCTTTGGCGCCTATGGTGGTGTCTCCATTCATCTTACCCCTGGATTTTTGATAAACGTAGAAGGTCAAGTCAATACGCAGCAAAGTATTGCCGGAACAATCGAATATCGTTTCTAGCCTCCAATGTTCGCCAATCCCAGGGCTCCATGAGTCAATGATATGCCCCTGGCTAAAGCTTTGATCTACCCCCAGAAGATAGCACCCCGGTAAGATAAGCCTTACTACAGAGACACAGCTCCTCCATGAGAAAAGGACAGCAGCTATGCGCTCGGTGAAAGAGCTTCCCTACACAAGAACGAGGAAACTCCTGGCCACACTCCCACACGCAGTGCCAGGACCTGACCCACACGAGGAGGATAAAGCGGTTGGCAGAACTCGCTGAGGTGAAATTATCACTCTTTGGTGAGTACCGGTTTTGGGGTGGACGCGCGGCTGTCTCTTAAGGAGCCAACTGAAGCATCTGACCCGGCCGTATGATTGAGTCTTTGATCCTGTTGAGTCTTTTCAGAATGGCGATGGGGACCCCGGTCCGTCCGGCAATGTGGCTTAAGGTATCGCCTGGGCGAACCACGTAATGACTGCCAGGAGTCTCCTCTACGGTTCCCGAAGCAAAGTTGGTAAGTTCCGGCAAAACAGTGGCCACCTCAGGGCCCAACCCGGGGGGAACCTTAATCCTATAGCGCCCGGTGGGTAATCGGTATCCAAGCATCTGAGGATTGAGTTCCTTGAGAATTCCGTAGTCCGTACCAAGGGCAAGGGCCAGATCCGCCAAATGGAGCGGATTGTTAATTTTAACCCGCACACCATCGTACTGTACGGGCTGGTAGATCTCTTCCTTTGCCAAGTGGTATCCATAACGCTCAGGATTTTCCATGATGATCTTGATAGCGGCAATGCGAAAAATAAAGCGCTTGGTCTCTGAGGGAAGGTCGAGGCTGTAATAGTCTTTCACCTTCTGCCTCTTCATTTCTTTCTTAAGGAAGGATTCGCCGCTATTGTACGCCGCCAGGGCTAAACTCCAACTGCCGAACATTTCTCGAAGCCGCTTTAGATACTGGACAGCTGCCTCCGTGGACCGCTCAAAATCTAACCGTTCGTCCATCATCCGGTCTTTTCGAAGTCCGTAGTGTCGACCAGTGCGGGCCATGAACTGCCACAGTCCGGCGGCTCCTTTACTGGATCGGATTTCGATAAGGAGAGCACTTTCATTTACGGCAAGGTACTTTAGATCGTCAGGCATGCCCTCCTCGGCGAGCTTCTCTTCAATATAGGGGAAATACCGTCCTGCCCGTTTGAGCCATAGAACAGTTTGGGCCCTGTCCCAGACAGATATGGTGAACTCTCGATCGAGCATTTCCCAGACGCCAACTCTTTC
>CAYFXH010000195.1:0-6291 GCA_964346905.1 uncultured Desulfobacteraceae bacterium | reverse complement strand
ACAAGGCGTAGTTTCAACGTGGACCAGGCTATGAGCGACTCGACCTGAGCTCGTCGACAGGTCCTGACGAAGGGCTCAGAATGACAAGGTGGAGTTTCCGGGATGGACACTAATTAGTGCATACTTCAGAGAACACCTCTCTGGAGGCTTCCCAGCACAGGATTTCATTGGGGAGGATGACAGTTCTCGAGTTAATAGCGGCAGTTCTCTGGAACCAAAGTAAAGGAAAACTGCATTTTGTGTACAAGATATAAACAATTATTTCTAATATAGAGAGTATGTTAAATTCATTGTTGGAAAATGTTATAAAATATTAAAAAATTTTTGAAATAAAGCACGAAATGACAAACCAGCAATGAAACAGTTCTCCAGATAGAGCACAGCGTAGTGACATCACTACCCAGTAGAAGGAGTTGTTTTATGGCTACCCAAAGTGCCTTAGAGAAAGAGCAGATGCAACCCTGTCAGATCGGCATCTACGATCTCCAGAATAAACTAGAGAGTCTCAAATCAGAAAATGAGGATCTAAGAAGGTGGCTAGAAAGGCTCGAGGAGCTGATCAGGGAAGCAAATCCCGTACTGTGGGTGTATCAGGCGCCATCTTTCAAACGAGCGCTCGATGCCGCTCAGAAATGGGAATCAGACGCGCAAGAAATACTTCGAGCTCTAGAGAGGGAGTTGTACTAAAGAGTTACCTCTCCCAAAGAAATATCATCTTAGCTGTATTGGCTCCGTTTGACAGCTTCATTACTATAAGGAGTCCTGGAACCCCAGTTTCATACCAAGAGCATTATTCAGAATTGTTCTCTAGCAGTAGGCAAGGCAGACCTACCAAGTCATTCACGCATCTTTCCCCTTTGCAGCGCAAAATATGAGAGAGACACGGTGCTTCATGTATTTGAAGACAGGAAACCCTGCTTCCCTCAGGTCAGCAGCCAACTGATCCGGATCAAAAAACGTAGCCTTTGACCTTCGCACCATCCGCTGTTGGATCCTCCCAATTAAACCACCCCCATAGGCAAGAGTCATTGCCGTGAAAACCCCACCAGGACTCAGAACGCGGGCGATTTCTTTCCATATTGGTCTCAAGTTGGGAAACAGGTGTAATGCCCCGCCACAGTTAACTTGATCAAGACTCTCATCATCGAAAGGAAGCAAATGGATATCTCCGCGAAGGAACAGTATATTTGGCATTCCTTTCCTTAGTGCAATTTTGTGACCTTGTGATAGCATGCTAAGCGAGATGTCTAAACCGTATATTTGACCTTCTGGCAGCTTCCGGGCAAAAGCCCGTGCATAGTGGCCAGTGCCACATGCTAGATCGCCTACCGTGCGCACCGAATCTGACTCCGCCATCCGCAGAACTTCCTGGACCTCCTGATCCATGGAGATGCCCGATCCAATTCGGGTGTGAAGGGGACGCCACAAAGGCGTTTCGTAAATTGAAGCGAAAAGCCTGGAATTCATAATTCTCTGAGGTCGATTTAACTCTGGATCGTCTAAGGCTATGTGCTCTGCGAAATCCGGAATGCCATTATGGACTGAAAGGTTGTAGTTACAAGAATCGCAGCTAGCCTCTTTAATATCATGAAGAGCCGGTGAGAAGGTCACGCCTCCAGCCTCTCCGCAATTAGGACAACGCAACTGTTCAGCATTAACCATCTAGGAATTCCTCAATTTGTTAGCCATAACGGGCTTATCTTTTTGCTTAACGAATCCAGATTAAGCTCTATGGTGGCTAAAGTCAGAATTGATACTTTAAAAAGCGATTTTTTAATATTTGCCGCTATGACACGGCTTGGCACTCTCTGTGGCTTTTGTACGAGGAGCGATTCGCTTTGTCAAGAACAAGTCGAAGCTTGTATTATACCTGAATTAAGGCTACCCAGTTCTGTAAATTGATATACACCGTCTTTATCCAGGCCGGCAAGCCTAATTGACATTTAATCATTATCATAAAGCCAGAATCGTTTAGCTTTCTTGGAATGACAAATTCTGACACAAAGCCATGTACTACCAGCGAAAGCCGTTCTCGGCTTGTTACAATAAAGTGGAAAGCTTGCTTTGGTCTCCAGGAGGTGAAAGGAAAAGTGAGATATCGTAACCGGAGGCGTTTCTTCTTGATTTCCCCGCATCTTTTCCATATACATAAATCAATGCAAGCGAACAGTATGGCCTCAGTTGCCACAAATTTGCTTGGATAGAATTAGCCTCGGCATAGTGCCGCAGCTACAAGTCACCGGTGTCAATGGATTGGGGTTTCGTACCCTCTTGCTCCTGAAGTCGCCGCTGACCAGAGTGTAGCAAGCTTTCCCTCCTAAGAAAATCAAAGAAATCACATCACTAAATTAGAGACAAACAATAGGAGGTAAGATGCACGAGCAAGAAAAAGGGGCGGTATTTATAACTGGTGCTTCCACAGGAATAGGTCACGCTTGTGCTGTACTCTTGGATCGATCAGGTTACAGGGTTATTGCAGGGGTCCGTCAAGCAGAGGCAGCCACACAACTTCAGGCGGAGGCTTCAGAGCGATTATCACCTGTGGTTCTCGATATCACGGATCCTCAGCAAATCAATAAAGCAGTTGAACTTGTAGACAAACTTTTGGGTCCAGAACCAAGTCTGGCAGCTCTGGTGAACAACGCAGGCATTTGTGTTGCTGGTCCCACAGAGTTCATGCCCATTGATATCTTGCGGGAACACCTCGAGGTCAATGTCATTGGACATATTGCTGTTACCCAGGCCTTCATGCCCATGATTCGCAATGGGCACGGACGAATTATCAACATCGGTTCCGCGACCGGCCGTTTTGCCCTTCCGTTTCTAGGTGGGTACTCCGCCTCGAAACATGCTATGGTGGCGTTGAGCAACGCCCTCCGGTTGGAGTTGAGGCCCTGGAGCATACCTGTGTCAGTCGTGGAACCCGGAACGGTAGCAACTCCGATGTGGGAGAAATCTACAGAAAGAAGCCGTAATTTGATAGTAGCTGAATTGCCAGAATACGCCAGAGAGCTTTACGAAAAGGCAATGTCTTCTATAGCAATGGTCATGGAAAGCGGCCGCCGACACGCAATCAGTTCGGAGGAAATTGCGGAAGTCGTGCTCAGAGCTCTGGAAGCGAAAAAACCGAGGTCACGTTATGCAGTCGGTGCTGGGGCCCGAATGGCTGTAGTCGGTAACTACCTACCGGATCGCTTCACCGACTGGGTGTTCTCTAGGGTTTTGGCCAAGAAGCTTACTACAAAAACCCTGGGATGGTAGTACACTGCCTTTGATCGCCATGGAAGAAGTCCGGGCTATGTATTTTAATTTTCGTGGTTTTTTTCGCATGGCTTATTTGTCTCTTTTTGGATGGAGGAACATTCCTGCACGTTTTAGCTCAAAACGTGTCTTCTTTCTAATTGGTTTCTTTCTGTTCTTTCCTGTCAGCCAGTTCTTCAATGCCTGCTGTCTCTTGCTAGACGACATTCTATTTCCTGGATATCGAAAATTAGAGCTTAAACAACCAGTATTTATAACGGGTAACTTTCGCTCCGGAACCACCTTTATGCACAGAATTATGGCCTCCGATGATGATCAATTCTTTTGCTTTCTAACCTGGGAAATTATGTTTCCGGCCATCATTCAAAAGAAGGTGTTAGCCTCTCTTGGGCGCCTGGATAAATTGATGGGAAGGATTTTGAGCAACGCTGTAAAACGTATTGAGAGGCGACTGTTCCGAAATTTCAATAGAATGCACCGCGTAAGCTTGTTTATTCCAGAGGAAGATGACAAGCTCCTGATGCATTCTTTCGCACATTTAGATTTAATTTGGTTCTTCCCTTTCTTCGATGAATTTAGATGGCTGGGGCAGTTCGACCAGGGTGCTCGACCAAGAGATCGAAAGAAAGTTATGAACTTTTACAAAAAGTGCATTAAACGGCAGGCTTACCTTAAGGGGAGCAATAGACGATTCTTATCAAAGAGTCCTTTTGCTACCTCAAGAATCGCCACCCTCTACGAGCACTTTCCGGGATGCAAGATCATCTATTTGGTGCGAAACCCCCTGGAGGTCATCCCATCCGCAATCAACATGGCTCACGAAATCTGGCGTTCCACACTCAACATCGATACCGGCTATCCTTTACAACACAAGATTTACGAGGTGATCGCCCACAACTACATTTACCCCCTTGATCGATTTGAACTGGAACCCCAAGACTCCCACCTCTTGATAAAATATGACGACTTGATCCGTCAGCCCAGCCAAGTTATCCAGAAGGCTTGCCGCCACTTGGGAATAGAACTCACCAGCACATTACTCAACATCTTGGAGGAGGAGGAGGCAAAAGCCAAAAACTACAAGAGCGCTCATGTTTACTCCCTTGATCACATGCAAATCACCCAGGAAAGAATAAGATCCGACTTGGCCAATGTTTTCGATCGCTTTGGCTTTGATATCTCGTAAAGATCTCCTGGTGGAATAAACTGAATGATGGTTAGCGAAGAGCCGATGTTGACTCCCAGTAAGTCGGTTACGTGGCCTTGGTTGTTCGCAGTTTGCCACTGAGTTTCTGCCAAAGACTTAACACCGTTCTTTGCGGTTTCTGGATACTGGTAGCGAGGGAATCAAATGATAGGCCGGATTGTTGAGAATATAGAAAAAATGGCAAAGCTGCCTGTTCCTCTGCTTGCGGCACACATGTTCGGAAAGTTCCTTTTCGGACTAGGTCTAGGAATCCTCTTGGCCGGAGCCATCGACCTCAATTGGAAACAATGGGGCGCAACTTTCATCGTGCTGTCAGTGGTCGTCAGTATCCCCAGCGGACGTCGTATCTTAAGGCCCTGACAGTGAGAACTGCGAGAGGAATTCCCAGGCAATAGCAGCGATGTCTATATCACCTCGGTTAAAGTAGAGTACGTGGCCCCCCGAAATGCTGCAAAGTGTCACCTCAACATCGTTTAGGCACTGGTCGTAAGTCCTACAAAAACTTAAATTTTCCTGGTAGGTTGTTGTGGGTCTGTCGGGGCAGTCGTTGATGCTCGCCCAGTCGTGGAAGCTCTCTGGGGCCGAACGGACCAGATTTGGACGAAGATCTAAATAAGGAACAAATATATCGTGAAAACCGTGGAAATGTATCACCGCTATCGGACGTTGAGGCTGGCACTGCTCATCATACCACACGGGGAGAGGGTACGACACCGGTGCCACCGCAGCGAATACATCGGCCGCCTCGCAAGCCAGGTAGTGAGATAGTGCCCCCCCATTCGAAAGTCCTGTTGCATAGACGTGATCGCGATCGATGCCCGTCATGCTTACTATTTCATCAACGATGGCCACAGCAAGGCCTACGTCATCAAGATTAGCAACCATAGCCGCCCCGCAGCAGGACACTGCGTTCCAAGAAGGTAGTTCGCCCCACCCTTGAGGCCATGCCACTATGAAACCTTTCTCCTCCGATTTCTCAAGAAAGCCCGAGATGGATCGCTGCTGATTACTATTAGAGGTCCAGCCGTGGAAGTCAAGCACGAGAGGAACGGGATCACCCCTGTAACTTTCGGGTACGTGAACCTGGTAGGAGCGATGCAATCCATCAAATAAGATTGTAAATTCGTAGTCTCCTGGATCTAGCCCGGCAATACCGACCCTGGGGAAGACGAGGATTGCAAAGAAGACAACCAGGTAGGAGAAAACTTGAACTCGGGATTTCATTAACCACAACATGATTTCCACCTCCCCTTTACAGATGGAATTGAAAGCTGACTGCCACTTAACAATACGAGGACCAGCTTACTAGCTGATATTAGCAACCTCTCGCGAGGCTTATCAGGTGACGAAAAACACCGCCACTGGGGAGTGCATAATTCTCGTTTTGCCAGTTCAGTATGGCATGAATATGGATAATCTGTTGCAAATAAATATGAGCGACAGATCTTGTTTGAGTAAAAATTAGATTACTTTATTGGGCCGTGTCTATAGGAAAAACTACCATTTCGATTAAAGTTGGACGAATAAAGCGGAGATGCTGGCACTATGGTGAAAGATGAGATCTCTGGACAACTTCTCTTGGCTCGGCCCTGAACACCGCGATGCCTCCGCTTGGTCGGAGGGGCTCCGGCAGAATGTTCTGGAAGAGCCCTTGGCGCCAGAGGCAGTGTGTCAACGATGTCAAGATGGAAGCGAAGGTCACGTACAGGTTGCCATTCTGGTCAAGCATGACTCCGGTCTCGGACCCGTCTGGGAGCGGAAACCAATTCAAAATGTTTAAGTCCCGATCACGCACGACGACCACCGAGCGAACCGCCCAGACG
>CAYFXH010000194.1:1045-6331 GCA_964346905.1 uncultured Desulfobacteraceae bacterium | reverse complement strand
ACCTGCAGACAGGACGAGATTTCTTCGGCTGTCTCCCCTTCATCGTCACTCATCTCCACCTGACTCCTGCCCGCATCCAGCAGTTCTTCTCCCAGAGTAACAACTTCATCCGCGTGCCCTCCGGCCAAAAGAGCCTCTAACCGGTTTTTCACCCGGGAGTAATCCGGGATGAACCGCTCACCTCTCCAGTAGTTTGCCCATCCAGGTTCCGAGCTGATTTCGAGAATCTCTTTCCTGACTCCCTCAACCATTGCTGAGACGTCACCTGTGGACAAATCGATTAGGTCCAGCAAGGCATCCCGCACTGGGGGATAACGCCCGGCCAAATCCTCCAACATCGAGCTGAGCTGCGCTTTGGTTTGCTTTTTAAGAAAGGTCTGCAAGGAATGGGGAAGGGGTTCCCCAGACCGCCAACGATCTAAACGAAGATATTCTTCCAAATCATCCTCGTCGTCACCGTATAACGCCTCTCCTTCGTCAAACACGTCCAGAATTCGGATTCGCTCGTCCTTCTCTGTAACCTTGGGGACTACAACACCGCTTTTCAAACAATCAAGGTACTCCAGCACCACGGCCACTGCATGTTTGCACGTGTCCCAATATGGACAATTGCAGGTGGAGGACAGGGCGCCGTTCTCGAAATCCACCTGGGTGGCGTACTTCCTTGTCCCTGCCACCCAAGCTACCAGCCCACCACCCTGCGTTTTAGCCAGTTCTCGCACATAGCCGTTGCGCTGATAGCTCTCGCCCCGAGAGACAATGGTGCTTCCCGCCCAATGTTCCAGATCTTCCCAGGTCAAATCTTTAAAGTGGTCAGTTTTTGTTCGCATCCGAGTCATTGTCTGCAGAGAAAAAGACGGTAATGAAATTATGACTTTCTACTATGATCTAGTAGTATCGCATGATTTAGTGGCTGTTGCCCTTGTTTCCTTGTTTGTGTCTTGGTTTCTTCTTTCGACATCATACTTTTTGTCATTTCCAAATTGCGATATCAGATTTGCACCTCAGCGCTAGGGTTGTCAGGTTCTTGATCACATTAGATATGATCATAATAGCCATTTGTGATCATATTAATAGGATCATGATTATATTTTTTCCCAGAATATGTGCATGTGGTTTAGAAATATTCAGGACCAGCTATCTTTCTATGAAGACACTTTGATTTGTCCCTGAACCAAACGATTTAGCTCGATTTTACAATTTATTCAATATGCTGAGTACATTTGTTCAATGAATTGATTAGTTGTTGAGAATAAAAAAATTAGGAGGATTGTCAGCAAGGGGAAAGCACCTATCTTCGCTAGTGTGCCAGCGGCGCTGGGCCAGTGGCACTTTTAGCATTACGAAAGCCATTTGGGTGGAGGGGTGAGGAGGAAATCTTCCACTGGAATCCCCTGTGCTCCTACTAACAACTTCCTCGTCACTGGAAACTCGGTCGAGAAAGCCTCAATGCCCGGTAAAGTAACTTTTCTGCGTCCGCTTTTAACTTCCAGGGCTACCAGAGATTTTCGTCGCGAGAGTACGAAGTCCACTTCTCGATTACGGCCGGACCAATAGAAAAGCTCAATATTCTCACCTCTGAGACCGTTCATCAAGGCAGCCCCAATGGCTGATTCAACTAGCCTGCCCCAGAAATCGGTATCCTGTTTCGCTTCCTCTAGGTTAAGCTCAGATTGAGCTGTCATCAAAGCTGTATTGAGCACCAGAGGTTTAGGGCTTGATGCTCTTTGCCGAACACGCTGGCCAGCATATTTAGACAATCCAGCAAGAAGCCCCGCGCCCTCAAGCAAATTCAGATAGTGAGCGAGTGTGGTGGTGTTGCCGGCATCCTGGAGCTGGCCGAGCATCTTCTGATACGAGAGAACTTGGCCTGAGTAAGAGCAGCCGAGTTCAAATAAGCGACGGAGAAGTGCGGGCTTGTCAACCCGGGTCATCAGCAAAATATCTCGTGAAATTGTAGTCTCTATAAGGGCGTTCTTGATGTAGTTAGACCATCTTTTTTGATCAGTGATCAGACCGGCGCCACCGGGATAGCCTCCAAAGAATATATATTCATCCAAACCCCAATCGAAAGCCTCGCGCATTTCCGCAAAAGACCAGTGTGTAACCGGGATTACTTCGAATCGTCCTGCCAGGCTTTCGGTCAAACCCCGCTGTACCAATAGTGGGGATGACCCCAGCAGCATCACATGCATTGGAAGATCTTTGGCTGTATCCTCGTCCCACAACCTTTTCACCGTTTCTGACCAGCCGTCGATTTTTTGGACTTCGTCCAGGACAAATAATGCGTTTTTTTCTGATTCGACCTTAAGCCGGGCGATTTCCCACTGCTGCTCAATCCAGGTTCGATCCTTCAAGGTGGGCTCGTCCGCAGAGGCGTAGTGACTGGGAATCTCAAGATCAGCCATAACCTGATGTGCGAGGGTAGTCTTGCCCGTTTGTCTGGGTCCATAGAGTACTTGCATGAACCGTCTGGACTCAGACATTCTTTCCATTAGCACCCTATGAATTGGTCTTTTAAACATCCAAACTCCCATGGTTTTACAGTTTACTCAATATACTGAGTAAATTTACTCAAAGTATTGAGTAATTGTCAACCCTAAATCGGTGGGCAGCTCAGTTTGCCTAAGATGTTAACCCTATAATTCATCCTCGTTGATTTCGTAAGAATAAAAGTGGGGTGAGGATATGGTGGTTTTAAAGAGACTCTTTAAACAGCAGAATATCGAACAAAGAATATCGAATGTCGAAGTGAGATCTTCATAATTCTGCGGTTCCATGTTCGATATTCAATATTCTCGGTTAGTTTCCCCTGGGGGCTGTGAGGTGGAAATTGTACCCAAAATTGTGTCCAAATTTGATTAAGAATGGTGGCCTGAGTAAGCGACCGTAGGGGGCGCATCGAAGGGCATAAGCCGAATGGATCGGTCCCACTATCTATACATCATCAGATGCTCGGATGGTAGCTACTACGTGGGCACCACAAGCGACCTTGATCAGCGGTTTTTAGCGCATAATCAGGGTAAAACATCTACCTACACGGCCGCCCGCCGTCCGGCATTACTCGTCTATTCTGAGAAGCATAAAAGCGTTGAGGCAGCTCGTGCCCGCGAGCGCCGGATCAAGGGGTGGACCAGGTCCAAGAAAGAGGCCTTGATTTTAGGGGACAAACAGAGACTAAAGAGGCTGAGCAAAAGGGTTGATCTATTTGAAAGCAAAAAACCACGCATGAATTTCGAACGCTATTTAAGGACTCCTTCCGGTCGCGCCTTCGCCAAAAACCGTTTGCAAGTATAAGACCTGTTCTCCCGGCCGGCCAAAAGAGCAAAATAAACCACCTACCTTCCCAAGTACTGGGGCAAATGGATACCGAATGACCGAACTAATCTCTCTTCGTCCCATTTACTGTCTCGTGATTTCTTCCAAAACGCAGCGCTTTGCGCTTAGCGCCGGTCCTTGATGGCCTTTTCCAGTTCCCGTTGCTCGGTTTTGCGTTTCAGGGTCTCGCGTTTGTCGTACATTCTCTTGCCCCGGGCCAGGGCCAACTCCACCTTGGCTTTGCCATCTTTAAAATAGATTCTCAGTGGCACCAGGGTTAGCCCCTTCTCCTGGGTTTTGCCCTGCAACCGTTTGATCTCGTGCTTATGTACCAGCAGCTTGCGGACACGATCCGGCTCGTGGTTGTCATAGGAGGCGTGGGTGTAAGGGCTGATGTGGGACTGCATGAGATAAAGCTCGCTGTCCTTAATCCGCGCGTAGCTGTCTTTGAGATTGGCTCGGCCCTGGCGTAGGGATTTCACTTCTGTGCCCAACAAGACCATGCCCGCCTCGATGACCTCGAGGATCTCGTAGTCGTACCGAGCTTTCTTGTTTTGGCAGACGATCTTGATGTTAGGTTGTTTCATTGGAGATCGCCAGTGGAGCGGGGAATGTGGTCATATCGTTCTGGAAAAGCTCGAAGTCTTCGCGGAAGCGACGCCAGGCAAGCTCGCGCAGATATTCATTGATCTGGCTGGCTGTGGTTAATTGGAAAACCTCCCGTAGATATACTTTGCACTCTTCCAGATTGGCGTTGCGGATGATTTTCTTGACTCGAGGTACAGCCAAGGGATTCATGCTGAGGGAGTCCAGTTCAAAACCAAGAAGGATGGGAACATAAAGCGGTTCACCCGCCATCTCCCCACAGAGGGAAACGGGGATGGCAGCTTGTCGACCAGCATCGGCGGTCTGCTTAACCATCCGCAGAATAGCAGGATGGAGCGGTTCGTACAAGTGGGCCACGTTCTCGTTGACTCGGTCGATGGCCAGAGCATATTGCACCAGATCGTTGGTGCCGATGCTGAAAAAATCAACCTCGCGAGCGAGCAGATCGGCCACAGCCACTGCCGATGGTACCTCAATCATGATTCCTATTTGCAGATCCTGGTCAACCTTGATGGACTCTTGAATGAGTGATTGCCTAACATCATGGAGAACGGTTTTGGCTGCAAGCAGCTCACCCAAACCGGAGATCATGGGAAACATGATACGGACGTTATTGGTGATTCCACTGACCCGCAAAATGGCGCGGAGCTGTGTGCGAAACAACTCATCTTCTCGCAGACAGAGTCGAATGGCCCGAAGGCCCAGCGCCGGATTGGTCTCACTGCTTTCCCGCAGCCGGGTGGAAAGTTTGTCAGGACCAAGGTCCAAGGTGCGGATTGTGACCTTTTCAGGATAAATGATTTCAGCCACCTCCCGATAGTCCCAAAACAGGGTCTCCTCGTCTGGGGGTTCGTCCCAGTTGAGGTAGGAATATGCCGTACGGTAGAGACCAATGCCCTCGGCACCATTATCAATAACCGCCACAACTTCCTCCAAGAGCTCGATGTTGGCTTCTATCTTAATGGTGTAGCCATCCTCGGTCTCAGCCGGAAGTTCGGCGCAGCGGGTCACTTCCTTGCGGTACTGATCGAGTTGGAACTGCCGCTCATAATAGTAATTGAGCAACTCCTCATCAGGGTCGATGATCACTTGGCCAGTATAACCATCCACCACCATGAGTTCACCGGAACGTACTTCCTGGTAGACGTTCTCGAGGCCCACCACCGCTGGGATGTCTAAGGATCGGGTGATGATTGCGGTGTGCGAGGTTTTGCCTCCCATATCAGTGACAAAGGCCAAGGTCTTTTCCACCTGTAGCTGGATGGTATCAGCGGGAGAGAGGTCTTGGGCCACAATGATCACCCGCTCCTTAATAGCTGCGACGCTCTGGCTCTTTTGGCCCGTAAGATTTTGCAGCACCAG
>CAYFXH010000194.1:0-1035 GCA_964346905.1 uncultured Desulfobacteraceae bacterium | reverse complement strand
CAGAGATGCGGCTACGGATATACTCGTCTTCGATCTTGGCGAATTTTTGCTGGGCATTTTCCAGGGCCTGCCGCAAAGCCCATTCCGCGTTTATCGCCTGTTCATCAATGATGCGAATCGTCTCATCGTAGAGCATACGGTCTTTGAGAATATGGAGCTGGGTATCCAGGATATACAAGTGCTCAGCGAACTCTCCTGCCATTTTAGCTTTGATTTCTTTGAGATCAGCATCGGCTCTCGCCACCGCAGCCTTGAACCTTTGTTTTTCTTTTTTCGTCTGAACCGGGGAGGGCAGGTAATAGTAGACAAGGGAGACTCGGTTGCGGTCCACCCGGTGGGCCTTACCAATAGCAATACCAGGAGAGACCCCGATGCCTCTCAAGACCATACGGGCTTCGCCGGCGGGCATCTCTTTATTCCTCATTAAATTTATTATCGAAAAGAAGGGCTAGGGCGGTCAGGGCCTCGGCAGCATCATTGCCCTCGGCGTTCACTTCCACCCGGGTTCCCTGGGGGCAGGATAGGGTTAAGATGTCCAACATACTCTTGGCATCCGCCTCTTGGCCGTTTTTAACGATGCGGATGCGGGACTGGAACTGATTGGAGGTCTGAACGATCTTGGCGGCGGCCCGCGCATGTAAGCCTAGCTTGTTGCGGATTGTAAATTCTTTTCGTAACACCTCAATCTCTGCCCTTTATCTTACACCTCTGCCCTGAAACTCAGTAGCCACCCCACCACTCAATTAAAAAATCCAGCCGGAAGGCTACCTACCACATAATACCAGCATCCAGCCAGATCACCACCAGCAAATCCTGTGCCTCTGGAATTGACGGGTGAACTCCCATCTGCCTCGGGGCAATGCCTTCTTAGCATATGGACATGACCAAGTCAATGTTTCCTCGCAGAGCGCAGAGCGTATGGCGCATAGGGTCCCAAAGTCACTGGACTAATGTGTCTAGAGAATAAGAACGTCAAACGAGCCCGAAGTTTGTGGTGCAATGTATTTCTATAAGATTAACAAAGACAATTTTCAA
>CAYFXH010000193.1:0-6402 GCA_964346905.1 uncultured Desulfobacteraceae bacterium | reverse complement strand
GATCCAGACGACGTCCCCGCGAAGGCGGGGAACCAGAAAGCAAAGAATTTCATTATAGTTTTCTGGATTCCGGACATCCGCCTCCGGCGAATTCCGGAATGACGGGTTCATGCAATCACGTCATTCCCGCGCAGCTTGTCCCCGACTACGATCGGGGAGCGGGAATCCAGGGATCATTTAGTAATGTGTATGTGTGGATTCCCCTTCGACTTGGCTCAGGGTGGTGAGTCCTTCGACTCTGCTCAGGACCGTGAGCCTGTCGGACGGCCTGTCCAACCACGGATCTCGCCCCGCAAAGCACCGCTCGTCCGGAATGACGGGTCGGTGAATTCTGACGTAGTTTCCAAAAGGAGAGCAGATTATTGCGGAGCTAACCGGATAGTCGTAACTTTTATTAAGTGAACTATAATCTTCGGTGGAATAAGCTGGACACGTGTGTTGGTGAATAAAGCCCAGGAGGCACACCATGGGTGAGCGTAATAGACTGTTTTTGCTGATTCTGATTATGACAGCAGTCTCTTTAGTTGTCGCCGGAATTACCATCGGTCTCCTCTATCACACTGCGTTTGAGGAAGAACGGGCGCGGTTGGTGGAAACCGCCCAAAGCCAGGCTCGTCTGATTGAGGCGGTGGCTCGGTTCGACGCTGCTCGTGCCAAAGCCGACCCCGCATCGTATCCTCATGGTTCAGCCGTGGCCACTTTAAGTCAGATCATGGATGCGCATAAGCATTACCGGGGATTTGGCGAGACGGGAGAGTTTACCCTCGCCCGCCGCGAGGCTGATACTATTTTTTTCCTGCTCAACCACCGGCACTATGACCTGGATCAGCCAAAACCGGTATCTTTTGACTCAAAACTGGCCGAACCCATGCGGCGGGCACTGTCGGGACTGTCCGGCACTGCGGTGGGTCTCGACTATCGGGGAGAGACAGTCCTGGCGGCGCACGAGCCCGTGTCAGAGTTGAACCTGGGCATAGTGGCCAAAATCGATCTGACTGAAATCCGGGCGCCTTTCCTGAGAGCCGGGATGATAACCATCAGTGCCTCACTTTTCGTGCTCCTTGTCGGCGCAGTTCTTCTCCTTCGTGTCAGCAGCCCAATTATGCGTGGTCTGGAGGAGCGAACTGCCGAACTTACGATGACAAACGAGCAACTGAGGCGCGAAATTGAGGAGCGCAAGCAAGCTGAAGAGGCACTGTCGTGGGAAGCCTCAGTCGATGCGGCCATAGCTGAATTATCCGCTGCGCTGATTTCAGCCAAACCCATCGAGGACATATCGTGGACGGTCCTGGAGCATGCCAAGGCTCTCACAGCAAGTCCTTTCGGCTACGTCGGCTTTATTGACCCAAATACGGGCTACCTGGTCAATGTTACGATGACCAGAGACGTCTGGGATACCTGCCACGTGCCAGATAAGGAGATCGTCTTCAAGAAATTCAGCGGGCTGTGGGGCTGGGTATTAGAGAACCGCAAGCCTCTGCTTACAAATACACCAGCCCAGGATCACAGGTCTGCAGGCACCCCACCCGGACACATACCCGTTAGTCGTTTCCTTTCAGTCCCAGCAAGTATAGGAGAGAGCTTGGTCGGGCAAATTGCAATTGCCAACGCTGATCGGGATTATACCCAACGAGATCTTAACCTTGTCCAGCGGTTGGCAACCCTTTATGCAATCGCTATCCAGCGTAAGCAAGCGGATGAGGCGCTTCAGGAGGCCCACGCTGAGCTTGAGCAACGTGTTAAGGAGCGCACTGCCGAACTAATGCAAACCAACGAGAAACTTCTGCTGGAAATAGACGAACGCAAGCGGGCGGAGGGGGTAATCCGAAAGGCGGAAGAGAAATATAGGCTGTTGGTGGAGAATCTCCCAAGCGTTATCTACAGGGGAAAGGAAGACTGGTCTGTGGAGTTCTTTGATAAGAAGATCGAGTCATTGATGGGGTATGGTGTTGATGATTTTCACTCTCAAAAGCTGAGGTGGTGCGATGTAATTGTTGAGGAAGATCTTGAAGCTGTGCGGCAAGAGTTTATCCGAGCTTTAAAAAGCGATATGTCATACGTGAGAGAATATAGGACAAAAACCGAGGGTGGGGATATTCTCTGGATACAAGATAGAGGACAGATAATTTGCAACGAAGAGGGAGAGGTTGAGTATGTGAGCGGAGTCTTTTTTGATGTCACTGATCACAAGAGAGCAGACGAGGCACTGCGGGAATCGGAGCAGGAACTCCGGCTCCTCTCTTCACAACTCTTGACAGCCCAGGAGAATGAAAGGGCACGGATCGCCCGGGAACTCCATGATGGTATTGGACAGTCTTTGAGTGCCATTAAGTTTAAGGTGGAAGATGCCCTTGGACAAGTGGCTGAAGGCTCGTCAGAGTTAAGTGCTGATTCCCTACACAGCGTGATTCCGATCATTCGAAGTACCGTCGAAGAAGTCCGCAGAATAACGATGGACTTGCGCCCCTCCACCTTGGATGATTTGGGTATCTTGGCGACCATTACCTGGTTTTGCCGTGAATTTCAAAAGATATATTCCAATATTCGCATCGCCCGGCAGATCGGTATACGAGAGAGTGAAGTGCCTGAGTCATTAAAGATTGTGATCTATAGAGTTCTGCAAGAAGCCCTGAACAATGTTGCCAAACACAGCAAAGCAGACAGCGTTACACTCTCTCTGAGGAAAAGAAACGACACTATAGAGCTGGCTGTTCAGGATAGCGGTCGTGGCTTCGATCTAAAGGAGGCGCTCTCTGTTGAAAGCTCCAGGAGGGGATACGGGCTTGGCAGTATGAGGGAACGAACAGAGCTCTCTGGTGGGTCCTTTTCTATCGAATCCCCGGAACGACAAGGAACCGTTGTCAGGGCATCGTGGCCGTGTTCATAAGAAGTGAGATTGTAGAGTGAAGATGTAAGATTTTGGATTGCAGAATTCCATAGCTTCTCCTTGCCTCGGTCCGCACTGCTATTATTTGTCCTCAATCTTCCTCCTTAAATCTGCAATGTGCAATGGAATTACCTGGTGACCAAGCCCCGTTCTATGGCATACGCTGTCAAGGCCGAAGCGTTATGGAGATCAAGTTTCTTCATGAGGTTGGCTCGGTGTTTTTCTACAGTCTTTACGCTGATACACAGGTAGTCGGCGATCTCTTTGTTCTTATGCCCCTCGGCAATCAGCTTGAGGATTTCTCGTTCGCGTTGGGTCAGAGTATCCCACGGTGACCTGGGCTCAAAGGTCTTTTTTCCCGCCAGATATCCCTCTATCACCATGTGCGAAATGGAGGGACTTAAGTAACGCTTCCCGGCAAGAACACTCTTTATGGCCATCATCAGCTCCACTGAGGAGGCATCCTTCAAAACATAACCCACGGCCCCAGCCTGAAGGACCTCGAGAATGAATTCTTCGGTCCGGTGAACCGTCAGGGCCAAGATCTTGGTCTCGGGGGTTCGCTTCTTTATCTCTCTGATGGCCTCAATACCATTCATCTTCGGCATGGACAGATCCATCAAGATGAGATCAGGCGCGAGTTTTACAACACACCGTATGGCCTCACGCCCATCTTCTGCCTCCCCTACCACCTCAAAATCCGGTTCGGAAGATATCAGGGCCCGCAACCCCTCTCTGAGAATAGTGTGATCCTCAGCAATTACAATTCGGTGCTTTTCTTTCACAGCGCCACCAAACCTTGGATTCGACACACTCTAAGTAAAATACAATCAGCAGAAGGAACTGTAAAGCTCTTCCTTGTACTTTCAACCTACCCCGAACCATTCGACTTGGAAAATACAGTGTAATCTAACCATATCTACCGTATTCACCCCATTTTTACTCCGGCGGGTATTGTTGTAGATTGCATTAGACCAGCCTATCTCCAAAAGTAAATGCCACCCAAGACTACGACCAGCAGAGGGTCCATGATGAGAACACTTATCGTTGAGGACAACGATCCTTTTCGACAGTCTCTCAAGGAAATCCTTTGCGAGCGATTTCCCTCTATGGTCGTTGAAGAAGCTGGAAGTGGCAAGGAGGCTCTCCAAAAAATCGAAACCTTTCTTCCCCTTCTGGTTTTTATGGATATTAAATTGCCGGATGAAAACGGCCTTGAGGTAACGAAAAAGATAAAGGCCCGTCATCCTGAGATGATCGTAATAATTCTTACGAGCTATGATTTGCCAGAGTATCGCGAGGCTGCCGATCTGTACGGAGCCAACTACTTTCTAGCAAAGGGTTCGTCGAGCAGAGAGGAGATCGTCTCATTGGTCGAGGCGATCTCCACTGAACTCATTGACGATGTGGATAGTTCAAACAGGGGCGGACCATCGTAGGATAAATTTTGCCTCCAACCCAACCTCCTATCACCCTGACCAAGGTGCATTGCCTCGTATCAAAGCCTACACGGTAGGTGCTGTCCAAATAATGTATTTCCTGCCACGATATACTTAATTCACCTGATTTACTTTGCTCGCTGCAGCAGTAGTCTAGAGCATATCTTTTCATCCCTGCATGCTTAACAAAAAAGATTCGCTTGATGAGAATGTCGCGATGCGGCCCAATCCGCTGCTTACCCCGTATTGAGGAGTTGGACCATGTCAGCAGCTCTCAAACACCCGTCCCCCGGCTTGGCCATTCAAGATCTGTCTTCTGAATATGGGTGGGACAGGGTGGAATCCGATTCTGAGGAAGAGTTCCCTGCAATTGCTGGAGATCATGAATTGGCTGAACTGGGCAGTAAGCTGGATCATCCCGGGGACACCGACCCTCCTGGAGCTTACTCGGTGCGAGACGGTACGGAAGAAGAACTGTTTCAGAAAGATCTCGTCAGTTTCTATCTTCATGACATCTCTCGATTTCACCTTCTAACGGTTGAACGAGAGACTGAACTGGCGCGCACCATAAAAGAAGGTCAAGAAGCGCTGGTGAGTCTGGTTGTCATTCACCGCGATGCAGAAGAGCAGCTCAGTGACCTCAGCGAGAAAATCCTCGAGTGGCAGAGCGAAGTGGAATCTTACCCTGGGCTACGGGAGAAAATTGTGGTGCACGTCGTATCTACGTTGGAACGTGCCGCCTCTGGCGAGGATCCACCCGAAATATGCCGGATGATTCTCGCTCAGGTTCGGGAGGTGGTCGCCAGAATCAACGCTGCTAAGGATGAATTGGTCAAGGCTAACCTCCGACTGGTGTTGAATATTGCCAAAGGCTACCGCGGTCGCGGTCTGAGTTTTTTGGACCTCATTCAAGAGGGCAATGTGGGACTGCTTAAGGCGGTTGTTCGATACGATTATACCAAGGGTAACCGTTTCAGTACCTATGCCACTTGGTGGGTACGCCAGTCCATTATTCGAGCCATCTATGAGAAAACCAATACTATCCGGCTGCCAGTGCATATCATCGAGATGAAAAGCTTTTTTGCCAAAATTGTTTCTGATCTGACCGAGCGACTGGATCGAGAGCCCAGCCTTTCTGAGGTTGCCGAGCGCAGCGGTTTACCCGTGGAGAAGGTGACGATGCTCGCCCAGCTGTCGAGCCGGCCAGTCTCATTGGAAGCGACGGTTGGAGACAGAGAGCGGCAATTGGCTGAGTTTCTTGAAGATAAAAAGACCGTCCTACCCCAAGAAAAAATCAGTCAACAGGAACTCGTGGCAATCACCCGCACGGTCATGGCATCACTGTCTCCCCGCGAGGAAGGGGTACTCAAGTCCCGCTTCGGTATTGATGGTAAGCCCGCCCAAACACTCAAGACCATTGGCGGCCGGTTTGGCGTATCAAAAGAACGCATCCGGCAGATAGAGAAAAAGGCCATTCATAAACTGCGTCATGGTTCGCGTCGCAATCAGCTCAGGTACTTTGTGGAATAAAGAAGAGAGATTTTCCTTTCTCGGATTCTAGGCACATTGCCTCACTTCGGTTTTGTAGGCCAAATAGTCGATGAAGAGATTTTCCTAGCTTGCTTATTCGCGAAAGCGGTTATGCATGTAACTCCGTAGTACTCCAATACCCCCCGACTATCCGTTTCAACTGAAGTCTATGACCACGATCTCTGAGTCCGCTTCCAGCCGGAGGATAGGTTCTCCGAGCTGGTGGCCCAAAGGTCGTCGCTTCCAGGATAAAGTAAAAAAACTCCCCACCAGTCTCAATGGACAGTGGGGAGCTGCTGGCGAGCTCAACCCCCATCCATCAGGACAGAAGCCGATGGAGGTCAGGTGAAGGTGCAACAAGATAGGGCAGGCAGGCTGTGTATCATACTATCTAACCAGTCTAATCTGATAACATGGGTAAGTGAACGGGAATAATTCCCAGGAGTTCCCCCAAAATGGATGGTTGAAGTTTGTGAACTGAGGTTTAGTCACGGTTTACGCTGATTTACAAATGAACATTCTTTTCGTGGTGTCTCTTCTCTCGTT
>CAYFXH010000192.1:0-6552 GCA_964346905.1 uncultured Desulfobacteraceae bacterium | reverse complement strand
TGACCTTGGCGAAGTTCATCGGAGGTAGTTTCATCCTGGCGGCGATTTACCTGGCTGCAAGGGGAGAGAAGTCAGGAGTTCCCCCCAAAATGGATGCTTGATCTTTGTGAACTGAGGTCTCAGCGTTGTCTGTGAGCTCGGTGGGAAGAAAAATGCCGATTATTGCTCGGTCCAGCTATGTTCCTCCTCTCCTTTTTGGTAATGGCCACATGCAAACGCTGTTTCCAACGCTATTCCGAAAGGTGACCGGGGTCCGGTATGAAAGAGAGCGTATTTGGACGCCGGACGACGACTTTTTAGACCTCGATTGGTCCAGGGTGGGGGCAAAACGGCTGGCAATAATTTCCCATGGTTTGGAGGGCAATTCGAAACGCTGGTATATCTTGGGAATGGTCAGGGCAGTAAACCGAGGAGGTTGGGACGCACTGGCATGGAACATGAGGGGATGCAGCGACGAGCCCAACAAAAAGCTCCGTTTTTATCACAGTGGGGCCACCGATGATCTCCACGCGGTTATCCAGCATGTGATTACCCACAAAGCATATGGTGCTATTGCCCTCATCGGCTTCAGCCTGGGTGGTAATATGACGTTTAAGTACTTGGGAGAGCGGATTGGGAAAATAGATCCTGCTATTACCAGAGCGGTGGCCTGTTCAGTACCTTGCGATCTAGGCTCCAGTGCAGCGCACATGGCAAGGCTGGCGAATAAATTGTATATGATTCGATTCACTCGCATGCTCCATGAGAAGATCAAGGCAAAAATGAGAATAATGCCGGACAAGATCAGCGATGAGGGGTACCATCGAATCAAAACATTCAAGGATTTTGATGAGCGCTATACTGCACCGATCCACGGTTTCAAGGACGCAGAAGACTACTGGAGTCAATCGAGCTGTAAACAGTTCCTCCCCAACCTTACCATTCCCTCCCTTCTGGTTAATGCCAGAAACGATCCATTTCTCGCCGAGCCATGCTATCCCGTTGAGGAAGCACAAACGAATCCCAACTTTTTTCTTGAGATGCCAGAATCCGGAGGACATGTGGGCTTTATCTCCTTCAACAAAAGAGGAGAGTACTGGTTTGAATCGCGGGTGGTATCATTCTTGAGCAAACAATAGATATGACAACGTCTTACTTGGAGTGCTGGAGTATCCGACAACGCCAAGGCTAGGTCGGAGGAGCCGGAGGTTTAGGGTAATGAAAAGGGGGGTGGGATCTAGATGAACGTGTGCCCAAATCTGCTCGATATTCGTGCCGCTGCAGACCGGATTCGGCCTCATATTCAGAGAACCCCAATTTTGAGCTGTGCCAGCATTGATCAGCTGGTGGATGCGCAACTCTTTTTCAAATGCGAAAACTTTCAAAAGGTGGGAGCGTTTAAGTTTCGTGGCGCTTGCAATGCGGTTTTCTCGCTCTCAGAAGAGGAAGTGAGTCAGGGGGTAGCAACCCACTCATCAGGAAACCACGCTGCAGCATTGGCCTTGGCTGCAAAGAGACGTGGTGTTCGAGCATTTGTTGTCATGCCGTCTAACGCTTCAGAGGTGAAAAAGGCTGCGGTGGCGCACTATGGTGGCGAAATCTCTTTCTGTGAGCCCACAGTTGAGGCGCGCGAGGAGACAGTGGCCAGAGTCATCGAAAAAACAGGCGCGGTCCTTGTCCACCCGTATGATGATTATCGGGTCATGGCTGGACAAGGTACAGCTGCGCTGGAGCTTGCCGAAGAGGTTGCAAATCTGGATGTGGTGATAGCACCAGTGGGGGGTGGGGGGCTTCTCAGCGGAACTGCGATTGCACTATCTGAGTTCTCCCCTGCCGTCCAGGTTATTGGGGCCGAACCTAAAGCTGCGGATGACGCTTACAGATCCTTGCAAGAAGGCAGAATTCTACCATCAGTAGATCCGCAGACCATAGCAGATGGACTCCGGACCTCTCTTGGAGAACTCACCTTTCCCGTTATCCGGAGACTGGTTCGCCAGATCGTGACAGTCAGCGAAAACGTAATAGTTACTGCCATGCGCATGGTGTGGGAACGTATGAAGATCATCATCGAACCGTCAGCAGCAGTAGGTTTAGCCGTTCTCATTGAACGGGAAATAGATCTCTCAGGACGGCGCGTTGGGGTGATCTTGTCAGGAGGCAATGTGGATCTCGACAACTTGCCCTGGATATAAAGATCCGTGTGTGTCGTGGAGCTCAGCCTGGCCATACTCACTCATTTACGCTATATCTAACCAAAATTGGGAAGAGACAAAAATAACTAACGGTTATTAACTTTGCACTGCAACTGCTCTTGAGGGCTGAAACATTCCCTCCGCTTACGCTCGGTCTGCTGACCTTGCGGGGCGGAGGTCCTTCGGAGCAGAGGCGGTGGCAGCCCGAGCTGCGGATGTGCCAGCCTTTGCTGTTTTACTTGGGTAGAGTTGTCTCCTTTAGGAGGCAAAGGCTGGCCACATACGCCGCTTCGGGAATATGCCAACCCTCAAGCCCTATCTGTGCGGAGTTAAGTGCATAAGCGTAAATACATATATGCCAACAAATGAAAAGAGTCGCGGTAGGTTGGATAAAGGAAGGATACGTTGAAGGGGTCGCGGGGAAAACAGCTCGTCCTAGTAGGTGGCGGGCACGCCCATATGACCGTATTGGTTAAGCTTGATGATTTTGTCAAGCGAGGACACCGCGTGGCCCTGATCAGCCCCTCTCCCTATCATTACTATTCAGGAATGGGTCCTGGGGTGCTTTCTGGAATCTATGGGCCAGAAGAAGTTCGATTTCATATCAAAAAGATGGCAGAAGACCGTGGGGGGGAATTTGTGGTGGGGACCGTGGTTCGGGTTGATCCAAGACGACGGATCCTTTTTCTCAGCTCAGGAGATGAGATTGAATACGATGTGGTCTCCTTCAACATCGGAAGTAACGTTCCCATGGAGTCAATAGCCGGTTCTGAGGAAAATGTTTTGACGGTCAAGCCCATTGAAAATCTTCTGAAAGCCCGGAAGATGATTTTGGCTGCCATCACGAGTGAGAAAATGAGCATTGTGGTGGTAGGAGGCGGGCCCAGTGGCCTCGAGATCTCTGGAAATATTTGGCGGCTGACTCACAATCAGGGGATGGCCGTCCAGATCACCCTTTTGGCAGGTCGTACCTTACTCCCTCGCTTTCCCGAAAAGGCGCGTCGCTTGGCTATGGCCTCTCTTACTTCGCGGGGTATCGAGGTGGTGGAAGGTGTTCGGGTAAGCCGATTGGAGCGAACCACCGCTCTACTGGAAGATGGCCGGCAGTATCCCTTTGACCTGATTTTTTTAGCTTGGGGAATCACTCCTTCAGCACTGTTTCGGGAATCAGGGCTACCCACTGGTGAAGATGGAGGTCTGCTGGTTAATGTCCATCTGCAAAGCGTGGAATATCCCGAGATTTTTGGCGGTGGTGACTGCATCAGCTTTCGAGACCACCCCCTGGATAAGGTCGGCGTACATGCGGTTCGTCAGAACCCCATCCTCTATCACAACCTGATGGCCGCCCTGGAGGGTGGGAAGATGGAGCGTTTCAAGCCGGGTGACATCTACTTGCTGCTTTTCAACCTCGGCGATGGTAGGGCGATTTACTGGAGGAACAACTGGGTGTGGGAGGGAAGACTTGCGTTTATTTTTAAGAATTATCTGGACAAAAAGTTCATGAGAAGGTACCAGGTCTCGGGCGAGTGCAAGGAGCTTTGATCTGCAACGTAACAACCTCTTCTTTCTTCGCTGCCGACTGGTGCCACCCTACTCCTGCAGAGATGTTTGGCTACTCGATAAAAAAAGAAAAAATCGCAGAAACAGTCCACCATCATTCCAATCAAAGTATTCCTGGAGGCAAAGATGATGCGTTTGAAGAGACTTTTCACGCCAGTAAAGTCAATGAATTCGGAGAAGGCCAAGACTTTTCTGGAAAAGAACAAGGAGGGGACATTTACACTTCTGGACGTGCGCCAGCCAAAAGAGTACGAGCAAGCCCACATCCCGGGGGCTCAGTTGGTCCCCTTAGCCGAATTGGGTGATTCGCTCAATGAATTGGACCCCGCGAGACCCGTCATTGTGTATTGAGCCGCAGGCGGGCGGAGTCGCGTTGCGGCTCAATTGCTATCTGGCCAGGGGTTCAAGGAGATTTATAATCTTAAAGGAGGTATCAAGGCATGGCAGGGGCTTACGGCCACAGGTCCGCAGGAGCTACATGTACATATGGTTCGGGGTGATGAAACCCCGGCCGAGATACTTGCACTTGCCTACACCATGGAAGACTCTTTGCAAACGTTCTATAAAGAAATGCACCACCGAACTCAGGACCAGGAAGTTGAGGAGCTTTTCCGCAAGCTGGTCAGCATTGAGGATAAACACAAACAAACAATCCGCGAACTAAGCGAGGAGATCGAATCACTGGCAGGGGCCCTGGAGCCAGCTGAAGCAGAAATCGGCCAAAGTATCATGGAGGGCGGTTTCGACATGGCGGAGTTTATGGTTCGGAATGAACCGTTTTTGCAGACCGTATCTCATGTGATGGAATTGGCAATGATGCTGGAGACCCAAGCCTTAGACCTCTACCTTCGATTTGCGCACAGAAGTGCGAACGCGGAGACAAAGGAGGTGCTCTTCAAGATCGCCCAAGAAGAAAAGGTTCACCTGGCTATGCTGGCGCGCTTGCTGGATGAAAAGATCTGATGCAGGGCGGCCTCCTCTCTACCACCAACATGCGGGGTAGATTAGCAAGGGTGGCTCCTGTAACTTGCAAAAAGTTGCGCTTTCCATTGGCTCTATTGTTGCTTGGAGGTCCCAGCAAAAGATGAGTTTTTCATTGACATTAACCAGTGGGTGACGTATTTTAAAGCAATTCCAGTCATATAGATGTAGAAATTCCTGGTCGCCGCAAAAATTAATTCCAACCTGGATAAAGCCAAATTCCTTCAGAACTCTCGTGTTGTGCAGGGAAAGAAGGTATGAGAAGGAGCGAAGAAACTATAAGAGATGTCACCGAGATGACAGACAGGCTTACGATTGATTTGTTTAAGAAAAAGATCAAGGAAGAGAAACTTGACCCCCAACGCTTGAGGGGGACTTGGGGAGAAGCCTCTGCTATTCTCCAGAGCCATTTCGGCAAGATCAGTCGTATCATGATCGACAATGAGTACAAGCTTCACAGTCTTTACTTAGCAGCCATCAAAGAATTAAAGTAGGTATTATCTGATGTGAATAATGTGGGCTGGAAATTGAGAGAAACGATTTGGGCAATTAACGAAAGATATATGAGATAAGCTATGAGTGTGAGATTAGCTAAACAAGAAGATCTAGCAAAAGTCGTAGAAATTGAAAAACTTTCATTCTCAAATCCATGGGAATATGAATTCATCGAAACACTATCAAAGGAAATTTTTCTTATCTTTGGTGAAGATGACGTATATGGTTTTTTGATTGCCGGTTGCTGTTACAGAAACATCAGTGCTACCCTTCTAAAAATTGCTGTTCATCCCGAATATAGGCGCAAAGGTATTGCCACAAATCTGCTTTATAAGTTATTTGATATCTTAAAAGATAGAGAAATTGTCGACATTGATGTGGTTGTTGACGTTGTATGGGAGCCAGCGATATCGTTGTATAAGAAAGTTGGCTTCGAAATTAAGTCCAGAATTCCTTTAGCGTCCAACAGCAGCGATTTTTACATTATGAAATGTAAGCTGAGAGAAGATTAACAATTTGCTCCTGTTTACTCCCTAAGTACATGGTTACAGCAACCTCCAGTACTCCCTTCTTCAATCCTCACCTCACATTGTTCTTCGAGTCTATTCCTTAACGTTCACCACCTTGGCCTTTGTTCAAAGCGGCTTCAGATTTGTTTGATCCCTTGCCGCTCAGATGTATCTTACCCGCTCTTGCTTCCCTGAAACCAAGATCAGATCATAGAAAAATTCGCACTATTCCCTGCGGGTGGCGCACCAGTCTACATTATGGGCGAATCGTGCGACTTCTCAATGTTGATGTAAAACCGTTCCCAGCCTACACAAGCGGTAGTCCTGAAATGGCCTTTTGGCCAGACCACATTTGGCCATTTGGTCAAGTTTCGTAAGCTAGCCAGGTGTCTTGGATCAACATCATATTCGTAAATAGTTAAATATCTGAAGTTTTATAGTACTTCGAACTTTTGGCACCAACTCTGCTTATACATACATACAAAACAACTGACTCGGAACGCTGATATAGGCGTCAATTTCACTAGTGAACAGAGACACTGTACGTATCTCAAATCGACTGAAGCAACGGTTTCGACATGGGACAAAATTTTTTCTGACGGGAGTATGTATGCGTACCCTAATCTTCCTTTTCAGACTGACCGCTTTTCTTCTGGTTCTGAATATGACGGTGGTCCTCCTGCCGTCCTGTGCCTTCCTTCCCCAAAAACCCCCTAGCTCTGACTTTGAATCCTTTCGCCTGCCAAAATCCATAAGTCTTTGCGACGAGCCAATTCCACTAGAAAGAGTTGGCGTCTGGGAAATGCTCGATCGAGAGTTCACCATATCTGTCTGGG
>CAYFXH010000191.1:0-6578 GCA_964346905.1 uncultured Desulfobacteraceae bacterium | reverse complement strand
GACAGCTCTAATACGTTGACTCAAAGGCGTTTTCGATGACCTCACAATGCGGTGAACCTTGGATGGCGCTGACGGTTACCACATCGAATCTGGCGCTCGTTTCGGTAAGGTCGTGCTGTTGAAGATAATGCCAGGCAACCTGGCTGAGCTTGTGCTTTTTGGCGGGAGTAATCGACATCTTGGCCGAACCAAAGGTTTCACTTCTGCGAGACTTTACCTCCACAAAGACGAGGACGCCACGGTGACGGGCAACAATATCAATTTCACCCAGGGGGCAGCGATAGTTACGGCAGATAATGCGGTAACCCAGCCGCTTCAGGTGGCGGACAGCTAGTTGCTCGCCTTCATATCCCTGGCTGAGGTGGCGTCTCAAACCACCACCAGTTGGCTTGCCGATTTTATCCATGATGAGCTATTGCATCCCGGGAAATCATCTACGCTGGACCTGGAGCTATGCCTTAAAGCACTTCCTTTAAAAGTGATCGGTGTCAATGGGCTTTGCCCCTCAAGGGGGCCTAACGGAGTGCTCCAGTCTTTATGTCTTTATGACTGCTGATTTCTAGATTTCAGATTGAAGTGACTTGAAATATGCAATGTATACCATGCTGCAATCTGCAATCTGAGATAATCATCACTCCAGTTCGCCGAAACTCCATGACTCCAATGAGCTCTGCACAGAAGGAAAGACCGTTCATGCCCCCTCAGGGGGAGGGTCAAAGCCACGTCCCTTGGAAGCGGGTTCTTTCTTAGTTGCATTACATTGTTCAGCGGCGAAACACTCACGGTCTTCATTGGTAACCGTAGGCTGCACTCCCCGGAACGTCTGTCGGTGCAATGGGCAAGAACCGAAGCGGGTCAGAGCGGCGCGGTGCTCCTTGGTACCATAGCCTTTGTTTTGAGCGAAGTTGTACTGCGGATACATCTGGTGATAACCAACCATCATTGCATCCCGATGCACCTTGGCGATAATGGATGCAGCTGCCACAGAAATACTCAGCCGATCGCCGCGCTTGAGAGGTTGTTGCGGCAGTTGGATAGGCACCGGCCAGGGGCCGTCCACAAGAACAAAGTCGGGAAGGGGGTCGATTTGAGCCACCGCCTGACGCATGGCCTCCAGGCTGGCGGTGAGGATATTGGTGCGGTCGATCTCTGCCGCACTCACTACCCCAATACCAATAGCTGTAGCCACGGCGCGGATCCTCTCAGAGCACGTTTGGCGCTGAGCAGGATTGAGCAGCTTCGAATCATGAACCTCAGGGAGATCTATGCCGCAGGGCAACACCACCGCCGCCGCCACCACCGGACCGGCGAGAGGGCCACGGCCCACCTCATCTACACCGGCGATACGGTGAAAACGGAGCCGCTGTGCCCTGCGCTCAAAGTGCCAGGGATCGAGGGGATCCCTGGTGAACAGTGGTGATTGTGATGCCCGAGGGGCCATTTCTGCAGTGTCTTAAGCTGTCAGCTTGTGGTTAAGAGCAGATTGGATTGCCTCCAGTCCATACCACTATATGTCACTGAGCCATTTGGTCTTGCAGCCCGTCATCCAGTCATGAGGTCGCTGAAACAATAGATTACCGGTGAAAGCGAGACAATGATAAGGTGGTCTACTCCTTAAACGACCTAGTGACTCGATGACTGAATGACTATGAACGACAGCGAAGCGCAATGACGGCGAAGCCAAGTGATTGCCCTTGGTCCCAAGGTTTCTGCTGCCCCTTGAGCGCATCACCTTAAGAGCGGGGACGAAGTTCACGAATGCGGGCGGCCTTGCCTCGGAGTTTTCTCAAGTAGTAGAGGCGTGAGCGACGAACGCGGCCACGGCTGACCACCTCGATTTTGTCGATCATTGGGGAGTGGAGTGGGAAAATTCGCTCTACCCCCACACCATAAGAGACCTTCCGTACGGTAAAGGTGGAATTGACCGTTCCCTTGCGTTTGCGAATGACTACGCCCTGGAAGATCTGAACACGTTCTTTGTCTCCTTCCTTAATTCTTACGTGTACCTTAACTGTATCGCCAGCCTTGAATTGGGGGATGTCGGTCCGCATCTGTTCTTTGTCCAGTAGTTGCAAAGTGTCCATCATGTCTCCTTATCATCTACCGAGTCACAGAGGGCAAGAGCGCTTGGGTAATAAGTTCAGCCCTATACCTCTGGTGGCAACGTGAGCTATCCCAGTCAAAAAAACCGGCAATCTTGAGGTTTCAAAACGAAGCACAAAACGCATTCAGTTCGTCGATGCGGGATATGAGATCCGGGATGTCCGCTTTTCGTAGAGCCGGATTACTCTATTCCACATCGTTTGTCTCAGGATTTCTCGGTATTACTCCTCACCATTCGGGCCCAACAATCTGTCTAAGATGATGGCGACAGCAGACCGTACAGACAGGTGGTTGTAATCGGAAACGCCTCGGATGGGGGCCAAGCGATGATTTGCCATCTCGAGTACCTCCTTACTCAGGCCCCATCCCGTACCAAATAACATAAGCAGCGGTTTTGCCCTGCTCATTATCTCTCTCGCCTCCGCATAGCTTACCGTTGGTCCCGCCAGAGAGGCTCCGGTTGCCAATAGTTCCGGCTGTTCGCCAAAGTGATGCGTAATGTTGGCAACTACTTCAGCCAGGGAGGCAGCCAGGATCACCAGTTCCAGCGCCATTTTTCTTTCCGGACGGTCGTGGGCCCCGTAGCCCTCCCGCCAGTGAGCCAAGAGCCTTTCCACCAACAGCCGCTGATCTTCCAAGGGGGTGACCACGTAAAAGCGTTGTACCCCGTACGTCAGGGCAGAACGGGCAATGTCATGTATGTCCAAATTGGTCACCGCAGAAACGATGACCTGGTGTTGGCGGTTGTACACCGGGTAATGGAGCAACGCCACATGGACATTCATTTCAGAGATTCCGCATGCAGGAATGGAGCAATTGAGGATTGAGAATACCGAGGCAGTGAATCCCTAGATTTTTCGGGCTCGCTGCGCTCCATTCAGTCCCCACCCGTTCAGGGCGGATACCCGGTTCCCTAAATCCCTCAATCCTCTGTTTCCCTTTCGATGGCTTCACCAAGCAGTTCCTTGTCTTCGCTGCTCAGTGCCTCTTCTTTCAGAAGGTCAGGCCGCCTTTGCCAGGTGCGCAAAAGGGACTGTTGGCGACGCCAGCGGCGGATGGCACCATGGTTGCCGGAGAGAAGAATTTCAGGAACTCGATGACCTTCGAAGACCTCCGGCCGGGTATAGTGAGGGTACTCCAACAGACCACCCACAAAGCTTTCTTCGGTTATGGACTCGTCACTGCCGAGAACACCGGGGACCAGCCTGGCCACACTGTCCAGAACAACCAGGGCTGGCAATTCGCCCCCAGTTAAAACATAGTCTCCGATGGAGATTTCGTCGTCCACATAGTGGCGACGGATCCTCTCATCAACCCCTTCATATCGACCGCAGACCAGGCATAGATGACTCAGCCGGCTGAGTTCAAGAGCAACTGCTTGCGTGAAAATTCTCCCCTGGGGGCTCAGAAGTATCACCCTGGCTGCGGGGTCAGAATCCCGCACAAGATTAATGGCCGCAACCAGGGGTTCCATTTTCATCACCATACCACTGCCACCACCGAAGGGTCGGTCGTCAGTGGTATGATGCCTGTCAGTGGCGAAATCGCGTATATTTGTGATGCGGACGTCAATAAGCTTGCGATCTATGGCCTTGCCGATGATGCTTTCTCGGAGCGGCGCTGCCACCATGCCTGGAAATATGGTCAAAATGTCAATGATCATGTGACTGTTAGAGCGTCTCCGGGAGATCGACTGTCATGAGCCGCCGCTGAAGATCGACTTTGAGGACAACCTCTTCAATGGCCGGAACAAGAATTTCCTCGCCTTCGTGGCGCACTACATAGACGTCGTTGCTCCCGGTCTCGAGAATCTCTTCTATGGTTCCCAGCTTCCGGCCATCGGTGCTCACCACTTCAAGCCCTATGAGCTGGTACCAGTAAAACTCGTCAGGGACGGTGGGGGGCAGCCGCGATTCGGGCACACAGAGCTCTGCGCCTACCAGGCTGCGCGCCTCCTCCACCGTGCTGAACTCTCTGCTGAGCAAGAGAAAGGCTTTCTGGTGGGGACGGATCTCCAGAACAGTTAATCGCAGCGAGGTGCCATCTGACAGACAGGCAGTGATCTCTTCCCCGGCGGCAAGGCTCGAAAGGGTCTCACCATACGGGAGCACCTTCAGGTGCCCTCTCAATCCGTGGGCTTTGACCACTTTGCCGATGGGGAGCGGTGGGTCGGCGATCATCGCTTTCATTCGATAATTTCGAGCACCGCCCGCTTGCGGATCTTGGTGGATGCAGCACTCAGTATGGTTCTCATCGCCCGGGCAGTGCGCCCTTGTTTGCCGATTACCTTTCCGAGATCTTCCTTGGCCACCCGCAGTTCGATGACAGAAGTCTGCTCTCCTTCTAGCTCTGAAACCTCAACCAGTTCCGGTTGATCCACCAGCGCTTTAGCTATCAACTCAATGAGTTCCTTCAACATGGTGACCTCCACGAAGCCAAGTGGGTAAGATGGGTCTGGCTCTTATCAGGTTGTTACTATGTGGCAATGACGACATGTAAACAACGCTGGCTTGCGGAGAGCCCCTAGCAACCGCTCCGTCCTTCTCCTTACCGTTGTTCTGGAACTTCTCTAATTTCCTCCTCGAAATGGAGGTCCCGACCTTAGACCGAACCAGAGAGCAAACCTTTTTGTTTGATTAAGCTTCTCACGGTATCTGATGGCTGGGCGCCGCGGTCGAGCCAAACCCGAAGCCGCTCCGGATCTATTTGCACCTCTACGGGATCGGTCAAAGGATTATAGGTGCCAATAATTTCTAGGAACTTTCCGTCTCTTGGCGCCTCAGAATGAGCCACTACAATCCGGTAAAATGGTCTCTTTTTGGTTCCTTTACGGGTGAGTCGAATTCGTACAGCCATATTGCTCCTTCACATCGAACGTGAGCCCATCAAAATGGTTCGTTACGGTCTACCTACTCAGGCAAGTGAATATTTCGTTATTGGAAAGGGAAAGGCATACCGCCTCGCGGCAGTCGCATACCGCCTTTACCACCCTTGCTTAGCTTTTGCAACATTTTCCTCATCTGAGCGTAGTTTTTGAGAAGTTTATTTACCTCTTGCACCGAGGTGCCGCTACCCTGGGCTATACGCCTGCGACGACTGGCGTTGATGATCGTATGTTTGCGCCTTTCCTCCGGGGTCATGGAATTGATGATTGCCACTGTGCGAACCAGTTCACGCTCATCAGGTTGCAGGCTGCGTAGCTGCTTCAGTTTGCCCATACCCGGTAACATGCCAAAAATCTGATCCAAAGAGCCCATCTTTTTTATCTGCTGTAACTGGTCGCGAAAATCTTCCAGGGTAAAAGCGTCCGTCAAGAGTTTTTCTTGGAGTTTCTCCGCCTGTTTGGCATCAAAGGTTTTCTCGGCTTTTTCGATAAGGGAAAGCACATCACCCATCCCCAGAATGCGAGAGGCCATGCGCTCTGGATGAAACGCTTCCAGCGCATCAAGTTTTTCGCCGACGCCGCAAAACTTAATGGGTTTGCCAATTACGGTCCGCATGGAAAGGGCAGCACCTCCACGGGCGTCGCCATCCATTTTACTCAGAATGATCCCGGTGAGATCGAGTGCCTGGTTGAAAGCTTCGGCTATCTGCACCGCATCCTGGCCTGTCATGGCATCAGCTACCAGGAGTATCTCCCGGGGATTGAGTCTGGATTTGAGCTGTTCCAATTCATTCATCAGGTCGGTATCAATGTGCAGACGGCCGGCAGTGTCAACAATAAGGATATCGCAGCCCTGCTGGCCCGAATATCCAAGAGCCGAGACGGCAATTTCCACAGGGTCCATCTGAGTGCTGGCAGGAAAAACCGGGATCCCTAGCTGCTTCCCCAGGGTGTAGAGTTGATCGATGGCGGCTGGGCGATACACGTCTGTCGGCACCAGGCACGGTTTGCGGTTGAGCTCTTTGAGGTGAAGGGCGAGTTTGCCGGCGGTGGTGGTTTTGCCGGATCCCTGAAGCCCCACCAGCATGAACACGAGAGGGGTACGGCCGGTGAGCTCCAGGGGCGCAGCCTCACTGCCCATGAGTTGGGTTAAGGCCTCACGGACGATTTTGATCACCTGCTGACCTGGGGTGAGGCTTTCCATGACCGCACTGCCCGCGGCCTGCTCGGACAGATCAGCCACAAATTGCTTTGCCACTTTGTAGTGAACGTCCGCCTCTAGCAGGGCAAGGCGGACCTCGCGGAGCGCTTCCTTGATGTGCTTTTCAGAAAGCTTCCCCTGACCTTTGAGGCGCTTAAAAGTTCGGTTGAATTTTTCGGTTAGATTTTCAAACATAGTCGATGCTGACCGTAAGATTTTGATAAATCAATAAATCTAATTATTATAGAAACGCTGTTTTAGCCTGTCAAGGAAAACTGGCCTTATCAGCAGTTTCCCCGAAAATTCAGCTACTGAACAAGACGAGCTGGCCTTTCCTGGTGTTTCTTCTGAGTGACTGGTGGGAGGCCTGTGCCACTTCCGCAGCTGTGG
>CAYFXH010000190.1:0-6579 GCA_964346905.1 uncultured Desulfobacteraceae bacterium | reverse complement strand
AATTCGCTTTATTGAGCACCTGGGCTTTTTGGGAAAACTCCTGTGCTGCTTCAGCTTGACGTAGAGGGATTTTTTGAGTAGGCTGCTTCCGTTGAGGTGGAAACGTTTCACCGCCGCTATCATCCAAAAGGAAATGCTCTACTTTACGGTAACAAGTACGAATATGGCTACTGTGGGAAACGTCTAGCAAATTGTCAGATCTGCACTGACCCTGAAATATATTGCACGTTCCGCACTCACTGCATCATTCGGGTAAACTGTCGCGAGGTCATGAAGAAGAGGCGAGCTCACCCTAGATAGGGTGAGTGTAGCAACAGGCCTGAAGGTCTGCTTTTCATCTTGCGTAAGGATTCGACGATGAATATTGTCGGCGCAAATAGCGTGATGACAGGAACCATCGAGTGCGAAAAGGATGTGTTTATTGCTGGGCGATTCGAGGGGACCATCATCACCAAGGGAACTCTCCATGTTTACCCTGAGGGAATAGTAAAGGGGAGGGTCAAAGCGAATGACCTTACAGTGGCCGGCAAGATTGAGGGGGAGGTTGAGGTAACCAACCGCTTAAAGGTCAGAAATTCAGCAAGCCTCGAGGCACATATAAGGACACGCTTTCTCGATTGGGAACAAGGTGCTGTACTGGAGGGCGAGGTCCATACTTTTTATTGAGATTGAGTAATTCTAAAACGCATTGAGGGCAGAAAAATTGTGGGAGCAACTTTCTAGCCGCGATTGATCTCTGGAGCAAAGGGAAGAGTCACGGCTGGAAAGCCACTCCCACAGGGTTGCTATGCAGAGGGTCTAACCTTCAAGCGGTGGATAATAGCGAAAGGGCCCGGGATTCAATGAACCCCGGGCCCTTTCTTTGCGCGGTCTGCGCGGATAGTGGCACGATGTGTCTGTGCGGTGCTGTAGTTGTCTTAAGAGTTACTGTAGTTCAACCTGATGGGAGGTAGGCTCTAACAGATTGAGTTCCTCCCAGACCTGAGCTTCCTCCCCGGAGGGGGTCAGACTTACCTGAACATCGAGTTCGTGATCGAAATCAAATAAGCGGGGGTCGTCCACCAAGCCACGGGGAATCTCGATATAGCCATCCTCATAGAGGCTGGCAATCAACACATTGGTCATGAGCTTCTCAGCGGCGTTCTCAAGATAGCCATCTTGCATAACTGCTCCCCAGGAGCCATTGAGAGCCATGACAAGTTGTTCGATGAGATGACAACCAAAATAGACGATGTCTTCCATGAGGGTCATAATCACCGAATGGGGCACCTCAGTAATCTTACACCCGCGGTTTGCCTGAGCCCACTTGAGAATCTCTGCTTCCTTAACAGCCCTTTCCAGGTTACACATGACGTTTCCCCTGTCCTTTCAGCGTTTCTTGATTAATACCAGTAGACTTCTCGAGTATCCCGGGCTTACTGCATGAGTGGTGCCAACTAAGATGACCGCTTTTGATATTATTATTTTTGTAATATTTTCATAACGATAAAAAGATTGCGACGCATAGCTGCGGCGGCTCTACTCTGCAAACTCCCGACCCTGTGCGGCGGTAACTGACATATTTTGTCATTCCGAGCCAAGCGATACTGACGGCTTCATCACCACGTGGGAGAGTAGTTGAATTGTATGAGTTTTTGTTGCTGGCTTCCGCTCCCTCTGGGAGCTCGAGTTCTCAGCGGACCCAGAGAAAGATACGTTGGTGCATCCGCAGCGATCCTTCTTCTTATAGTCATGTATGGATTGCTTCGTATGTGCTTGAGTTCTCTGAGTTCTCCGTCAGCCCTGTGAGAGATAAAAATGGATCTTAAGGGATATATTCAGAAGCTTGGAGGCAAGATCGTAGATGTCGTTCACGGGGTTTTCACTTCGTAAATCGGGGAGAACATGAGAGCAAAACCGACAAAAGTCAGAGCTCCCACGGTCAGGAACAATGTGTCCAGAGAAAAAAGATCGGCAAACCAGCCGGAAAGCACTGTGCCGCTGATGAAACCTAAGTCGAAGATTGCGGTGGCCAGACTCATCATGCCGGGGAGTTCCTCCGGCGCTTTCGCCTGGTCCGCGGCCAAGGCAATGGCCGCGGGAAAGAGGAAAGCGAGACCAATACCGTAGAGAAGAGCGGAGGCATAAAACATCGGTGGGCGTGAGATCAGAGGAATGAAGCAAATACCCGCCCCGAAGAAAACATACGAACCCTTCATGAACAACTTCTTGCCGTAGCGATCGATGAACGATCCAGCCACTAGCCGCAAGATAAAAGCGAGGGATGCCGCCACCGCGAAATAGTAACCAGGAGGCAGACCGAGTCTATCAGCCTGGAGTGCAATGAAATTGAGCACCGTGGCGTGACCTTGGACGAAGAGCAAGATTGCCAGAAGCAGGAGACAAGTGGAGCGCCGTCTCAGTAATGGACCATAGCGAAGCATACCTTCGTAGCTGCTTGGTGCAATGCTGCGACTTGTAGCTGGAGCAAAGGTCAAAAGAGCAGCGAGAAACACGGCAGCAGCTGCGCTATTGAATAATGCCGGATACCCAAAACCCTTAACGAGATGTTCACCTGCTAAGGGCATGAGAGCCACAGCGGCCAGGATGGTAGCTCCCGTATAGCTGTAGGCCTGGCCTCTACGGTTCGCTGGAACCCACTGGGCCACGGCAGTATAAGAGGCGGAGATAAAGGCAGAAAAACCCACACCATGAGAGATGCGTACCAGGACCATGGGCCAAGCCACTCGCTGGAGCCCGTGGTAGGCAAGGGAGCTCAGGAAAATAATGATAACACCTAAAAGGATGACCCATTGCTCACCCTTGCGCGACACCAGTTTGCCCATGTATGGCCGGCTAACAACAGTACTGATGGGCATGAGTCCCATGACCCACCCGATGGTAGTCTTGCTGCTCCCAATTGCGTGAAGGTAAAGAGGATAAAGGTAGAAAAAGGCGACATTGGAAAAGACCAAGAAGATGAGGGTGTTGAGAAAAAGAAACGGACCGATCCACGGGCGCGGGGAGTTCTGATGCAGGGTGGAAGTCTCCATAGTCAATGGTTCTTACAGCGGCAGATACCCGTCTGTTATACGTCTTCCGTCGTCAGTTGCAGGGCGTCGGTATTACAATCCATCTCAATGCGATAGTGAGAGATGTTAGCAAGTTACGTCATTAATGCAAGTATATCTTATGAAATATGCAACGGACCACCGACAACCGACTACGGCCGGCGGCGATCTTTGGGGAGTTGAGTGTACTTGGCATCTACTATCTGCTTGATGGCTACTGTCCTCTGAAATATTTTCCCTGCCAGAGATCGCGACTCTCCAAGGTGTCACGAATGGCCTGCAAATTGGTCTGTTTCTCTAGCGCCCACTTCGGGGCTAGGAGCTCATGAGGGTGAGGATCGCCGGTGAGTCGATGAATTACCACCTGTGGCGGGAGCAAGGCAAGAAACTCGCAGACGATATCCACATACTCCTCACGGCTTAGACAGCGGTAGCCGCCCCGCTGATAAAGATCAGCAAGTGGTGTGGACTGGATCACATAAAGCAGATGAATCTTGATCCCTTGGATGTCGAGTTTAGCCAGAGCTCGCGCCGTGGACAACATATCCGGTTTGCCCTCACCTGGCAGTCCCAGAATGATATGGATGCAGATGTCGAGACCGCGGTTACGCGTGCGCTCCACTGCATCCATGAAAGCGGCGACGTTGTGGCCCCGATTGATCAGCGTAAGGGTGCGATCATGTATGGATTGAAGGCCGTATTCGATCCATACATATGTCTGCTGGTTTAACTCTGCCAGCATGTCCAGAACCCTGTCAGGCACGCAGTCAGGCCGAGTGCCGACGGCAAGACCCACGACGTCCTCTACGGCAAGAGCTTCAGAGTAGAGCCGTTGGAGCTCGTCCAGTGGGCCATAGGTATTGGAGAAAGACTGGAAGTAAGCGATGAATTTTTCCGCCCGGTAGCGGCGACGTAAACGCTCCTTGCCCCGCTTCAACTGTTCAGTTATGGAATATCGACGGGACAGGCCGGTGCCCGAACCAAGTTCATTGCAATAGATGCAGCCACCTACTCCCACGGCACCGTCTCGGTTCGGACAGGTGAGTCCGGCGTCCAGCGTGATTTTTTGCACGCGGCAACCGAAGTATTCTCTGAGGGCAGAGTTTAGATCTCGGTAACGACTGGTATTCATTGCGAACATTATAATATATAATCCAATGATGCATAACCAATGACGAAATTAAATATAAGGATCCAGGCACAAGGGACCTGACTTTGAACTGACCCCAGGAGGACGGCTCAAGGCCAAAGGCATGAGGCTTCAGGTGAAACAAGGCAAGAAAACTTGCTCTTCCTTGCGCCTTAGGCCTTGTGCCTTAGACCTCGTTGGTTGGTAAAGCCATTGAGCTCTCACCTGGCCCAGCGAAGATGGTGCTATAAGGACCGGCTTTCCTAGATGAGACATGAGTATTTATCCAAAGACATATGATGTCATCGTTGTGGGTGCCGGCCATGCGGGGTGTGAGGCGGCCCTGGCTTCTGCGCGGATGGGCTGTGGCACCCTATTGTTCACCATCTATCTTGACACCGTAGCTCACATGCCTTGTTCACCTTCGGTGGGCGGGTTGGGGAAGGGGCACCTGGTGAAGGAGGTGGATGCACTTGGTGGGGAGATTGCCAAAGTGGCGGATCAGACCGGCATCCAGTTCCGTATCCTCAATACGCGCAAGGGGCCGGCAGTCCAGGGAACCCGTTGTCAAAACGACAAAGTGCTCTACCGTGCGAAAATGAAGTCAGTTTTAGAACACCAGGAGAATCTGGATATCAAGCAGACGTTGGTTGAAGAGGTTCTGGTCGACGGGGGGCGGGTAGTTGGAGTTCGGGACAATCTGGGTGTGGAATTTTTGGCTCCGGTGGTGGTGCTTACCACCGGCACTTTTCTCCATGGTTTGATTCACATAGGTAACCAGCAAATCCCCTCAGGGCGAGCAGGCGAGTTTCCTGCAAATGGTCTAGCTGACAATCTGGCTACCCTTGGCTTCCAAATGGGAAGGATGAAAACCGGAACACCCGCAAGGTTGAGGCGGACGACCATTGATTTCTCCCAATTTAGTGAACAGAAAGGTGACGATAATCCACGTCCTTTTTCCCTCTTTACCGAGAACATAACGCTGCCCCAGGTGTCTTGTTTCATTGGACGTACTCGTCAGCGCACCCATGAAATCGTCCGGAACAACATCCACTTATCTCCCCTCTACAGCGGTGTCATCAAAGGGGTTTCCGCCCGCTACTGCCCTTCGCTGGAAGACAAGGTAATGAAATTCCCCCATAAGGAGCAGCACCAGATAATCCTGGAGCCCGAGGGGTTGGACACTGAAGAGATCTATGCCAGTGGCACCGGCAACTGTCTGCCGTATGAACTCCAGATAGAGCTCGTCCGCTCAGTACCTGGATTGGAAGAGGCGGAAATCATGCGGCCCGCCTATGCCATTGAATATGACTATGTCCAACCCACCCAGTTGCGACCGACCCTTGAGACCAAGAAGGTGGCGGGACTATTCATGGCGGGTCAGATAAACGGAACCTCTGGCTATGAAGAGGCTGCTGCCCAGGGATTGTGGGCAGGAATCAACGGTGCTCTGCAGGTGCAGAAAAGGCCTCCCTTTGTTCTCGATCGCTCCGAGGCGTATGCTGGAGTAATGGTGGATGATCTGGTAACTCGTGGTACCAGAGAACCGTACAGGATTTTTACTTCCCGCGCCGAGTATCGGTTGCTTCTGAGGGAGGACAACGCAGATCTCCGCCTCATGGAAAAGGGCTACCAATTGGGGCTCATAGACGGCGATACGTTCAAAGACCTTACGGAACGTCGACGGCAGATTGCTGACGAACTACAACGTCTCGAACGGGCCAGGATAAAGCCCTCACGTAGGGTGAATCAGTGGCTGGCGAAGAAAAAATCAGCACCACTTGAGACTGCGGCGCCCCTGGCCCAACTGCTGAAACGACCGGAATTGTCCTATGGAGACCTGGAGCAACTCGAAGGTTGTGACTCAGAACTGCCGGAGCGGGTAGTGCGACAGGTGGAGATCCAGTGCAAGTACCAAGGCTATCTGCAGCGGCAGGAAGCTGAGGTCAAGAAATTCAAGAATCTAGAGAAAATTCATATCCCTGCCGGATTCGATTATCAAGAGATTCCTGGTCTGTCCAATGAGGTGCGCCAGAAGTTGAGCGAGGTCCAGCCAACCTCTTTGGGACAAGCTTCTAGAATCGCGGGGGTCACCCCGGCGGCGCTCTCTATTCTCATGGTGTACCTGAAACGTCCACGGGAGAACCAGGGCCCACCTCAAAAAGCCATGGATGCTGGACCTTAGCCGATGGTCGAACGAAAATTTCTCTTCCTGCCACTGTGGAAGATTCTCCTTGTAGAGGGGAGTGGCGGTGGGGCGGAAGGGGAGCAAGGAGAGCTAGATCTACGACAGACCCGAAGAGTTCATGAACTTTCCTGATGCCCACTAACTCGTGTCCATCCGGAAACTCCACCGTGTCATTCTGAGCCCTTCGACAGGCTCAGGATAAACTCCGCGAA
>CAYFXH010000189.1:5107-6881 GCA_964346905.1 uncultured Desulfobacteraceae bacterium | reverse complement strand
TCCAGTACTCTTACAACAAATGACAGCGCAGCGTAATGACCTAATGACGCCGAAGGCAAATGACCAATGAGAAATGTGAAATGATAAATGTCTAATGACCTGCCCTTTGCCCTATACCGCCTCGATGGTTGAGGGGGGTTTCGGTGCTATGTTGTACGTGACGCTGACAATGCCAGGCACATCGCGGATAATCTCGCTGGCGAGCTTTTCAAGGATTTCGAATGAGAGGTGAGTCGGTGTTGCCGTCCGCGCATCAACGCTCTCCCAGCAACGCACCTCAATCTGTTGGCCGAAATCGCGATTACCGTCGCGCATGCCGGTCACGCGGTCTTTATGAAGGATCGCCATATACTGGAATGCATCGGTAGCTTTCAGCAACCCCTCGACAATGACCGTTGCTTTGCGCACCGTCTCGATGCGCTCTGGGGTCACCGCGCCTATCACGCGTGCGGCAAGGGCTGGTCCCGGAAAGGGGATGCGCGCGAACAGTTCGGCCGGGAGACCAAGAGCCTTACCAATCATTCTAACCCCGTCCTTGCGAAGCTGAACGAGCGGTTCTATTATGCGGTAGCCAAAAGCCTCTTGCGGGTCGATCCCGAGTTGCTCGAATACATTGTGCTGCCGCTTTATCCCTGCAACGGTTTCGTCTACATCGGTCAGAATAGTTCCCTGCAGTAGATACTTCGCTCCACTTTCCTTGACTATGCGACCGAACACGGTTCGGTAAAAGGTCTGGGTAATGGCCTCGCGCTTCTCTTCCGGGTCTTCGACTCCTTCCAGCGCAGCAAAGAACTCTTGGCGCGCATCCACCAATTCTACCTCCACGCCGAACTCTTGGAAAAGGGCCACGACCTGCTCGGCCTCTCCCTCACGCATAAGGCCGTTTTCAACAAAAACTGTCTTGAGGCTCTTGCCCAGAGCCTTATGCCCAAGCATGGTCACAGTGGATGAATCTACGCCTCCCGATAGGGCATTGATCGCCATTCCGTCCCCAACCATGTCCTGGATGTCTTTGATCTTCTCCTTGATGAAGTGCTCGGGATTGAGTTCCTGCGCAGTGATCTCCTTAATCATGGGTCAAGCTCCTTTGTAATTAGGGTGTTTCGCAGAAGAGGCTCCCTAGCCGGTGAGTACAAATTCGAAAGGTGGGGTCCTCGCATAGCAAAGATGGTTATCTTTTATCATAGGCTCAGGGAATTTTCTAAGCGATTTTTTCGAGAGGTGTGCAGAAGAAATTTATCTTGTTATGGCAAGTGATCGGACTACACCATAGAACTGTATGCCAGGTGTGATTACCCGAAAGATGACGCCGATTCGCGCCCGCCGTCTTTAGTACCCTTCCCTATTACAACAAAGACAGCGCAGCGTAATGACCTAATGACGCCGGAGGCAAATGACCACTGAGAAATGAAGAGATGCGAAATGAGTAATGACCAATGACCCGCCCCATGCCCCATGTTTACCCCGTGAAATGCTTGCCCCGTTGAATCTTTAAATATTCAACTGGGGCGCCTATGGCGACTATTTCACTGGGGTCCTCCGTCCTCTGCCCTCCGTCCTCTGTCCTCTGCCCTCTGCCCTCTTGCTGCCTGCTGCTAGCTGTAAGCCTGCCCTGAGCGGAGTCGAAGGGCTGGCTCCTTGCTCTATGCCCCATGCTCCATGCCCTCCGAAATCCGAAATCCGAAATCCGAAATCTTAAAGTGCCCAATGACAGCGCAACGCTCCTTCAACTCCAGCCTCTGTGGGAGCGGCTTTCCCCGCCCGCCTCGCCTGA
>CAYFXH010000189.1:0-5036 GCA_964346905.1 uncultured Desulfobacteraceae bacterium | reverse complement strand
CTCTTACAACAAATGACAGCGTAGCGTAATGACTTAATGACGCCGAAGGCAAATGACCACTGAGAAATGACCTGCCCCATGCCTTGCCCCTCCTGTCCTGAGTAGGCCTGCCCTGGGTTTATCGAATGGGTCGAAGGATGCGCCTTACGCCTTACGCCCTACGCTATGCGCTATGCGCTATGCGATAAAAATTAGCCTGATCCCACCACCGACCGGTCCACATAAACGTTAAACGGAGACCTGACCCCTTTATTATTAATGCGAGCCCTTTTTATTAAGATTAATCTGCTTTGAAACGTATCTTTGACTTCTAGATTTTTCTAATCCAAATAATTTCAGTAGAGCTCTATGATTATCGCGGAGATCCATACACTATTGGCATACTTTATTAAGGTTCCACCCGTTGACTCCGGATCAAACGCAGGTTATAGTACCGTATTAATTTTTTCCCCTCTCAGGTACCCTTCCAAATTTCACGGGAGAATCAAGTCATGAAGAAATCATTGAGTGTTGTCGCGATTGTTCAGTTACTTTTATTGGTTCTCATCACTTGCGGCCTTGCAATTGCTTCCGGCCAAATGGAAGGCTTAACCAAGGCTAACCCCATTATGGTCGATCAAGCAAAAGAGACCGTCTCCTTGCTGGCGGAAGTCAACGGCAAGTATTTTTATACGCCGGCACGACACGCTGTTGTCTTTGAGGGCGGAAGCAACGCGAACAAATCAGTTTTTCGTGCCCTGGTCGACGTGGAACCGTTTCACACAGCTTTGGTAGAGATCGGTGCCAAAGCCGGAGAGAACATGACCTTCAAAAATAAGGAAAAGACCCACGTCCAGGGTGATGTCCTCTTAGTGTCGGTTACCTGGGAAGGAGCCGAAAGGGAGTACGATCTTGATGAAGTGATAACGGACAGCAACGGAAAGCCGCTTATAGTGCGTTTCGGGGGCAACCTGCCGGCTGCCCTGAAGAAAAGAACAGGGTGCCTGCTTTGCCTGGACAGCTGCCCTGTGGGTATCGCAAGCAATTTCACCTATACCTACGGTGCCGTCGAGAAAAGGGGGGAAGTCTCCTTCATGGGTAACAGAAACTTGCTGCCGCCGGATGGATCCGTAGTTGTCATCAAGCTCAAGAAGCACAGGCTGGGGGTCTAATCTAATTGGAGTCGGACCAGACTGTTGCAGATGTGATGGTATGGAAAGTAATACCGGTTTGCCCGCACCATTTTTAGTGCCCTTACCTCTTACAACAACTGACAGCGTAGCGTAGTGTCCCAATGACGGCGTAGCCTAATGACTAATGAGAAATGAACAAATGCGAAATGAGAAATGATTAATGAGACCTGCTCTATTCCTTACACCCTGCGCTATGCGATAAAAATTAGCCTGATCCAACCACCGACCGGGACACATAAACGTTAAACGGAGACTGCGCCCTTCATAGATGATTATGACAAACGCATAATCGCATGACCGTCCCCCTTTACGGCCGTCGTATTATCCCTCGTCGGGCGAGGGAATGTGCGATTCACAGGGTACTCCTACCTGGCACAGCCCGCAGCCCACCTTGTTTTCCAAACCGTATTTTTTGCGGGCATAGCTCTTTGCCTTCTCAATGTGACTCTGACATCTGACCTTATCATGGCCTTCGGAACTGATGGCCTGAACTGGACAGCGCCCGACACATTTCTGACAGATGCCATGACTATAGAAAAGACAATAGGCGTGGTGATCCCGGTAGGGTCGGGGGGTGGGGTGCACCTCTAGTCTGGCAACCACTGAACCGGCCCTGATAGCCTTGCCAAGGGGGGTGATGAGACCGTCGCAAAGCCCGAAAGTGCCCAGACCTGCCGCATGGGCAGCGTGGCGCTCAGACCAGTTAGAAGCGAAACCGTAACGCTCAGAAGTTTGCCGTGACCAGTGGGGTGAAAGCATGGGCGCCACCGCTTCCACACCAGCCTGGAGCAGAGTCTTGACCACGTGCTCGCGTATGGTAACATTGAACTTCTCACCGGTGTCCCTGGCTGCTGCCCAGCGTCGTGAAGGATAAACCTTCTGAACAGCGTTTTCATCTTTTGTTGTTTGCGTTTGGGGCAGTATCCAGCTGATCACGGTTAAATCTTCCGCAATCGTCTCCACAGTCGGAAAGGTCAGTTGAAAGATTTCCAGCGGGGTCCAGTAAAAATCGCCAATGTGGTTTCTGAACTCAAGATAGATGGGATCATCACCCCGGCAAAAGCCCACCATGGGTGCATCCCATGCGACCTCACCGCCAGGAAGCCCCAATGTATTTAGAGGTGAGGTAGCAACAAAATCAAGCACTATATTGGTTATCCAAGCGGCTGTCGTTTCCGAAAGATTCCTAGTATCCATGCGCAACCACCCATGGCAATATGGGATCCTTATCCGGGAATCATACAGCAGGCGGCATTGTGGGACAACCTGCACTTCCTGATTGGATGATATGTTCTGGAGATGTTGATGATTCTGACCTTTTCAATTGTTGCCGGTTAATGCAGAACCATCGATATCATACTCCAAAGGCAAAACTACGATATACGGTAGCAGGATTAAAAAGTATGGATTGTGGATTAAAGTAATGTTCACTCAGCACTGAAAAACGAAAGAAGCTGTTTGCCCCGTCCGACTGCATGCGCTTGTTAGCCCTTTAAAAGACATGCTCTACAGTAATGAAAGCAGTTGACTTGGCATGATCTATAAACTTGACTTCATCTTCGAGTAAGATTGCGCTAAGCTTTTGCCCTTCTGGTGAGCTCATTGCCTCAATCAGCTCTTCTTCTGACTCAAACCAGACTTCAGCGACACCATCGTATTCTTGCGCCATCCCTCTTGATGCGCGGATATTATCATTGAGCGGCGTATCAACTGTATGGTCTTGCACGTATCTCTTTGCTTTGTAAGTGTCCGCAGATTTTTGGAAAAGCGGACCATGATTATTAAGCCAATAATCTTGAAACTGTTTCCGGGACATATCTGGGTGGCGGCACAAGCACATGACTAATTTGATCATTGCAACCTACTCCTTCGTTTATTTGGTTTCATGGATGGCTAACGGCCGAGCTCAGCGGCGGGGCTGAGCCGTGGCTTTGTGTTTGACCTTTCGAACTCAGTACTGAAAAACGAAAAGAATTTTCTGCCCCGTCCGACTGCGCATCCTGATGTTCGGCGCTTCACCTCCCTTCGGCGAATTCTGGCCGATACCTAGCTACTCCCGCACAACCACGAATTTCAGATTCATTGAGTAACAATATCATAAACGCGTCGGCTGGCACGTCCCACTCACTCTGAATACCAAAGCCACTCGCTGGTTTAAAGCCAAACCGAGGATAATAATCAGCATGGCCCAAAACGATGACAAATGGACAACCTTTACTCTTCAGTTTTACGATACCGGTTCGAATAAGCTCAGATCCAATTCCTTGCCTTTGGTACTTGGGCAGAACTGCCATTGGTGCTAGACCCATTCCCCAGATCGTTCTGCCCTCGCTTTCGATTTTGACAGGGCTGAAAAGAATGTGGCCAACTATCTGATTCTGGATGATAGCCACAAGGGACATCAGTTCGTTGCAGTTCTGGCGCAACTTGTCCACGATGTCGGCCTCTTGGTTTTGACCGAATGCTCGTATGTTCACCTCACGGATTGCTTTTATATCCTGTGACTGTTCCTCGCGAATCTTAATCATTACATCAAGCTCCGAAATTTATACGTAAGATACGGCAACCGATTAACTCTCACTGCCGGCAATTCCGCGGTGGGAGATCCTACGAGCATTGCCACGGTTGAGGGCAACGGCGCTACCTAGGATTAGAAGACCTCCTATGCAGAACCGCCAGCTCACCAGCTCGTCCAGGAAGAAAATACCAAAAAGTGACACGAATACGACCTCAGCCATCAGAAAAAGACCGCCTTCCCAACTTTTGCAGTAACGAAATCCCTTATTCATCAGCAGTTGGGCCATTAGGGATAAACAGACAATGCCGCCTAGCATGACCCACTCAACTGTCACGCGTGGAATCTGTGGATTAGCGACAAATGCGGGGAAAGAGATAAGAGTTCCCATGAGGCAGAAATAGACATATATCACCACCGGGCCATTTTTCTCACGCAATTCTTTAATGATGGCCACAGTCAATCCTGCAAAAATGCCACCCACTAATGCCACAACTTGACCGAGGAAACCACCCTGGAGTTGAAAATCGAAAAGAACTGCCACTCCAATGAGCGCGACAAAGATGCAGAGGATTTCAGTCCAAGTAATGGACTCTTTGAAGATCAGGGGTGAGAAAAACGCAGCAAAAGCCGGAAAAGAGTAAAAGAGAACCATGGTAGTGGAGATTGGGATCAATCGGATTGCGATCACAAGTGCAAGAAAGGCACAGGTTCCGGTAATCCCCCTGACTACTAACATTTTCGGATTATGGCCATTAAAAGGATTCCCTCTCCAGCTGAACATTGCCACTAAGATGGCCAGCCCGCAGGCGAAACGGTAGAAGGCGATATCCCAAACACGAAAAGGCGGCCCCAGAAGCTTGATCAAGCCGTCGACAACCCCGAAGAATAAGGCTGCCGTTAACATCAAACAGGCTCCCACAGTTGCGGTACCGCTCAAAAAAGATCGCGCTTTCAAGGAGGAATTCTTGATCATAGGCGAAACACTCACAGGGGTCTTAGGTCTGTGAGTTTCTAGCAGTACCTTAAAATGCAAAGAGCATTTTTCTGTTGATGATTTTAAAGCCTTTCTCGATGTTGCAGAACTCTTCCAGACCCAGACATTAAGACGATTCTTTTATCTTATGGCTGTTACAAGTGCTATCTTGGCAGTTTAATTGAAAGTCGACCATATAGCACGAAACTGTTGGGGGTACAAGCAGGGAATCCCTCGCTATAGGGAATAGAGGGAGATGTGACTTTTCTCGGTGATGAGATACGTAAAGGTATTTCGGTCATTATCGAAGTTTGTATTACATCCCTTCTATGAGGGCCTTGTTGTCAAGCCCTTTTTTGGGGTGAGAGGTTTT
>CAYFXH010000188.1:3465-6969 GCA_964346905.1 uncultured Desulfobacteraceae bacterium | reverse complement strand
TAGGAATATCAACCAATTACAAGAAAAATGAATTTGTGAAACTTATCTTCTTGACCGAGACAGCTGGATGAAGCTATTGTGAGGGTGGCCCCAAGAAGTATCATTGGAGATTTTTTCGGAACGTAAACTGTTAGGGGTGCCGAAGGGTAGTTTAATAGCAACCCGGAGGCTGAGAGTCGCCAAAAGCGATAACCCTCAGAACCTGACCTGGACAATACCAGCGTAGGGAAACAGGAAGACGTGAAGAGAAAATCGAGAATGAAGACTACTTGGGGTCACTTTTTTGCTCATACAGCTAAGCGAATAGCTTCCGTTACCCTTACCCTTCCACTTTCTCTCACGTAACCGCAGACTTACGCGGACAATCACATTCCAGCACGCTGATACCTACACTGGCTGCAAAGGATTGAACTGCGAAGACCACCGGAGCATGTCCAACAGGCCGCGGCCAGTCAACAGTTTAGGGAGTACAGACTGGCATGCCTTGTGCACGTTGCTGAGGCGAGTAAAAAGCAACGAGTAGGGTTGGCGACACTACCATGGGAAGGTCAACAATGAATTGTCCAGCATGTCAGGTGAATGATTTGCGACCGGCTCTAACCAAACAGGGAGTCGAGGTAGACTACTGCGACAAATGCGGTGGCATCTGGTTGGATAAGGGAGAGATTTTCCATTTTACAAAGCGCCGTAGAGAGTTGGCAAATGGACTTGCGACGGCCATGAAGCACGCCCGAGCCAGTTCCCGAAAATGCCCCAAAACCGGCGAAACCTTGCAGGAAATTCCACTGCTTGATGGCCAGTTAGCCATCGATTTCTCCCCAACCACCGGAGGAATGTGGTTCGATAAAGGTGAGATCAAAAAGATGCTCACTGCAGATCCCAGGAAGCTTCCAATAACAATAGACCCTTCCATGGGAGAGGATTTTGAAGAGGGATATACAGCAGATGGATCATCCCGACCAAGAGAATTGATCCCGGCGGGTGCGCTGCCCAATCTTGGCCTCCGGGCCACCTTCACTGTGATTTCCCTTTATGCCCTCCTGACCCTTGTTCTCATCCTCTGTGTGGAATTTGCGAAGCTGCCCCCGTCCTGGGCTCTCATTATCGGAGTATCCATAGCTGCTCTGCAATTCCTCTTGGGACCATGGTTGATGGACCTTTCCCTGAACTGGTTTTACAAAATGAAATGGGTTTCGGTGCACCGACTTCCAGGACACCTGAACAGATTTGTGCAAAGGGTTTGCAGGGAAAAAGGCATGGAGACCCCCAGGTTTGGAATTATTGATGACGGCAGCCCCAATGCCTTCACCTATGGCCATACACCCAATAATGCCCGAGTAGTGATCACCCGAGGGCTCTTTGACCTTCTGGATGAATCCGAAGTGGAAGCTGTTGTGGCCCATGAAATCGGACACGCCAAGAATTGGGACATGTTTCTGATGACTGTTGTTCAGCTGGTACCTCTTATTCTTTACTATATTTATCGTACTCTTACGCGGCTGAGTTCAAACTCTGATAGTAATCGGAAAGGTTCTGGTCATGTTGCCCTCCTCGCTATTGGAACCTACGTTCTCTACATTGTTTGCGAATATATCGTGCTGTGGTTTTCCCGCACCCGGGAGTACTATGCAGATCGCTTCGCTGGCCAGGTCACCAGATCTCCAAACAGCCTGGCCTCAGCACTGGTTAAGATCGCTTACGGGTTGGCTGGTCGGAAAGCTGAAGAAGATAAGGAAGAAACCACTCGTTCTCGCAGATTGGATGCAGTGGGCGCCATGGGAATATTTGATTCAGGTATGGCTAGCTCCTTCGCCCTTGCGGCTTATGATTCCACGAGTCCTGCAGTCAAGGTAACTGACATGAGCCAACGATCCAACATTCTGGGAGCTATGAAGTGGGACCTATGGAATCCGTGGGCGAAGTACTATGAGCTTCATTCCACCCATCCGCTGGTGGCCAACCGGATGAATCATCTTGGAAGTCAAGCCCAGTCGATGGGGCAGGAACCCTTCGTCAGATTTTCTTTGAGAAGGCCCGAAAGCTATTGGGACGAATTTTTCGTGGATATTCTCATTATGTTTCTGCCGTTTCTAACCCTTGCAGGATTGGCAGGAGCTGCATTTTTCACACAGATTGATTGGCTATATGGAGCGGCCGTTGGGGTGACAGGCTTTTTTATGCTTGTCAAAGTGGGTTTCTCCTATCCAACCGGAGTCTTTCCCGAGATGAACGTTTCGAGCCTTCTGAAGAAGGTGAAAGTCTCAGGAGTCCGGGGGATTCCCTGCAGGCTGAAGGGAAAGATCGTCGGAAAAGGCGTCCCCGGCCTCATCTGGTCGGAAGACTTTGTCCTTCAGGATGACACCGGGATAATATTTCTTGACTACCGGCAGCCTTTGCGCATCTGGGAATTCTTTTTCGGTCTGATGCGGGCAGAGGAACTGCAGGATGCTGACGTGGAGGTCAGGGGCTGGTACAGACGTTCGCCCGTGCCATACATTGAGTTAAAGACGCTGAGAACCGAAGGCAAATCGCGCGGATGTTATGTCTACACCATCAAGACTGTGTTGGCCTACCTCATGCTCTTTGGCGGTGGGGCAGCAACTGTGTTGTTACTGTTCATGTGAAGTTTTAACTGCCTGTCTTGCCAGCAGACCCGCTGCGAAGATTTGCCCTCAGGCAAAGGCCGGTTTCTATCTCTCACAGAGCCCGCAGAGCCTGCCCTGAGCTTGCCGAAGGGGCTCGGGCGAGAGATCTATAGCATCTCTTCTACTGGAGTCCGGTTGATAAGATTCTTTCCACCTGGCCTCTGGCCTGCTCAAAAGGATCCAGCACCACTTTCTCTGCTTCTGCTTCGACAATGTCACTGAAGACAACGAAATACAGAGACTGCACCAAGAAAAAGGTCCAGACTGCCATGGCCCAGGTGATTGCGGAGTGAGGAGCGAAAAAGGCTACCAAAGCTCCGCCACCGAGACAGAGAGCAGCCTCAGCAGTAAGCGCTTTGAGCAAACTCCCTTGAAAACAAATACCACTTCGAACCCAACTGAGGACTCCCAGGGCAAGAAACAAGAACCCGGTATTTGAATGCCCCCAAAGCACGAGGAGAAGAAGCAGCAGGAGGGGAAAGACAATGGAGAGCAACTTCACCCTTCCCCACCTGGTCAGGATGACCAGATACCCCGCAAGAAAGAACCACATGGTCAACCTGAAGGCCATGGACCAGTAGAGAACTTCACCCAGTGCTCTTAACAAGGGGACGAATGAAGCCCCGCACAGTAGGCCATACATGATGGTAATCAGCATTGGTCGTTTGGTAATCTTCATGTCTTTGCACCTCCCTTGGTGGCTTCCTTGCGTTTAAGCAGCTCCAGTTCCACCTCTTCCTCAGAGGGCTCACCAGAGACAGCGGTGGGAATGGTGGTGGATATGCTCTTCTCCCACTCTTCACGCTCTAACCTGTGGAAATACTCTTTTGATCTAAGCTGGAGTTGTTCATATTGAAGT
>CAYFXH010000188.1:1111-3455 GCA_964346905.1 uncultured Desulfobacteraceae bacterium | reverse complement strand
ACCGCTGATGATACTGCCTATTCTCTTGGCTCAGGGTCTGGATGTGACGACCAAGCTCATCTCGGTGGTAGGCCACAGGTTTGAGTTTCTTGATTAACATGCGCGCTATGTCATCCTTGTCCTTCTCAATGGCAGCTGCAACATCCTGATCTAGTTTCTCGCAATCCTGGGTATACCTTTCATAATCCTGCTGCGCCTTGTCCCGGGATATCACCATCTTTCTGAGTCTGGCCTCCTTGCGGCCAAGCTCTTCCTCCATGTCCCGCAGATGCTGTTTGAGGAGGAGACCCTTGTCCTCCAACTGATCCATTACGCCATGGATGTCCGCTTTGCATAACCTCATAAATCTCATCATAATGCCCATTGTTGTCCTCCTTGTTAAAGCTGTCAGCGAGAGATTTGCTCCGCTGAAAGCTAATCGTTTACTTAATGCTGCGTCTTTCTCTATAGCCTTGGTATTGGAGAGTTTTTGCGTTCTTCTTCTGTTTGCGTTCAACCTCCTGAGGGCTCCCCTGGAAGCTGTCGTTCACCATCTCGCGTAGGTCACCCAGGTCTCTGTCTAAACTGGCCGCCACCTTACCTGAACCCACCACAGAATTGAGCGATTGCTGTTCCCCGTAGTAGGCCTCGATGCGTTTCAGGGCTTCCTCTTGCCTTCCTTTCTTTATCTCCGCCGCCACTTCTTCCTTGAGCCTGTTGAAATCGTCTTTGAGCACTTTTTCTTCCCACTCGCTCTTGTCAATGGAAGTGAGGACCTCCTGTTGGTCTTTCACACAGGCAATCTGGAAAGTTTCGTTTAGACTAATGGCGTAAGGCTGTCCCCTGTACCGGTAGTGAGCATTGATCCCTTTTATTTGAAATGTTTTCTCAGTATGGGTGGGCACTCGCAAAGTAATGAACAGCTTTTTGCTCTGCCCGGAGAGTAGATCCCCCGGATGGATGATCGCTTGATTGTTTTTGACCTCAACGGGGTATCCGGACGCGTTGACAACTGAAATACCATCTGTCAGCGGTATCTTAACCTCCACAGAAGTCGCCACTGCCGATCGTGTATTGGTGAATTCCTTTTGGAACACAGCCGCGAAAGAGTTGGGATTTTCCAAATAATAATAGTTGCCGGCTCCCCGGTCGGCGATGTGGGTCATCAAGTACTCATTGAAATTGGTGCCAACTCCCACGGTGCTCACAGCAAAATCCCTCTCCACCGAGGCTGAGGCCATGTTTCCAAGGGAGGCCGGGTCGGTAATTCCTCTGTTGGCGAGCCCATCGGAGATGAGAATAACCTTGCGCACATTGTCCATTTTTCGGGCTGATAGAAGGACGTCGATCCCTTCCTGGAGGCCTGCACCAAGATTAGTCGCCCCACCGGCGGTTATCCTGCTGATGATTGACTGGAGACGCTTGCGGTTGGACCGTGTCATCTGGAGAAGCTTGGAGTGTCTTTGGACACCGTCTGAGTAAGTGATCAGACCGAACCGGTCCTTTGAAGATAGGCTGGACAACAGATTCAGGGCGGCCGCCTTGGCATCTCTGATCTTGTCCCCATTCATGGAGCCGCTGCGGTCCAGGACGATCACCATATCCACATTTCGCCCATCTCCTTGATCTAAATCAAGAACCTCGTCAGCAATCATGGTGAGGGAAAGGGTTGCGATCCCGTCCCCTCCATAGAGGACCTTGTTCTGGGTGACATTGCCAGTGAGCGCTACCACACCGTGTTTCCCTGTAATCCCAGAAGGCGGCCACAGCCTGAACTGAGTCGCCTTGTTGGCATACACTATTGCTGCACAAGTGATGGTTACCAAGCACCCTACGAGAAGTAACGATTTCAGTTTCTTGCGTTTCATGGTTTTGCTCCTTCCTATACACATGATGGTTGACGTACGTCTTACTACCCATGATAGCGGAACAAAACTGAAACACAATTCAAACAACTGTAAATAAATACTCAATTTTTTTTACATAACTTTTACTTGCATTGTGGAATAATTCTTGTATTCAATTAAGTAAACGCAGACATTCGCGGACACACACAGACCATTCCTGATAGGTCGAGGTGAACGTAAAGGTAAAGATTCGTATCCACGAAGGATATTAAAGGACATGGAGGATCATATGTGCGCTTACAAAAAGATCGCTAAAAAGGTGAGGTGGGAGCCCTGAGGGAAGAAAGCAAGCGAGCTTGTTTTATCTCCTCAGGGCGCCCCCATCGGTCCCGATGCATGCTCATCGGGATCCCCGCTGCGCGGGGTCTTTAAGCGATCTACAGGTCTTCTTTGAGTACTCTGAGCGCTCTGTGAGAGATAAAAGGATCCGGAAAAGTGCATTCAGCTGTCAGCGGTCA
>CAYFXH010000188.1:0-1101 GCA_964346905.1 uncultured Desulfobacteraceae bacterium | reverse complement strand
AACATTTGGTCTCTCTTCGCGCCCTTAGCGATAGAGTAGGACTACCGCCGTCTGCGATCGTCTGCGTGGGTCTGCGGTTAGCTGATTACGTTGGTAAGCTGATGAAGAAACCCAAAGCAAACATACTTGTGGTTGAGGACGATCTAGCAATCCTCAACGGGCTTCTTGACGTTCTCGTGTTCAACGGCTATGAGGCCACCGGAGTTGAAGACGGGGGTGAAGGACTGCAAAAAGCTCTGGAAGAAAGATACGATCTGATCATCCTCGACGTGATGCTTCCTACCCTAGACGGTTTTGCCATCTGTAAAGAGGTTCGAAAGAAAAAGCCTGGACAGGCCATCGTCATTCTCACGGCAAAGGGCTCGGAAGATGACATTGTCACCGGGTTCAAGGCGGGCGCCGATGATTACGTCAGCAAGCCCTTCTCACTGAGAGAATTGATGGTCCGGGTTGAAGCCCTCCTGAGACGGGCTGGAAAAAATCTTGGAGATGAGCAAATTCACTCCCACGGCATCTTCTTCGACGGCAAGACACTTGTCGCTTCCTACAACGAACGCTCCGTGGAACTAACCAGACGAGAGATGGATATTATTCTGTACCTCCATCGCCACAGGGACCAGATCGTTTCGAAAAAGGAGTTGCTTAGCGACGTGTGGAACTATGCCGACACAGATATTGAAACTCGAACCGTGGACATCCACATCCTTAAACTGAGAAAGAAAATCAACTCTTTAATCGGAGATACCCCCTTCATAGTCACCATTCGCGGCGAGGGTTACCGTTTGGAGCCTCAAGAGTGAAAAGACTGAAAATACTCATACTTGTTTTTTGTCTGGCTCTGTCGATTCCACTGGCCTATTTTGTTTTGCGGACCTATTGGAGTCTGGAGCAGGAAGAAGTGGCGGAGCTCCGCTATTTCGGTGTCACCATTTTCGATCGCATTGAAGAAGAGCTCTCCTCCCTTGTTCTCGAAGAAGAGGGACGACCTCTTGACCACTATCAATATAATTACATCCCTCCAGATCAGCTCCCCGGATCGAAGGGGATGAGCCGTTCTCCTCTTTCCAAGCCGCCAAAACAGCGCTACATCCTCGGATATCT
>CAYFXH010000187.1:0-7094 GCA_964346905.1 uncultured Desulfobacteraceae bacterium | reverse complement strand
ATTTCGGATTTCGGATTGCGGATTTAAAAAAGCAGGCAGAAAAACACTAGAGACCATGATAAGGGACGTTGTTGACTAAGTTGAATAACTTTTCTTTGAGGAATGAAGAACGATAGGGGACGTTGTTTCGTTTTCAATTGTATGCTGAGCCGTGGTCGGGCCACGATAAGTAGTAAATTTTATTTATAGTGAATAAGAGGGGACGGTCATGCGATTATGCGTTTCTGTGTTATCGCGAAGCGCAGAGCGCATCCTTCGACCCTTCGACCCTCCGACCTACTCCCCGCGTTGGTAGTTCACAATCATTTTTGACGCCCGCAAACGTTGTTTTCAGCTCGTGGCGTTTTTTTTGTTCTAAAAGCTATGCGACGCAGATAAAATATCGAGATTCATGAGATTTCGATTTCACTCGGGTGGAGGGCCCGTGTTTGGATTCGTTCTCATTTCCGCCATCACATTGATGCACATTTACGTGTTCTGGCGAGCCGCCTCGGTGCCTGTTCTTAGGCGTTATGTTCCAAGAAAACTTCTAATCGGGGCAGGCCTAGTTCTATGGGCAACCTTTTTCTTGGGCCGGGTCTACGGTCACCACGGTATAGGTCCGCTGGCTAAGGTCTCTGAGTTTGTCGGCATGAACTGGATGGCCGTGCTATTTCTTCTCTTTGTCTCCCTTGTTGCGATGGACTTGGTGACTGGATTCGGCTCTCTCGTGCCCAGGCTAGCACCTTCGTTACGAGGCACAGCCTTGATTGCCGGTCTGGTGCTTTCGCTGATCGCACTTTTTCAGGGTTTGCGACCGCCGGTGGTGCAAAACTATGAGGTCTATTTGCCCGGTCTGGCCGAGGAGATGGATGGCACGGTGCTCGTAGCCATGTCCGACCTTCACCTTGGTAATCTACTCGGCGAACGCTGGCTGGAAGCGCGTGTCGCCCAGGTGCAGGCACAGCAACCTGACCTCGTGGTTCTGCTGGGAGATCTCTTCGAAGGGCACGGCAAGCCCCAAAGTGAACTCCTTCCAGTTTTGCGCCGCCTTTCCGCCCCTCTCGGTGTCTGGGTTGTCCCCGGCAACCACGAGTTCCACCATCGTGAGAATGGCACTACACTTCTCATCGAGAAGGCCGGCTTTCAGTTGCTGCTCAACCGCTGGGCCAAGATTCAACCCGGCCTGGTCATGGTTGGCATAGACGATCTTACCGGCATTCGCCGCTCTGGTCGGGGCGACGATCCCATATCGAAGGCACTGGCGGGTCGACCTCCGGGTGCAACCATCCTTCTCTCCCACACGCCGTGGCAGGCGGACAAAGCAGCGAAAGCCGGAGTAAACCTGATGCTTTCTGGTCACACCCACGGAGGGCAAATTTGGCCTTTCGACTATCTGGTCAAACACGTCTACCCGCTGCTCGAAGGGCGGTATGAAGTAGACGGCATGACGGTCATCGTATGTCGCGGTACGGGCACCTGGGGACCCCGTATGCGTCTTTGGCGTCCCAGCGAAATCCTCCGGCTGAAGCTTCAGACGGGGAGAAAGAGGGATACAAGTAAATAAACGGGGTCAGGCCTAACTAATTAACTATTACGGGCAGAGCGCATGGCGCAAAGGAACTCGTTAAAGTCGTTGAAATCGTTGAAGTCGTTAAAATCGTTAAAATCGCAAGCGGAGCTTGCTCCCACGATAAACTAGGCACTAGGCACCCGTGCTTCGTGTTTCTTAGCGTACTTCGTGGACAATAATCTTTTAAATCGCAAGCGGAGCTTGCTCCTACACGACATTACCAGACTGACATTGCTTGCTGCCGGCTGCCTCCTGTCCTCTGTCTTCCGTCCTCTGACCTCTAATCGCCGTCTCGCCGTATCTCCGTCTCCCCCCGTCGACCGTGGAGTCGGTGGGGACTTTTTTTCTTGCCAAAGTTCCCACTGTTTTTGTAATCTAGATGTCAGTTTAGAGTTCTCAATCTCCCACGACGGCGCGCGCTCGACCGACTTTACCTCAGACCAGTTCGGTAATCTCAGCCTATCTTTCGAACATCACTATGATCTTTCTATTTGTTGTAGACTGTCATTGGGGGCGTCGTTTCTAAACTGATTTGGAAACAAGAGGCGAAATAACTGAAAGTTTATTTAGAAACAATGTCCCCTATCAAGAGGGCAAAGTGACGAAGGAATCGGAGCCGATTAAGGGCAAGCTGAGTTTCAAATACGACGCGTTCATCTCCTACAGTCATGCTGTCGATGGCAAACTTGCACCCGCGCTGCGACAAGGGCTGCATCGGTTCATCAAACCGCTATTTAAGCTGCGTGCATTGAACGTCTTTCGCGATCAAGCGAGTCTCGCCGCTAACCCCGGTTTATGGACGTCCATTGAGAACGCTCTCTCGGAGTCTGGCCATTTCCTTCTGCTGGCATCTCCGGAGGCCGCTGCTTCACCATGGGTTAACAAGGAGGTTGAATGGTGGATTAAAAATCGGTCTTCAGACACCATGGTTATAGTTGTAACCGATGGCACGGTGGCATGGGACGGTCGCACAGCCGATTTCGACTGGGCGAAGACAACGGCATTGCCTCCTAGCTTACGCGGTGCCTTCCGCGAAGAACCGCGCTGGATCAACCTCGGCTGGGCCCGAGAGGAAGCCGATGTTTCGCTCAACAACCCACGTTTTCGCGATGCGGTAGCTGACTTGGCGGCAAAATTGCACAACCGTGACAAAGACGAGCTCATTGGCGAGGATGTGGAACTGCTTCGTCGAGCACGGCTGGCACGGCGTGGCGTCGTCATTGCGCTCTCCTCCTTGGTGGTTGCCTTCGCAGCCGCCGCTTATTTCGCCAATGTAAAGCGGATTGAAGCGACAGCTAGAGCTCTCGCAGCTACTGCAGCGTTGGAAATGCAATTACCAAACTCGAGAGAACGCAGCATGCTCCTCGCGTTAGAGGCTGCCAAGAGAAAAATGTCAGTGGACCTAAGACAGACCATCTGGAAGGGTATTGCTCTACTACCAGTCTACGTACAGATCCTGCCTGTCGACTTCTTAAGGAAAGATGGAAGCGCTTCCGGGTATTTTGCATTTGACCAAGATGAGAAATTTCTGGCGACTGAGAACGGCCGAGGATTGATTCAGCTTTGGGATCTGAATGATGGATCGGAAATAGCACAATGGAAGCCTGATCTTTCGGGAGAAGGAGGAGTGTCGGGTCGGTCGAGACGAATGCAATTAGCGCCTCAAGCTGAATGTCTTATCTATTTCACGGATCCACCACTCATTTGGTATCCATGGGATAAGGCCCGGTCGCGGGTAATGACGCCTGCTAAAGCACAAGGTGAGCAAGTATTAGTTAGCGCGAACGGGGATTTTGTGGCAATAGTTAAGATGGGAAGTGTGGATATTTGGGATAGCTGTATGAGACAGCTAAATGCCACGATCAACATCAATGACAATAACCACGAAATGATTTTGAGTTGGGACGGCAGGTATCTAGCAACGTCGAATTCCGGAGAAATAAAGGTCTGGAGAACTAGTAACGGATCGCCGATAGGGCAGTACTCTCATGATGAGCTAAAGAGTGTTGACCTCATTCGGTTTAGCGTGAACTCTACCAACGTGGCAGCACTTGAGACAAGCACCGTACACATATTTCCACTAGCTTCCCCGGGCATGCACCAGGCCATCAAGCTAGAACCGACCGCGAACAGCATATTTGATTATCAAATACGGATGCCAGGTTTCGGGGTCAGTTACACAGAGTCTTACGACGGCATATGTGAGCTAAGAACTACTACAAAGCAAGGCAGCGATGTCAGCATCGGAGAAGGTGGACAATTGGAGGTTTGCGACATCAGCTTAGACGGGAATTCCGGAGCCTATAATCCGGAGACGGATCTATATTTGCAGCGCCTTACTTATCCTGGTGCGTGGTCGACCGTGATTCCGAACGTGCCGGAGGAATATTCTCATTTTGTTAGCAGCCTCTTCGGTATGTGGGGGCCGACTGGCTCCAGGCTAGGCGTCGTGAAGCGTTCTGACCGTCTCTTGGTACTTCAACTACCTTACACCGATATTCGTACACGCCATGGCGATCAACAACGTGATAGGGACAACATGTTGCATCACGAGTCGGAATACACTATGCAGCAGCTTGTTGATATGTACGGTTTCGAAGTAAAAGATGAGAAGGGCGCTGTTTTGCCGTGGGACTCGAATCCGTATCTGAATGCGGTCGGATCGAGTATCAGGATAAGCTCAAGTGGAAATGGTCGATATATATCAGTCCCGATTGGGCTTGATAAGGTTGCCATACATGATACCATCGCCAAGCGAGGCATCGCGACAGTACGCATTAAGGAATTTTACAGACCACCGGGGTATGTGATACCTGCTTTGACATCTAGCGTGTCGAATGATGGACAATACGTTGCGGTGGCACGGGAAGACATGGCCCTAGTGAAGATTGTCAAGGTTCCTACAACCGAATTGGTCGCGAGGGTCACACCATCGATGCTTGGGCTGCGGGGAGATGAGTGGGAGGTGCCCGTCCGGTTTGGTTTTTCTGAAGACTCGGACGCGTTCCTGCTGGAGATGGACGATACTTTATTTGCTTTCCCTCTGGATATGGGTGGCATCTTGAAAGAGGGATGCCGGCGAGTCCAACAAAACTTGACGCGCGAGGACTGGAAACTCTTTGTCGGGGCAGTATTCTATAAAAAGACCTGCCCCGGGCTGCCAGTGGGCATCGTCACCGGAGGGTGGCTGTGGTCGGGCCAAGATAGATAAAAGGCAAGGCATAAGGTGCAGGGCGCAAGGCTTAAGGCGATTTCGGATTTCGGATTGCGGAATGCGGATTGATTACCGTATGGCGCAGAGCGCATCCTTCGACAGGCTCAGGACAAGTAGCGCATAGCGTCAAACAGATATCTTGCTAGACATCTGCCCAAACGACCTACTATAACCTTGCCATCGTTCCCCATCGGCTCTCTTGGTGCCCCGGCCGGTGGGGGTATTATTGTGCTCATTTTTCCCATGTTGTCAAAGGGAACCCTCGAAAATGGTGGTTTTTCGTATTTACATAAACCGACCTTTCATCCTATGCTGAGAGAAGCGAGATCTAACGTTCTCATCATCTTCGCAGGGCTATGATCTCTTACAGGTCTACCCTAATTCTTTAGATCTTAAAATCATATATAAGTGTCATAAGTTCTCGCACTTAAGAGCTAGTCATGTGGTGGAGTTTTTTAAACCTGCCGATGTGAGACCTCTGAGGGGTTTTTGATAGGGGACGTTGTTGACTAAGTTGAATAACTTTTCTTTGAGTAATAAAGATAACGAAATGTGAAGAGGCACGTCCATAAAATTATAAGTTTCTGCATGAGGCGTAGGGGAAGTCGTTAAAGCCGTTGAAATCGTTGAAGTCGTTCAAATCGTTCAAGCGGCTTGCGGCTTACCGTTTACCCCTCACCAAAAAAGGGGGAAGTCCTCTTAGTTTTCGGATTGACAGGGACAACCTCACTTGTGGTAAAGTTCCTTCTTGACAGGGTGCCTCACCCTGTTGTGCCCTATGACCCAGTGGCTGGTGCGCAGTTGCTGGGTCGCTTTTTTTTCTGCCTTCCAAGACTCAGCCGCTTCTGCTAAGATGCCAAATAGCTCATTCAGAATATTTGTTTCAGTTCACATCACCACTGCATAAGTAAACCGCGCATGAGCATCAAGACATCACAAAAACGAGGATGCCGTCATGGCTATCGAAAAACGAAGGTACCCTAGAGTTGAAATCTCTTGGCCTGTGAATATTATCTCGTCTGACCACCTGGTTAGTGGTAAAACTGAAAATCTGAGCCGCGTTGGTACGCTCATCCGCTGTTCTGAATTGCCAGAGCTAGCTCATCCTTTTCAATTAATCTTCAAACCCAGTGGTGATAGAATTGTTCTAGCTAACGCAAAAAGAGTTTGGTCAAAGACATTTACTGAAGATGACCGAAGGTCTCATACGATGGGTGTTCGTTTCACCTTTATCCTTGACCATGATTTCCAGCTTATTAACGAAGTAATCTCGAATCGAGTATCTAGACAGCAACCGTGACCATCAAAAGAGTCAAACCCCACAAGGTTAAATGCCCCTACTGCAAGACTAGCCTGATTGTAAATCCAACTGAAAAAGCGTGTCCGGTTTATGGGAAGCTGCTGCCGAAACCACCGAAGCGTTGACAATAATCAATATCTTGCGCAAGAGTAAATTCCAGCCGAGTTTAGATTAAGGGATGTAATCCATAGTTTGCTCTCTTTTTTGTAAGCAATTCCTACTCAAATGGTGGTTTTTCGTATTGACCAAATCCGAATCGCTACTGTACTCTGATATCATATAAGGGTAGAGTTACGGACAGGGCAAGGTACGCTATTATGATTCGGTTCCCCTGCGGTCTTGATGATTGGTAGTTCCTTTCTGAATCAACACTTACAAACGGGGACCCTTCCTTGGAACGGTGTGCCGCATCGGTTAGCCCGAAGCGCCTAAAGGACCAACAGGGACCTCATCTAGTTACGAAGGATTCAAGACAGTCTGCCAATACCACCTCCGCGGGGGTTTTTTTATCGGAGCTTCGGCTCCGCCTTTTTTTGCCTAAAGTGGTTTCTTCCCAGTTGAGGATTTCTTCAAGGTGAAATCATGTGTATAAAGAACAACTGCTGCTAGGACAATTCGGAGAGAAGCAATGATGACTCTGATAATCTATGCGGGCATTTTCGTGCTCTCTATCTACATAGCCGTGGTTGGTCATGGCTATATAATGGCTTTTGCTTTTGCTGTCGGTGGCATTGCGTTTTTTGCCCTTCAGCGCCATTTACATAAATATTATTCCGAGGTAGTAAAGGAGGACGAAATGGATTCTGATTCCGATGACGATGACTACCATCTGAGATTGCCACCGGCTTGACAAGCCAGAGAGCAACTTGTAGCTAGATTTCAATAACCGGGCATTAATGGCAGGTGCACACCTAGGCCTGCCTTCCCCTATTCATCTTCCAAGAGAACCGTGCGACGGTCATTGGTTCCACTTTTTTATGTTCACAACATTTTGTGCCAATTTAGATTTTGGCCGGGTGTGAATTAAG
>CAYFXH010000186.1:0-7167 GCA_964346905.1 uncultured Desulfobacteraceae bacterium | reverse complement strand
CCCCTCCCTGTTTCCCGTTCCTGGGGAACGGGACCAGGGGCTCCCCCAACCACAGCCGGGGAAGTGGCTCAGACCTGCCGCAGTCACGCAGAAGAAACACCAGAAAAGGCCAAAAGGGGGAGGCTGTGAAACAGCGAGCAGCTGAGCTCTTTGGGGGAACTCCTGGACCGTTTTCCGGTTTACTGTTAACAGTTGACCGTTTAGCATTCGAATGCGTGGAAGAAGTGGAGAAAGGGGAAGAATCAGTTAATGAAACAGATCATTCTGGGTACGGCTGGACACATCGATCACGGGAAGACTACTCTGATCAAAGCCCTCACCGGCATTGATACTGACCGCCTCAAAGAGGAGAAGGAGCGGGGTATCACCATTGAGCTGGGTTTTGCCCACCTCCAGCTTCCAGGTGGGCAGGAGTTGGGGATCGTGGATGTGCCGGGGCACGAGAAATTCGTGCGACACATGGTGGCGGGGGCTACGGGCATCGATCTGGTAGCTCTGGTTGTTGCCGCAGACGAGGGGGTGATGCCGCAGACGCGGGAGCACCTCGAGATCTGCGAGCTTCTTAGAGTCAAACAGGGAATTGTGGTGCTAACCAAAGTCGATCTGGTGGAGGATGCTGACTGGCTGGAACTGGTCAGAGAAGAAATCCAAGAATTCTTGCAAGGAACGTTTCTCGCCTCTGCAGCAATAGTGCCTGTTTCGGCGGCAACGGGAGCCGGACTGCAGTCGTTGCTGGAGCACTTGGAAACACTCTGCAAATCAGTGGAGGCCAGGTCGAGCAGTGGACATTTTCGCCTGGCCGTGGATCGTGTTTTCAGTATGAAAGGATTTGGCACGGTGGTTACCGGCACCGCCATATCTGGAAAGGTTAAGACGGGAGACGGTTTGTTTGTTTATCCTCAGCTGCTCAAAACCAAAGTGCGTGGTATTCAAGTTCACAATCGAGAGACAATGGAAGCTGTTAGCGGCCAGCGTACCGCCATCAATCTGCAAGGTCTTGAGAAGGGTGCTCTGGAGCGCGGCAATGTGATAGCTACACCTAATAGCCTGATTTCATCCTACATGGTAGATGTGCGGCTCCAGCATCTGGAAACCGCGCCACGAGTCCTAAAGAACCGGGCGAAGGTTCGCTTGCACACTGGTACCAGTGAGGTAATAGGCACCCTCATACTCCTCGACGCTGATGAGCTCATTCCCGGCGCAAGTGGTTATGCCCAGCTGCGTCTGGATAAGCCGGTGGTGGTTCGCAGTGGGGATCGTTTTGTCTTACGAAGCTACTCACCCATGCGCACTATCGGCGGCGGGCAGATACTGCATCCGATACCGAGTAAGCGGAAGCGAATGGTTGCCGCCACCCTGGAGGCTCTGGCCATATTGGAGAAAGGCGAACCCGGTGAAATGGTGGAGCACTACCTCAGGGACGCGGGGTTTGGGGGGATCGGTGAAAGGGATCTGAGCATACTCGTCAACGTTACGGAGAAGCAACTTCTTCGTTTACTCCAAGACCTTATGAGTCGTGGCCTGGTGATCCAGTTCGATCGAGAAGCCCCTCGGTTTGTACACGGGGAGGTTTTTGAGAAACTTACGGGGACCCTTCTTGGCCAACTTGAAGCATTCCACCGGCGGGCACCTTTACGGTCAGGCATGAACAAGGAGGAACTTTTTGGCCGGTTGCCCGCCACAGTGGACGGTAAACTTTTCAATGCGCTCGTTCAGCGGTTGGTTCGCCAGGGTGATGTGGTGCAAGAAAAAGACCTGGTACGACTTTCTTCTCACCAGGTGGCACTTGCGGGCAAGCAGGAGAAAGTGCGAGAAAAGATCGAAGAAACGTACCGGCAGGCAGGCCTTCAACCTCCGTTTTTCCGAGAGGTGGCCCAGTCACTCGGCGTTGCAGACACAGAGGCACGACAAATTCTTACATGGATGTTGGAACAGGGTTTGCTGGTCAAAGTTAAAGAGGATATGTACTTTCATAATGGTGTTCTGGAGGAGCTGAAGAGACGGCTGCTGGACTTTTTCGAAGAGCATGGAGAGATAACAACTCCTCAGTTCAAGGAGCTTACCCAGACTACCCGTAAATATACCATTCCACTGCTGGAATTCCTGGACACTACCCGCTTTACCATACGGGTGGGAGATGTCCGCCGCTTAAGGCAAAAAAAGAGCTCATAGCTCAGGGCGGCATTGTCAAATCGTTAATTAGTCGAATAGTTAAATAGTCAAAACTGTCCCAACCATTTGACTATTTGACTACTCGACGATTTGACTTGTTCCCGCGGGGACTTCTAGGGTGCCGATCACCTCGCTAATATCTGAAAGGTTCCGCTGGCGCAGATAGTCTTCCAATCCGGCAATGATCTCCAAGGTCACGAGAGGATTGACAAAATTGGCGGTGCCCACCTGAATCGCTCTGGCGCCTACTATCAAGAATTCAAGGGCGTCTTCGACAGAAACGATTCCCCCCAGCCCGATGACCGGCACCCTGGCCACCTGGACAACCTGCCATACCTGCCTAAGGGCGATGGGTTTGATAGCCGGTCCAGAGAGACCGCCAACCACATTGGCCAGTCGGGGACGGCGGTTTTGCGGATCCACTGCCATGCCGGCCACGGTATTGATTAAGGACAGAATGTCGGTGCCAGCATCTTCGGCTGCCTTGGCCGTAACGGTGATGTCGGTTACATTGGGGGTCAGCTTGGTGATGACCGGTAGATTAGTCCTGGACCGCACTGCGGATACAACCTGAAACACCATTTTCGGATCCGCGCCGAACACCATACCCCCTGCTTTAACATTTGGACAGGAGATATTAATCTCCAGTGCATCAATGCCCTCCTGGCCGTCCAGCGCTGTAGCCAGTTGCTCGTACTCTTCCACCGTATTTCCAAAGAGATTCACCACCACAGGAACTGGCAGAGGCCGGAGCCAGGGCAGCTTCTCCGCTAGGAAGGCCCGAAGTCCCACATTTTGGAGGCCGATTGAATTGAGCATACCACCGCACGTTTCCCAGATGCGCGGGGGGGGGTTGCCGGCCCGAGGCTCCAGTGAGATGCCTTTTACCACCACTCCACCCAGACGCTCCGGAGGGACAAGAGCAGCGTACTCTTGCCCGTAGCCGAAGGTGCCCGATGCTACCATCACCGGGTTTTTCAACCGCAGAGGGCCAAGGTCCACCGCAAGGTTTATTGACTGTTTATGTTTCATTGCCTATTTGTCTCTGGGTTGCATTGGCCTAGCACCAAGCGCATGGGTCATATAACAAGTGGTTCAAAACTTAGGGATGCAGACTGTTTCGGTTGAACCTTGTGCCATATGTTTTGCGCCCCCTCGCTGGATCACACTACTCCCAAACGATCTGTTCTCCCGCGAACACGGGACCTTCTTCACAGACGCTTGCATAGTATAGATCCTGGTCTTCCCCTGGCGCTCGACACTTAAGCGAGCAACTCAGGCAAGCCCCCACACCACAGCCCATGAGGGCCTCCATGGAGAGCTGAGATGGAATTCTCAGCCGGGCAGCCATCTCTGCTATCAGCCGCTGCATGGGATACGGACCGCAGGAATAGATCACTTTTGGCAGTTCATCCTGCTGAGACAGCCATGGTTCCAAGTGGCCGGTTACCAATCCCTGCCGACCCGAGCTGCCATCTTCCGTGACCAGTTCCACCGCAACGCCGAGGTCCTGGAAATGCTCAACACATACGAGGTCGGCGGTGCTCTTACCGCCGAACCATAAGATGAAAGGACCCCTGAGGCCCGAGCCAACCAGAGTCTCTGCCAAATAAGGTAAAGGGGCAATGCCGATTCCCCCCGCAACCATAAGGACAAAGCCGTCCTGGCTCGGCGGCTGAAAGCCACTACCCAAAGGGCCAAGGAGGCTCAAGGATGAGGCTGGTTGCATCTCGGTAAGCAGCCGGGTGCCACGCCCAACTACTCGATACAGCATTTCCAAGGAAGTAGGGGGATCATTCTTATAGAGTCGGTGCACTGCAAATGGACGTCGCAGCAGGGGATCGAAGCTGTCTTGCACCCGTACCATTAGGAATTGCCCCGGTTGGATCTGAGAGGCTATTTCAGGGCACCTGAGGCCCATGTGATAAAGCTCGGGACTTACACGATTGTTGAAGAGTATTTCAGCATCTTTCAGCAGCAAGGAACCTTTACTCCTTCAGCTCTTGATGCCTATGGCCATGGCAAAGCGACCGGTTTCGCCTTCACCGCGGTAAGAGTAGAAAATCTCAGGAAAACACTTTGTGCAAAGCCCAGCAACTTCGATGTTTTCCCTGAGCAAGCCGGCTTCCAAGAGTTGATGTTGGCTGATGGCCCAGAAATCGAAGTGATTTTCATTTACCCGAAACCGAGAAAAGCTGGGGGGAAGATTCCGTTGCCAGTGGCGGAACTCGGCGCAGCATGGGCCTAGGGAGGGCCCTATGCCAGCGATGATATCACTGGATTCACAACGGAAGTGAGCGCGCATGAGGTGGACCGCATTGCCGAGGATGTTTTGGACGCTACCGCGCCAGCCGGCGTGAATTATGGCAGGAACCCGCTTGCAAGGATCGTAGAGAAAGATTGCCTGACAGTCTGCGACCTTTATCATCATGAGGAGACCGGACAACCGAGTGATAAACCCGTCCTTGCCATGAAGCGGATAGTGAACTGCTGGATCGATCCGAGGGTGTTGCTGCAGTACCACGATTTTGCTGCTGTGACTCTGCCTGGCATAGATGAGGGATGAACACTTGGAGGCAGTTCGGACCCGACGCAAATTTTCTCGCACCTTGCTGGCCTCGTCTCCGGTATCATAGCTCACGTTCAGACTGGAAAAAGGGGGAGAACTCACCCCGCCAAGTCGGGTGAAAATGAGGTGCTCTAGCTCAGTAAATTCGCTAAGGCGGTGGAATCGATAGAGAGGGAGACCGTTTTCTGTATGGGGCTGAAGAGTTTCTGAACCGGGGAGTAACGTGTTGGCTGATAAGGCCATGGAGCTAAATTTCCATTTCCAGACCCTCCCGGGCCATGACGATTTCCAAGCTGCGACTGCCTTTTATCGTCTCATAGTAACGGATGGTCTTGTCGTAGATCTCTTGGAGCTTTTCATCGCTATACGAGGGTTCGTGATGGAAAAGAATCAGCCGCTTGATATTTGCCTTCAGGGCAATATCAACTCCCACCATCGAGGAACTGTGACCCCAACCCTCTTTTTCCATGGCGTCCTCGAGGGTGAACTGAGCGTCGAAGACCAGAGCCTCGCTGTTCGCGTAAAAAGAAAGGTATTGCTCCATAATTTCCGGACGGAGGTCCTTGTATTCAGCGTCGGTTGCATAGACAAAACTGCGTCCGTCCCCTTCTATCCTGTATGAAAAAGAGCCGCCCGGATGTCGCAATGGGATGCTGGTGATCACAAATTCGCCGATGTCCACCTGTCCAGTTTCTTCTAGCTGAATAAACTGGACATCAGCTGACATGGTTTCCAGGCTGACCGGAAAATGGTCCGGATGGTGCTGGTCCCGGAAACGCTCTTTGATGCGGGGGTGACGGCCGTAGATAATGACCTGGTTGCCAGGGGCGTAGGCGGGGGTGAAAAAAGGGAAGCCCATTATGTGGTCCCAATGGGTATGGCTAATCAAAAGGTGGACGGTACCTTGGCCCTGACCGCACGGGCCTTTCATGAGGTCAATGCCAAGCTGTCGGATGCCGGAGCCGGCATCCAGTATGATTTCGGTATTATCACCACGAACTTCCACGCAAGAAGTGTTGCCACCGGTGGTGGTTCGCTGATAGTAGGGGAGGGATCTGACGTAATTACTAACTGCCTCGCTATCATCCAGGTCTACGCCGCGAGCACCGCGCAAAACCTGTACAATCTTGTTTTCGATTTCTGTTGGAGGGATGGGTGCCGGTAGAGATCCTCGCACACCCCAAAACTTAACCTTCATAGATACCCCATCGCAACCATTTAAGAATGCTTAACTTTTACCCTCCAGCATTCAAATTTCCGTAGTCTATCACAAAATTTTTTCCTGAATCAATTCAAAAAAACAACCGCCTCCATCCAGCTATCCCCTCATGGGAGTCCGCTGGTGCGACAAACATTATGCAAGTGGTGTTCCATACCGGCGGTCTTTTGCAGACAGAGCTCACGGCGCACCACTCTCTGGCGAGGCGGGCGAGAAAAAGGATAGGTGGGAAGATCGGTAATTACTGCCCGCTATCGTCTTTACTTGGCACGTATTGCTCGACTGTTTATTTCGGTAGGTCCAGAATAGTTCAGTTAGATCGACGCGAGAACAGTTTAAACAGCTCCTCCTGTAGGATCTTTTTTTCGCTATCCTCAGGGGATTCAACCGGACGTGGTTTCTGGGGTTCAGGGGATTTAACGAGCTGCTTTTTGGCTCTTGCAAGAACACGATCCTCACGACCAAAGACTTCTCGCATTTCTCTTTCAATCTTCTTCTGCTCTCTGGCCATGGTTACTTTGATATTTTCGGTAAGCGACATCCTCTCAGAGGTGGGTGGACGAATCTTGGGCTTGATGGCCGAAGATGACTTTTCAGCTGGCCGACGACGGGTGGCACTCCGGAGCGCTAGAAGAAGAAACAGTGGGAAGACCAGGTAGAGAATGGTCTTTACTATTTCTCGCCCCTTTGGATCCGAGAGCCATTTTATTAATTTTTCTAAAAGTTTCTCGATATCCATGACGATAGGAACTCTTACCACCGGACCCCTTGACAAGCTTTTAGCCGTCGGTTTTCAGTATACACTAACCCTTGGAGCTATCTAAGACGCCGACGGGACTTTCCGGTTAGCTTCATTGCCAAGCAGTCTCTGTATGTAGGGTTTAGTGACGTATTTTATTTTCCTCATGGCTGTAGGTCCTTTTATTGTAGGGGGAAGTGTTCCGGGTGTCAAGACGAGGACAGGAGACAGAAGGCAGCTGGCAGAGGGCAGAAGACAGGAGGCAGCTGGCAGGCGGCAGTAAGCAGCGGACAGATTGCAGGTTGGGGATGTGGGATTGGGGATTTCGGATGTGGAAAGGCATAGAGCATAGGGCATGGAGTATAGAGTAAGGAGCCAGCCCTTCGACGGGCTCAGGGCAGGTAGTTAGAATCCAGAATTCAGGAGAATTCCGGTTCAGGGTACAAGGTACAAGGGTCAAACATTTCG
>CAYFXH010000185.1:2822-7189 GCA_964346905.1 uncultured Desulfobacteraceae bacterium | reverse complement strand
CCCTGTACCCTATGCCCTTTGCCCTATGCTTTTCTTGCAACGGACAACTGACAACGGACTACGAACAATCGCGAAGCGATAAATCCGCAATCCTCAATGATCTTTTTTCTGTCGTCAGCCTTCTGTCCTCTGTCGTCTGTCCTCTAACCGCTGCCTGCTAGCCCTGAGCTTGCCGAAGGGCTGCTTTTTTCTTTTAAATCCGCAATCCGAAATCCGAAATCCTTACGCCCTGTCCCTCCATGCCTTCTTTACGGAACGACCAGACGCTATGGCAAAACAGGTTCAACAACTGTTTCGTAGAAAGGTGCTTCGAGAGGGGTAACCCAGATTTCCACCCGCACATTTAGAGGCTCGCTCTTCATGGTGACCAGACAGACTTTGGTCTCTTTTTGATAAAAAAGAAGGGTCCTGGCATATTTGAGGCTGCCACGGAAAATCCAGCCTTCCTTGGTCAGGGTCTGGTTGAAAAATCTGACGAGCGAATCGTAGTCAACATTGCCATCGTATACGAGGAGACCTGCAGCTATATCGGGGGCCGCGTATACGACAAATGACTCCTTCGCATCTAGGTCTAGTTCCTTTGGTATGGGCACATCAGGAAATTCTCGGATGGTGACGATAGGTGTTGGACCCTCTGGTCCGGTCGACTCAGTGTGAATCGTCTTGGTACATCCTGAAATAAATACCAAAAGGATCAGGTAACCTAATCCGATACGCACGAAATTCGTCTTTGGGTGCCGAGGCCGCGTGGTCATGTCGTTCTCCTTTTACGGTTTTTGCGGAGTATAACAATTTTGCCCCTGCAGCACACAATTGCCTGCATGTAAACTTCATGTATCATCAGGCAACACCTGTCACTTGTCAAGCCACAAGTATATCGTCAGTTGTCACTGGTCCGTTGCTACAAAAGCATAGGGCATAGGGCATAGGGCATAGGGTACAGGGTACACGGTACAAGGTGTAAGGCTCAGGGCAGGCTATCAGCGCTCAGCGATCAGGCCAAAAAAATCTGCAATCTGCAATCGACAATCTAAAATCTGCTCTCTGCCTTCTGCCCTCTGCCCTCTGTCCTCCGCCTTCTCCAACTTGCAATATCAACTCCGATGCACTATCATCAGGCCACATCCATTGGGCACAGTAGGAGAAAGGAAGACCGGACTGGTCCAAACTCAGTTAATGAACCAGAAAGATCAGGACTCCCACGAAGAGAGCAAGGGGATTTTCAACCAGATAATTGAGTGGTTCTCGCCGTTTCACCGCAAGAAAGAAGTCGACGACTTACCCACCCAACCGTTCCTGCCAGACGGAACAACTTTCGCCGAGTTTGATCTGACCGACTCAGTCAGAAAGGGCATCGCAGATGCGGGGTATGTTCGCTGCACCCCCGTCCAGGAACTCTCCCTGCCCTTCATCCTAAGTGGAAAGGATGTTGCGGCTCAGGCACAAACAGGCACCGGGAAGACCGCCGCTTTTCTCATCACCATCTTTGACCGTTTGCTCAAAATGGACAAGCGCAAGCCCGGCATTCCTTCGGCCCTTATCTTGGCGCCAACCAGAGAACTCGCTTTGCAAATTTACCAGGATGGCCAGCTACTTGGTGGTCACACCGGTCTTGAAATGGTGGCCGTTTTCGGAGGCATTGACTATCAGAAACAGGCAGCGCAACTGCGCGACGGGGTTGACATTGTCATTGCCACTCCAGGAAGACTCATCGATTATATGAAGCAGAAGGCCTTTATTCCTGGCCGCATCAAGATACTGGTGGTGGATGAGGCAGACCGCATGTTTGATATGGGTTTCATCAAAGATCTGCGCTACATTCTCAGACGTCTACCTCCGTATGACCAGCGCCAGTCCATGCTCTTTTCAGCAACCTTGTCGTCGCGGGTTCTGGAGCTCACGTATGAGCACATGAACCTTCCCAAAGAAATTTACGTCACACCGGATGAAGTGACTGTGGATTCTGTGGAGCAGTCTCTTTTTCACCTGGAAAAGCGCGAGAAGCTACCTCTGCTCCTGGGGCTCCTGGAAAGAGAGCCCTGGGAGAGAGTGCTCATATTTGCCAACATGAAGGCTACGGTAGAATGGTTAAGCGCAAAACTGAAGGGCAACGGGTATCCTGTTAAGGGACTTACAGGAAACCTGAGTCAGCGGCAGAGGCTGCGCATTGTCAATCTTTTTAAATCAGGAAATCTAAAGATACTCGTTGCCACTGATGTTGCCTCCAGGGGCTTGCACGTGGAAGAAATCAGCCATGTGATCAATTACGATTTGCCGCAAGACCGGGAAGACTACGTACACCGGATTGGCCGCACCGCCCGGGCCGGTCTGTCGGGCAAAGCCATTAGTCTGGCCTGCGAAGATTACGTTTACTCCCTGGAAGCCATCGAAGAATACATAGGCCAAAAGATCCCTGTTGTCTGGCCGGGAGAAGATTGGTTCTTGCCAGACAAATCTGGGAGGGTCCGCAGAACTCAGCGTCGTAGAAGGGGCCCAAGAAGAAAAGCATCCCCGAAAGGAAGGAAAATGTCGGGACGACAGTCCCGGAAGCAGGAAGGGGCAGGCGGGAGAAGGCAGACGACAAATGGCAGAAGCCAGAATTCAGGAGTCAGAAGGGCGAAGCATGGGGCCCCAGTGGAATAGGATAATTCATTCCACGGGGCAAGCAGAGAGCAAAGGATAGATAATTTCGGATTTCAGATTTGGGAAGGCATAGAGCATAGAGCATAGGGCATAGAGTAAGTAAAAAAAACTGAGCCATTTACGCTATGCGCTATGCACTATGCGCCATGCGCTCTGCTCCATGCCCCATGGGCTGACTCCTTTTGAACAATTTGAACGAATCCGGCATAGCCGGATGATCGAACCCGTCCGCCTCGCCCGTCCGCCTCACTCCGCTTGGCTGGAGGGCGGGCCTGAAGGTGAAGCCGATGGCGGGCAGGCGCTTTGAACGACTTGAACGTCTTAACCCAAGGGGGAAACAATGCGTGCTGCTAGACTCCTGGGCCAACTGGAAGCTCTGGCGGAAAAGCTAAGAGTTCAGGTTGTTTATGAACGGCTATCTCCAACCCGTAGCGGTCTTTGTCGGCTCCACGATACATATGTTCTCTTTGTTGATAGAGACCTGAGCGAGGAGGCTCAAGTCCAGGTATTCCTTACCGCCCTCTCTGGATTTCCTTTGGATCACCTCCAGATTCTCCCCCGCGTCAGAGTCATGTTAGAGGCGCAAGCCCAACTAACAGAATCCAGTAGTCAGTAGTCAGGGCATAGGGCATGGAGCATGGAGCATAGGGCCAGCTGTCGTCTGCCCTCTGTCTTCTGCCCTCTGCCCTCTGTCTTCTACCCTCTGCCATCTGCCTTCTGCCTCCTGCCCCCTGCATTCCTGGTATGGGAGTACTGCAGTTAAATGACTGTTCATTCGGCAATTGGTCTAATCTTTGCAGTGGTTTGATCGGGGGTATAGACCAATAAGGCCAGGTTGAATGTTTCCGCAGGGATTTGTCATATTTACAAGGCCAAAAGGCACTAATTCCGGCTTCCGAATAAAGTAAATCCATGACCAAGTTCGAGCCCGTTCGTTTCGGAAAATATCTGATTCTCGACAAGATCGCCACCGGCGGAATGGCTGAACTGTTTCAGGCCAAGATAACCAGCGTCGAAGGCTTCGAGAAACTGGTTGCCATCAAGAAGATCTTGCCCAACCTCACTCAAGACAAGAATCTGGTTAACATGTTCATAGACGAGGCCAAGCTGGCCGCCATGCTCACCCACCAGAATATTGTCCAGATATACGATCTTGGCAGCATGGAAGGCGCTTATTTTATTGCCATGGAATACATTCATGGGAAGGATTTGCGTGTCATCAGTCGGAAAGCACAGGGGAAAAAGCTGCCGCTTCCTCTGGAATATGCCCTCTATATCGCCTGTCGAATAAGTTCCGGACTCGATTATTCTCACAATCTCAGAGATTTCCAGGGAAATCCACTAAAACTCATTCACAGAGACATCAGCCCGCAAAACATTCTGGTTACTTACGAAGGTGAGGTAAAAATCGTTGATTTTGGTATCGCCAAAGCAGCGAAAAAGACCTCCGACACTAAAGAAGGCCTCATCAAAGGTAAGGTGGCTTACATGTCTCCTGAGCAGGCGGCTGGGAAAGTCATCGATCATCGTTCCGATATCTTTTCCACTGGCATACTGCTCTGGGAAATGGTTACCGGGAAACGCATGTTTGAGGGTTAAGATCTGAAGATCCTCGACCGGGTACGCAACCGCTACGACCATGTGGTCCTCGACACGCCGCCCGCTCTGATCGCCAGCGCCCGCTCCCTCACCCGCCTGGCGCATCGGGTGGTGATCGTGGTGCG
>CAYFXH010000185.1:0-2812 GCA_964346905.1 uncultured Desulfobacteraceae bacterium | reverse complement strand
CGGGTACGCAAAGCAGACTTCCAGCCTGCGGAGACAATCGTCCCCGATCTACCGCCCAAGGTGTCTGAAGTTCTAAATCGGGCTCTCGCGAGGGCCCCAGGACGTCGTTACAAGACCTGCGGTGCGATGTTGGTGGAGCTGGAGGAGTGTTTGTCCTCCTTCTCTGTGCGCCCGAGCGCTGAGGGTCTCTCCCAGTATATGAAGGATCTTTTTGCAGAGGAGATTGCCGCAGAGGCCACTGCCCTCCAACAAGTAGAAACTCAGGTTTTCTCTGTGAAAGAAGAGGTGGTCACCGAAGGGAAGACGAAAACTTTACGATTAATGGAGCTAAAAACCGCCGCTCCCGCGAAGAAACCGGAAGCAGAGCGCAGCACTCATAGACTCTGGCTCGGTACCTGGGCAGTTGCTATGGTTGTCGTTGCCATCGCTCTTGCCCTCTTTTTTAAAGAGAAATCCGTTCCGACAGCCGGCAAGGTTGAGCAAGCAGCAACCGGCCAGCACTCAGGGGTTTCGCTGCCAAGTAAGGTGTCACCAACTCCACCTCCGGCTGCAGGTGTACAAGAGCCGGCTGCATCGGCACCGAACATACGGGAACAAGCCATGAAAGCCTTGAGAAAAAAGAAGTTCGCCAAGGCAGCGGCCCTGTTTGAAGAAGCTCTTGCCAGTGAACCGCGAGACAAGGCAAAGATAGCGGCCCCCTATGCCCAGGCTCTGGTTGGCGGGGCTGCCACCATTTTGGATACGAACCCTCGGCAGGCCGAAACCTTACTCAACAAGGCCATAACGGTCAATCCTCAGAACGCCAAAGCCCATTTTTACCTGGGAAAGCTGTACACCTCAGGGAAGAAGTATCCCAAGGCTATCCAGGCCTATGGCAAGGCCGTCGACCTGGATCCGCGTTCTCCGGATGCCTTCTTCAATCTCGGTTTTATCTATTACTCGACCCGAAATTATCCTGAGGCTGAGAAAATGTTTCGGGAGGTCGTAGCACTCCAACCATCCTATCTGGACGAGGCCTATTTCAACCTGGCAGTGGTCCAAAATTTGCAGGGAAAAAGACTGGAGAGTATTCGAAACTTGGAGCGGGCTCTAGAGGTCAATCCGAAGAACAACAGGGCAAAGAATTATCTGCTCCGCCTCAAGCGCACGTCACAAAATCGCAATGAAACAAACCAATTGGAAAATCAGAGCTTTGGTATTGCTCGGACTGGCACTGTTCTGGACCTTTCCCGGCTGTGCTACGGTGGACAAACTTGTGGAGCAGACAACCGCAAAACTTCCCTCCTGGGCCAAACCCTCGCGATCAAAGCCTACTTACTACTATCATAAAGTGCGCTACCCCGGCGAAACACTCTCCATTATCGCGGAATGGTACACCGGAGATGTTGAAAACTGGCGGTATTTAGCAAAGGCGAACCCAAATCTTCAACCAAACCATATCAACATTGGCACCACAATCCGCATACCCGAAAAAGTCCTTCATACTCGGAAACGGATGCCGAGAGATTTCGTGGAGGCGGTTGCCAAGAGACGGCAAACTAAAGCAGCGGTGGTTGCCAAAACTTCGCCCCGGTCCAAACCCTCGCGCCCAAAACCCACATACTACTACCACAAAGTGCGTTACCCCGGCGAAACACTCTCCATCATCGCCAAGTGGTATACCGGAGATGCTGCAAACTGGCGCAATCTTGCCAAAACCAACCCGGATCTCAACCCAAACCGTATCGTCGTCGGTGACAAAATCCGTATCCCCCAGAAGCTTCTCAATACCAAAAAAACCATGCCGCGAAGCTTCGTGGCCGCGCTTTCAACGACAAGGAAATCAAAACCGGACCCGCCAGCCCCGGCTGCAGTGCAAGCTGCGGAAAAACCGCCGCAATCTCCTCCACCTAGCCCGGCCCCCCCAGAGACCGAGGAGTTGGAGCTCTTTGGCCCTAAATAGCAATTTCGCAGAGTCACACAGGGGGATAGAAAGGGCGCAAAGTCAGGACTCAGGAGCCAGGAGGAAAAGCATGGAGCATAGGGCTTAAGTATTTCGAATTGCGGAATGCGGATTGCGAATTTGCAATACGTAAAGGAGTCAGAATCCAGAAGATCTGGACGAATGTCTCTTACCCTCTGACTACTGACTCCTGGATTCTGACTACTCGCCCTGAGCTAATCGGAAAGTGACTTGAGGAGGGCCAAGAGGTTGGTCCGCTCTGATGGTGTGAGATTTGGGAAACTGAGGCCAACGTCGAACTGATATCTCCGTTCGGACTCGATTTTGTTGTACCAGAGCACTTGGGCTTTGAGGTCCCATGGGTCACCTTCAGATGCTGACGGCAGAGAGAGAACAAGCGGGGTTTTGCCTTCTGGGTGGCTATCAAGCAATAGATGGTGGCCCTCAATCAAGGTCTGGTTGGTTTGAAGACAGGCTCCTATGAGAGAAATGTCGGTTAATCGGCCTCGTACCTTTTCGGTGCGGGGCTCTTCTTTAATGGAGTCCCAGACCTGAAATTCCACGTCTACAGTCAGTGGATAACGGGAATGGCTGCGGCGCTCAAGACCGAGATACTTTTTCAGACCCATAGGGGACCCCCGAAAGAAAATTCTTAGATTTGTAATCTTGGACCATTTAGCGACAATCAACAGATTTTGTCAAGAAAAAGCTGATCAGTGCTAAGCGCCACTCGTTAAAATCGCAATTTTCTCAAGCCTAAGTTAACCGCAGACGGCCGCAGACGTCCACAGACATTGTCTTCAATTTAAAGCTATGCGATAAGTTTTGTTGGCACGGGTCGCCTTTCGGCGACACGCAGATTTCACGGAT
>CAYFXH010000184.1:0-7237 GCA_964346905.1 uncultured Desulfobacteraceae bacterium | reverse complement strand
CGAATTTAAAAATCTGCAATCTGCAATCTGCAATCTACAATCTACAATCTACAATCTAAAATCTTCCCTCTGCCTTCTGCCAGCTGCATTTCCCTATGCTCTATGCCCCATGCCCTCTGCCTTTCCAAATCCGCAATCAGCAATCCGAAATCCGAAATTATTTACCCTCTGCCCTCTGGACCCGCTGTTACCTCACAGTCTTCCTGAGCGAAAGATGGAGATGATAAGCCAGATCCCCAGAATCGTGGCAATTACATAGCCGATAATACCCAAAAGGGCTGTAAGAGAAATTGCCTCCACGCCAAGAAAGCCTACGCTGACGACCAGGACTTTCTGGGCAGAATTGAGTACTAGAGCTCCAGCTATGATGGAAGCTGAGATCACCAGGCCAACGGTCAACCGGTTGATACTTTTTTCAACCTTTACATCAAGCTGGCGAAAACCGTCATGCCAGACCTCAAGCCGTTGTTTGCCCGTGGCCAACTGTCTGAGGATATCGTGGACAAACTTGGGCATGATTTTCACGTATTTGCCCACATAACGGCTGTCTCTGCCTATATGCTTGAACATCTTCTTGGCATCATAGCCGCGCTGGAGCAGTTTTTTCGCATAGGGTTTGGTGAACTCGAGGATGTTGGCGTCACTTCCCTGGATCTTGCCGAGAGCCTCTGTCTGAACAAAGGTCTTCAGGAGCAGCAAGAGATTCCGGGGCAACTGAATGCGATATTTCAGAGCCAGCTGGATAATCTGATCGTAGACATCCTTTACCGATATGGACTGTAACGATCGCCCGTAGAAGGCCTCGCTCGCGTCTTTGAGGTCGATCCGAAAGCTCTCAAGATCCATGGTCTCTTCATCGAGCAATCCCGCCTCCAGGAAAGCCTCCATTATCATGTCGTAATCGTGTTCGGCATACCCCAGAAAGATGTTTGCTATCTGCCGCATCATCTCTTCGTCCAGATAGCCGGTAATGCCAAAATCAACCAGGCTGACCCGGCCGTCATAGGTAACCATGACATTACCAGGATGAGGGTCAGCGTGAAAGAAACCGAACTCCATCAACTGCCGGGAAAAGGCGCGCAGGCCAATGAGGGCTATCTCTTTCGGATCGATACCCCGGGCGTTGAGCTCCTCAATCTGATCAACCTTGATACCCTCAATCCGTTCCATTACCAGAATGGATTTGGTGGTGTACTCCCAGTAGACCTTGGGTATATACAGTTCATCCACATCTCTAAAGTTGGCAGCAAACTTCTCCATGCTGCCGGCCTCGATGAGCATGTCCAGCTCCCGGAAACCAGTGCGCTGCAACTCCCGTACAACATTGGTGGGGGCCAGGATACGGCCCACATCGAATGTTTTTTCAATCTTCTCTGCAAGATAGTACATCAACCGAATGTCTTCTCGAATCTTCTTTTCGATGCCGGGACGGATTACTTTGACCACAATCTTCTCGCCGCTAGGCAGCACACCGTGATGGACCTGTGCCACCGAAGCGGCTGCAAAAGGCTCCGGGTCATATTCAGCGAACATCTCGTCCAAGGAGCGTTTGAGCTCCACCTCAATAACCTTCCTGATTTCGGCGAAAGGAAGTGGAGGAACCTGATCTTGCAACTTTTTCAGCTCCTCAGTGTATTCGGGGGGGAAAATATCGGCCCGAGTGCTCATGAGCTGTCCCAGTTTGACAAAACTGGGCCCCAATTCTTCCAGTGCGAGACGAACGCGGCGTGGCGACAGTACACCAGGTTTGAGCACTGCCCGTTTGACCTTGACTGGCTCGGCCTCCTTTTCTTTTCGACTCCCAAGCCGCTCGACCACATCACCAAGGCCATGCTTGATCAGCACCTTGGCTATTCCTCCCAGCCGTCTCATTCCCTTCAACCCGGCTGAAGCCCTGAAGAAACTCATGGTGATCCACCTCGTCAATACCGTTTCTCTCTTTCGGTGTCCTACCTCGTTGGCTGATTGTTACACAAATCAAGCCTCCTTATCCACTCAAATTTGTACGAGCGCAGGAGCATTACTCTTATGCTGCTGAAATACGGCGACAAGACCACAGTGCAGCTGAAAGAGATAGTAACAGAGGGGATCTTACCAGGGTTGCCGAGATGGTCAGGCGGGAATCAAAAAAAAGCGGAGTCAATGACTCCGCTGGTGTGGCTTTGTTTGCAATCAGGTATATGGCTCCGGAGTCATTAGGCACTGGGACCACAAGTCACCAGGTCGCACAATACATGACAATCACTGACAGCGTAGCGTAATGACCCGAGAATAGTGCGGCGAGATTACCTTAATCCTTGGATTGCTATTGAATCAGCACTAGGGTAACCCGTCGGTTCTGCGCCCGCCCGCCGGAGTTAGTATTGTCCGCAACGGGTTTGGACTCGCCGCATGAAAACCCGTTCATAAGTTGCAGGGGAATACCATGTCGCGTGTACAGGTAGCCCATGGCTGCCCGAGCTCTGGCCAAGCCCAGTTGAAAATTGTAATCATCTGTGCCGAAATCATCCGTGTGTCCTTGCAGCTCGATAAAAAAGTGGTTGTTCGCCCCCTTGAGAGCAACAGCAAAAGTGTCGAGAGCCGCTTTGGCTTTCGCCGAAAGCTCATAACTGTCGAACTTGAATAGAACGAGTCCGTCAGATTCCGTAGCCTCAGAAAACTTGTCTTTGCCCACCGTCTCAGCCCGTACCAGTACACCCTCAAGTGTGGTGCAGGGTTCCAGCTCCTGAACTGTAGCCGTTCCCTCCCAGCTGGTTATTGCCAGCTGCTCTGTCTCAGGTTGTACGGTCTTTTGGACGGAACTTTTGGTGGCGCACCCAGTTATTCCAAGTAAAAGTATGGCTGCAATTCCGATGCTGGCCATGACCGTTTTCTTCATAACGGGTCCTCCTCCCCTGTATAGGTATTGATGCACCTCCTGTTTCCAAACTGGGCTGTGGTGTGTGCAAAACGCGTGCCTAACTGCAGTTTAGTGAGACAATCCAGCAGTCTGACCTGGGAGGTCGGGGTGTGACAGCATGAATTCGTAGACCAGGTCTCGGCCGGGGTGGTACCGTATCGGTGAAGTTGGGACCTTGAAAAGGAGAATGATGCCTGTTGAGTATCTCGATTTCCCCTTGAGGGGTGAAAAAAATTATACCCTGACGTCAATGAACGTATCCACCACCCTATGCCTCAACCGCCCATAACATTTCTGGGCAAACCCAGGTGTCGAGGTGTCTTGACTGGGTGAATGAAGGGGAATAAGCTAGAGGCTGTATTCTGTACCAACCAGGCAAGGGAGGCTGCCGACAAAAAGCTACATAGTGCGCGATTTACTATTAGATTACGGTGGTTTCTGTCTAGGTTTTTCGTTGACTTCAACCGTAAAACCGTGGTTTATTCACCGTAGGGTGATGGTCTTGACCTCTGACAGAAGGTACCTGCCTAGCATATCCTTGAGGTCTCTACGAGGAAAGCTGCTGAGTAAACTTCCCTTGTCCAGAGGTTGTGGTTTTATACCGTGGAATAGAATGCGTGTACTACCGGAGGCAGAAACATGGCTATTGGAGAGGGGGGCCGTGAGGGCCCAAGAGCTAAGATCAAATGGCCTGTTACGGTAAAAACGTCTGAAGGCTCCATGGAAGGGGTGACCTTGGACATTGGTACTGATGGAGCCTTTGTCTCGTGTGCAAAACCGCTGAAACTCAACGAAGTCTTCGACATAGTCATTTCTGCTCCCGACGAGCCAATCGAGGCCAAAGCCGAAGTAATCTGGTCAAATATCTACGGCCCTGATGACAACATCACCCCTCGGGGTATGGGTGTTCGCTTTTTGAAAATCTCTGGGGAACACCGAAGAGTCATAGCGAAAGTGGCCTTGGAACATCTCAAGGCGGAGAAAGCGGATCCCAGGGAGTTGGAGGCTCTGCAAACCCTGATCATAGAAAAGGACGAAATAGTTTCAGAGTGATCGCCAAAAGATGAGCTCTCCGCTCTCAATGAAGTATGGGCGAAGAAGGGTTGACAACTTTGCAAGGGAGGGAAAACATCATGAAGACTTTCGCCTATATAAGCTTGAGTTTCTTGCTTGCTCTTTCACTGCTCACCGGCTGTGAGACCACCCGCGGTATCACCAGCTCCATAACCGGCGGCTCGAGTACTGATGAGAATCTGCTTGCCCAGGTCCCAGCTGAAGAGCAGGCGGAGATCCAAAAGGCTCAGTTTGATCTACAGGTTGCCGAGGAGAAGCTGAACCTTACTAAGTTGCAGACGGAGCGGACCTCTCTCCAAAAGAAATATGCGGATTACGTTGAAGATGCGGCTGCCGAGTACCGTAAAGAGGCGGAGGTTAGCCTGGATCTTGCCAAGGTGGAAGCGATAGACAGATCAGGCCTGGGTAACAAAGAAGATAACATTAACGACATAGCTGACCTCAAGTCTAAAAAACTCAAAATTGAAGCCAACAGGATTAAGATCGAGGCCAAACGGGATACCACCCAGCGCAAGATCGACGACTTGACCAAACAGATAGAGGAACAGGAGACAAAAATCATGAATCTGGAGGCTACCGGGGTACCGGAGCCAGAAACTCCTGATGTAGTGAAAAAGGGCGAAGGGCCAGAAGAGACGGTCAGCGAGACAAAATCCGAAGAGCCGGAAGCAAAGGAGGGGAAACCGGCAGAACAATAACAAAGAGAAAGCCCTGAAAGCCGACAATAGCCCGGCAGCAAGTAGCAGACACATTTCAACTGGGCGCCGCCCCAAGTTGTGGAGGTACTGCCATGAGCCACCCCTTACGCTATGACATAGCCGACGCGAGATTAGTGTATGATGGACGTTACGAGCCCTGGGAGATGAGCAAAGGGAAAGTGTCCACATTTAATCTCAGGCACCAGGAGGTGTTGGGTTTTTATGGCCTCGAATTGGCCGGGGGTACGGTGTTCGTTATTGAGGACCGGGTAAACGGGCTTTCCAACCTTGGCGTATTCAGAAGCAAGCAACTCCGCCAGGGTGTTATCTTGGCAGCAGCCCTCCCGGCGGCAGCGGTTGTCATTGACGGCTTCGGCTCCTTGAACAAGGTGCCAAAAGAGCAGCAAACCAAATCGCTGACGAATCAGCTCAAGAGGTACAACGACCGAACCGCAGCTCAGGTTATGAGTGAGGTACTCCAGATTACTACTGAGACTTTCGACGTGGGTGAAGAGGTGGTAATCGAGAGCGCCATAACCGAAGGGGTCAGGATTAAACCCGGAGTTGAGGCCGGCGGCAATCCCACCATTCCGGTGGGCGCGCTCTTCGGCAAAAAAGAGCACTGCAGCCGCTACGGCCGTGGTCTGAGCAAGGAGATCACCAGACTGTCCATGGGGTCGGATGTGATCGAGGGTACCGGCAAGTCAGTCAAGGGTCTTCACAGCTCACTTACTGCTCTTTTTATCACAGAGTCGGATTTCAAAAGGCATTTGCCTGACATTTACGTTGAGCGTTGGATGGCCGGTTCCATGTTCCCCGAGTTCAACCCCAGGGACACTGATCTGCGAGAGGAGACCGATATAATCGCCGAGGCCTGTGGCATCAAAGATTACTCCCAAATGACCGCTTACTTCCTTGATCGACCGCGCCACCTCACCGCAATGGATGAGTTAAATGGACTGGGCGTGGCCACTCCCTATGACAAGGATGGCGACCTGTTTCCGGCCGTAGTCATGGGACTAGATGGGCTCCGGTTTCCAGACGGCCGTGGTCTCCACAGTATGATCGGTGAGATCGGCGGCAGTGCGGAGTGGGCGGTTGGGGCCCTTCCCTTGGTCTGGCGTGGCGGCCAGAGTTTGGGTATGCTCACCAGCCAGACTTCACTTACCAGAAAGGACCTTTCACCAGAGGAGCTTTGGAGCGAGCGCTTCCACTACACTGAGGAGGAACTCATACTCCTTCAGGACGCCCGTTTCGAACAAAAACCGTTCTTCACGGTGGACGATTTAATGGATCGGCCCTTTGCCGGGGGGATTAGCGCTTTCTGCGCCATCTCCGACAACTACTTCTTTCCCCCGCTGAAAGGGGTCACGGTTGACCACGAGCAGGGGTTCATTACCACCAATACCTTTATGGTCAACTCCCTTGGCAACGTCGAGCACTGGCAGCTCACCTTCAGCTGCGTCGGCGGCGTGGAGGCCGTAAACGAAAGGATGCAATCACCCAAAATCGAATTGGGCGGCCTGGATAAGGCTGAAATTCATAAAAAGATCAAAACCATGGCCGCTGACCGGGTCAAGCGCTTCAGACTCAAACATTTCTTTATTAATGAGTATTACCCGGCTATCATTCACACCGACGGCAAGATGGTGGTGCTCGAAAAGACGGTGGAGGGCCTCATCGCCAGAGAAGCCCTCAGCGAACAGGATCGTGAGATAGTTAGAGCTGTGGTGAATGCCATACCGGAATGGTTTGCCAGCCCGGCTTAAGCCGATCTTCTGTGAGCTCTTTGCGGTGAACCTACTATCAGAGAAAAATTAACCCGATTCTCTCGGCAGAGCAGTGTATTTAAATCAGCGATCCAGATTGCGCTGCCCCAAGCCATGGACAGACCAGCTAAAAGAGAAAGGGTAGTTACTGGGTTATCGCCACCAGAGTGATTCCTAATTGGTCCTCCAACGCTTGCAGGAGAGTTAACTCTTCATCCGTTATTGTATCAGGTTTGATTTCGTGACACCTGAGTGCCAAAATCATTTTCCCCGTTTTTGCCTCTAATGATCTGACCGCCTCTATCCCAGCTACTTCCAACTCTGCTACACTGCACAACATCTGTCTCCCACCTCTGGCTCTGTGTTTCTCGGTGCTATGGAAACGTGAAGGCAAAGTATCGCCCCACCGCCACATTCAGGAAACGGTGTCGTTAGACCGGTTCATGAATGATGCGGGTTGATCTGTAAAAGGTAAAGCCAGCACCACGATTGTCAAGTGAGTCCCAACAGCCCAAGATCTGAAACCAGCCTGAATCCGGGCAATTTCATGGGTAGTTAAGCAAGGAGTTTTGAGGCAAAGCTCACCCCAACCGTTGTTCATCCCCCGGCGGTGATCCCCGAAAATCCAACCTGGTGATTTCTTTTACTACGGGGTGCACCATATTGTTTGCATTGATCTCTGTGGTTCACCTGAGCGAAACGAACGGGTGGTGAAAGTTCAATCATCTCGTATGACTCCACCTCTAGCCCGGATGTTTCATGAATTGCTGTCGCGAGACCGCGAAGATGGGCGTGCC
>CAYFXH010000183.1:1251-7501 GCA_964346905.1 uncultured Desulfobacteraceae bacterium | reverse complement strand
CTGGCCCGCCGTCACCGCTGTAACCCGCTTGTCCGGTGCCGGCAACGGTGCTGATGATGCCGCTCTTGTCGATTTTCCGGATGCGGTGATGAAACAGTTCAACGAAGTAGAGATTACCCTCTGCGTCCACTGCCGTTCCACGGGGACCGTTGATCTGCGCCTCGGAGGCCGGAATGCCATCCCCACTGTAGCCAGGGGTTCCAGTGCCAACTACCGTGCTGATGATGCCTTTGCTGTCTACCTTACGGATGATGTGATCATAATATCCCGTAATGTAGAGATTGCCCGCCGCATCAATGGTCACATCCGTCGGTAAGGGAAGTTGAGCTTCGACAGCCGGACCCCCATCGCCGCCCAAGCCCCGCTCCCCGTTTCCGGCCACAGTATCGATAATGCGAGCGCTATTCTTGACTAAGCTGCCGTCTCCTTTGTAAAGCAGGGAAGGCGCACTTGGGCTGAAGGAATGGTGGTTGGACAGAGTCCACCCTGTGGCGATGCTGCTCGCCTTGCTCCTTTTCGCTTGAATACGCAGTTCGCTGCGCTGCCACAAGACCATTTCCTGTCTGGTCGGGATTTCAGTGGGTGTTAGGCCAGGTTGGGCGAAAGCCCTCGAACTGCCGTCCGCCGCTGAATAGACTGCCTGGTAGACAAAGCCCACGCTGACGTGCGCGTTTACGAGTCCGTTAACCTGTCTTCCCAAATAATCAAGACCGTCCCAGACAAACTCCGCCTTCTGGTTGGTGAGAGAAGCTGTAGGTCCTTCAATGGTTTGTTCGAATACCCTTCCTGCAAGTTCCAACCTTACGATAATCCGTTTGAGGAGATCAGGCACGGTTTCTCCACTCGCTGGAACCGTTATGACGGTCTTGTAACCCTCAACTCTATTGCTTGCATAATGAAGGGTTAGCTCGGTCCCGGGGATCGGGATGTCCTCATGGAAGATGCCGCTTCGCTCTTCAACAAAAGAGCTCGTGAGGTTTTTGCAGTCTTTCCCAGCTGCACGCTGCTGACTCGCTGCTGCGGTTGTCTTCGCATTCGGAGAAATGGCACCAGAGGGAAGGTTAGCAGCCCAGTTGCAATCAATAGGGCTGAAGTGGGTTGCCGTGAAGCGCCAGAAAGTCGATCCTGGGACGTATCGTGCCTCATCTTCAAGACCTGCAACAGTACCGTCGGCAATGCCATCATCATCCTCGTCCAGTCCGTCCACCTCGCCGTCCCCGTCCGTATCTAAGAGTCGGACCACAACACCGTTTTCCTCGGGCAGCCAGACACCTTTGTCCCGATCGTAGTAGCCCACAGGGACAACTTCACCCACAGCAAATCCCAAAAAGTTGTCCACCCACATCACCACCGGCTTTTCGAACTGGACCCGCTTTACCCCATCCACGCTAAGCTCGGCGCAATAGGTATACGCAGAAGTGGGAGGTAAAACAGCCGGCATGGCCTCGGGGGTGGTGAACTCTGTGGCCCTAGTGGTAATCTCAGTCAGCTCCCGAATCCTATTTCCCTGAGCATCAACCTCGTAGGCCCGGTTGTCGCCGTTGAAGACCATGGTGAAGGAGCGGCTTTTCAGCTCTCCGTTCACCTCGCTGATTACCTCTGTGCTCTGGTGGGTGACCACCGTAGCCGGGTTGCCGTCAAAAGTGACGGTGGTTGATTGCGGATCTTCTGCCATCAGCTGGATTGTTTCAGCAATGGCGATATCGTTCCAAGGCACGGAGACCTTCCTTTGGGCGGTGATCAGTCCGTCTTTCTGGTAAACCAGGGTAATGGTTGCACCGCCCTCCACCGGCAAGGAAAATCGACCTTCAGAGTTGGTTCCGGCTGTGCCGTATTCCGGATGGTTAAGGATAGTAATCGAAACATCGGCTATGGCCTCACCGGAGAGACTTTCAACGAGGCCGGTGACCAGAGAAAAACGCTCGGGATCGTAGGATTCCGCTGTAACGTCTCCGGGGATCAGATCTTCGTATTGCGCCCCGAAGGATCCCTCTGGCTGGGGCTCCACGACCGCAGGAACGGGCTCAGCGGTGATCTCCACCATGTCGGGTTCACTATCCACAGTGGCATCATTCACAACAAGCTGGACCAGGTAGCCCCCGGCGACATCAACCACAAAGGTGGGGTTGGCCAGGAGAGGCTCATTGGGGAGGGTGGCTGTGCTCCCTGGCGGCATGGAGACCAGCGACCACTGATAGGTCAAAGAGTCTCCATCCACATCACTAGACCCACTGCCGTCCAATGTGACCGTATCACCCACAGAAACCGTCCTGTCCGATCCTGCATCAGCAACCGGTACGTCATTTAACGCGGTGATGGTGATGGTGACCGTGGCCTCCTCTTCCGAGTCCACTTCGGTGTCGTTCACTTTGAAAGTGAAAGAGTCTGAGCCGTTGTAGTCGGCATTGGGAGTGTAGGTAACATTGGGAACCGTTCCACTCAGCATGCCGACGGCAGGTCCAGATACTATCTCGTAGGTTAGCGTGTCGCCATCCACATCTGAGCCGGTGAGAGTGACAGTTATGGGTGTATCCTCGTTGGTGGTCACCGACTGCGCATCTGCCACCGGCGGATCGTTCACCGGGTTGACGCTGATGGTCACCGTGGCCTCTTCTGAGTTCAGCTCACCGTCGTTCACCGTGAACGTGAATAAGTCCGAGCCGTGGAAATTGGCATTGGGGATATAGGTAACAGCAGGGGCTGTACCGGTGAGCGAGCCCTGGCTCGGCCCTGAGGTCACTTGATAGGTAAGGGAATCGCCATCCGGATCTGACCCGCTGAGGGTGATGACAATAGGTGTGTCCTCGTTGGTGGTAACGGATTGGGGGTCTGCAACGGGCGGCTTGTTGGCGGGGGGAAGCCCTTTCTTTTTGATCTCCACAGTAATTGAAGCGGTACGCTCCCCCCGCAAAAAGACCGTCAAAACATTCCGAGATCTTAGGGTAACCCCTTTTTCCACAATGGTTTCATCGCCACGGAAAAAATCCTTGAGCCGAATAGATTTCCCGTTTACCCGAACAAATCCTCCGCGGATCTTCTTGTCCGGCGTGTTCTTGCTGATGGTAATGATTCCTGCTCCAGGCTCATCCACTCTGAACCGGTGCACGGAGCGGTGCAGGCGGAACCACCTGATTTCGAAATCTTCAGGTCCGAATACGGTTTGATCAGTTGCAAAAACCGGCTTCACTGCAACACCAAGAAAGCCGATAAAAAAAGAAAGACATAGGAGCTTTCTCACCTTCATCCAGAAATCTCTGTTCTTCTTGTGGTCTGTCATGAGTCCTCCAGAACTGTCGAAGCCACAGCATCACCACTCCCATGGATGCGCAAAGAATGCAGGCTGGTTGTTTTGCGCGAGTTCTAGCCCGCACTCCACCGCAAACGGGCACCGATGTGGTTCCAGTGAATAGTGATTCTGTTATCTGGGCGTGGGCTCGCCCTGCCTGTGCAGAGCGTAGTTGCCCTGAGTTTGTCGAAGGGTGCGCCTTCAGAGGAGGGCGAGGACCGTTTTGCGTTGACTTGGTGCCCCTTGGTCGCCGCTATCGGGTAGAACGCTTCCTCGCCAGACTACCTTGTTGTCACCTGGCTCCGCATTGTACTCACACCACAGTTTCAGATCTTATTTCTCCCTACCACAACGTGTGCAGGGTGCAAGGCGCAAGCCCAAAAAGCACTAGCACTGGGCGCTATGCTCTTTGCGCCATGCGTCACCTGAACCCTCTGTGATTAATCGCCACCAGGCCTCTTTGCGGCTTAAAAATGCGGAGAGAGGTAGACAAGCATTACTCGTAGATGATTGCGGGTTCCTCTAACTCTGGGCGCACTGTCAGATAGTCATACGCCTTCTGCAGCACCACCACTGCTTTGGGAAGATCATCTACATCGAGGCTGGCTGTGGTCTTCAGCAACCCCTCTTTGTCCCGATAGAGCTTCTGAAAAGAAACCCGCTTCACCGTGAAGCTTACGCCGTCCTTTTCTCGCTCATTGGCAAAGATGGATGCCTTGACTGCGCCGTGTTGGAAGACCTTCTCAGGTTTGTTAGACATGGGTGCCCCTCCTTTTTTTATGGACCAGCCGAGATGTCGCTGCACCGTGACGGTTGGGGGCATTCACCGAGTTTTTCATACCGTCAAAGCCTCGCAAGGACTTGCAAGACCTGTGCGCCAAGCGCAGCATCTTATGACATCCCGGTGGTCCTATGCTTAGCTGTTGTTGCCCCTAGCCCCCTTCACTAAATGGCCTTATTGCTGGGCATTCACCTGACGTGGTTACCCTGCTTGCGCCGGCCGGTTTACCAAATCTACACAGAAGTACTCCTAGCGTTGAACCCACTGGTAAGATCGCAAATGATTATCATGAGTTTCACATTCCGCTCGATGCGAGAAAAATAAAAATCGGTGGGCAGGTGCCCCTAGAGCTTAATCTCGGACCAACCAAGGTGTGAATAAAGCTCCAGGCTATTACTAGCAAAATAGTGCAGGAATGCTCAGGCTGTCAAGAAAAAAATAGAAACCAGAAGATTAACACCACATAACCTTCTACGCCAATCACTTCTCTAAGATTTTTACCCATTTCTGGTATTACCACTTTTGGGTAAAGTTACCCATTTTTGGTATTACCGGTTTTGGGTAAAAGGGGCGCTTAGGGGGGATATTTATTTTAGTTGGTTTCGGGAGATTTAACGAGTATGCCCTTGGAGAAACCGCTTTCTCTTCCCTCGTTATCGTAGGCAGTTATGGTGAAAAAGTATGTTCTGTCTTTGTTGAGGTTGTGAATTGTGAACTCAGGATTTTTGGGATTCTCGAGTTTAGAAAGTGATACGACTATTGGTGAATTGCCTTCGGTAAGTCCCGTGCCATCGTACGGTGGACTCTGAGAGTCAATTTTGTAATAGATCTTATAACCCGCAAGGCCAGGCTCAGAGTTAGCAGACCATGCAAGAGTAGCACTAGGTGCATCACTTTGGACGGTCGGTTTGACAGCATAAACATTTGGGTCTTCGTCCTGTTGTGGTGGAGTCGGTTCTCTGGTGACCCAGAGGAGCAAGGGAAGGGCCACCAAAACCGAAATCGCACCTAAAATTAGGCCAAGATTTTCTCTCATTCCTGCAAAACTCCGCTGCTGTAAATAAATCAATCACACCTTTCCGTATTCATCGTGCAGGAGGAAATGTGCAAACTTAAAGGTTTTATTGATTTGACTCTCTTGATGTCGTTCATCGTGACCATTTACATGGGCTGGAGTCTCCCTGTCAATCGGAAAATAGCTATTTTGAGACATAAAAAAAGCGGAACCGAGACGCCGCACGGTCTCGGAAAATGAATAGTTGGAAGTAGAGAAGTTTGTGACTCTGCCTTTGCGAACTCGCAGCCAACTTGATGATTCCTAGTCGGTGTCTCTCGTGTTCAACGCTTTCTTTATATCTCGCAGTTGGAGTGGAATTACGAAAAGTAGGGATACTGCTGAAAATGCTAACAGGCGAGAAGGAGGTTAACCTCGTAGCATTTTAAGTCCCCACAAGTTGGCAAGCTTCTCGGAGACGGCGACAGCCGCCATAAGGAACGATGCTATAAAAAAAATCCGGCAGACAATTCTGTGTACCTTGTTTGTCATTCTCACCTCGTTATCTCGATTATCTGCAAAATACGTGCAGGAAAGAAAAGCCATGATCTCTTCTCCTGCACTGGGCCAGTTAGAAAGCCATGTAGACAGCGGAGGGATACTGCAAATAATACAGACTTATCAGTGACTCTGCCTGTGATATTTAATTAGTCGAAGTAGTTCGTGTCATGTGTCTTTGGAAACGATGTTCACCAGGTCGGAGCCTACGCCCTTTTTAGGTCAAGCCAGTTTTGGGTACAAATTCCTTATAAATATTGTCATCTCAGTGAGTTAATACTTAAAAAGCAGGTGAATTCATCTTGGTACATCATGAATTGCATGGTCTTCTTAGGCCAAATTAGTTCATAGATAGCTCAAACCCCAATTTCGACTAGGCTGCAATGTGCACAGGACATAAATTCCCTTAGTTTCATCATCTGGCACTTGACTCAGCGAGCATCCTCCTCATGAGAAAAGATGCAAGGGTGATCGATAACAAGACAATAAGGAGAACTACTGTTGAGGTAATTGCAAGGCCAAAGTGAAGCGAACCGTAGCTGAAAGCCACCAAAGGCCAGATTCCTATGGAAACCGCTTTACGCAGGGTTTCATGCTGTGCGATGAAAAGTGCGAGCGGTGGTGAATACTT
>CAYFXH010000183.1:422-1204 GCA_964346905.1 uncultured Desulfobacteraceae bacterium | reverse complement strand
AGGAGACTAACGTGAGCCTCAAGCGGTGAACCATAGGCCGCCGTGGCGATAACGCAGCCAGCACCGCCGCCGGGGCTCCCGATATCGGCTGTGCTCCCGGAGGCTATGCCACCCGGATCCACTATGACGCCGTTAGCCACTCCATCACTATCACCATAGCCGCCGTCTTGCAGTTCCAGGGTAATGGACTGGCCGTCATCGTTAAAGGTGGTATGCTCAGAATAGTCATACCAGCCGTTAATGGTGTCGTATTTAAAGAAGACATCAGACGCGTAGATCCCCCCTGAAAAATAGATCTTTACCGAGGCTGTGGCGCCAGACTGTTTGAGGCGCAATCGATAGGAAAAGAGGCCAAAGATGAGATCGGCCGGCCGGTTAACCGTATCGGCAATATTTGCTGGATCGATCACCTCCAGGGCTTCAATCTCGCTAATGGAATCCGGAAGTTTTTCGACTCCTATATATGCTGAACCGATCGTTGCCCGCACGACCTTTATGATATCTGGCTGATAATTGTCGGGGATGCCGTCCAGATTGAAATCAACGGTGTCATCTACCTCCCAGGCATCGGGAATGCCATCTGAGTTGAAATCGTCATATAGGAAGTCAGTTGTGAACTCGACATAGTCCGACCAGTCTGAGGGTTCAGAGTAAGTATCGTAGAATTGGACGCGTCCGTAATAAGTGTGGTCTGACTTCAGGACCGTGTGGGGCACGGGGAGTGTTGTTAGATGGTTCTTGCTGGTGACGTCGAGTACGAGAGTGGAGAAATCGCTCTGCTC
>CAYFXH010000183.1:0-224 GCA_964346905.1 uncultured Desulfobacteraceae bacterium | reverse complement strand
GTTGCCGTCTCTGTCACGCCACCCTGAGAGTAGCTGGCTTGAATGTTCACCGTCTGGTCGCTTAACACCTCTGAGGTCGTGAGCACACCACTGCTATTGATAGATGCATAAGGAGAATCTTCTGTCCAGGTAGCGCTGGTGGTCACTGTCTGGGAACTGCCATCGCTTAGGGTTGCCCTGGCCGTGTAACTTTCACTGCTATTTTCATTCACTGAATCGTCACC
>CAYFXH010000182.1:0-7549 GCA_964346905.1 uncultured Desulfobacteraceae bacterium | reverse complement strand
GTTTTGCTTTCTGGTTCCCCGCCTTCGCGGGGACGTCGTCTGGATCCCGTCTCGCGTCCGCCGCAGGCTGACTTGGCCGGGATGACGAATTGCGACTTAGTCTCTAGAGGAGAGAGGGACTGTGTAGCTATCCTGCGGAGCAAAAGAAATAATCGTTTTCGTATTTGTTTTGTGCTTAGATATTCGGATTTCGAATTTTTCATGGCCTGCTTTGGATCCGTACAGTCTTCCAGGCTTTAAGACTGCAAAACTTCCTGACCGACGAACTGATAACTGGATCAAGCACAGATACAACATGGCGCCGACAAAGTAAATAGGCCAAATATTCAGGCAACCAAGCCACTAAACTCAAAAAAACGGAGAGTACCCAAGTGTGATGAAATGGTGGTGGAAAAAAACTCTGAAATAGATAGAATTGGTTTTCATCAGAAATCATCTATACCTGACAGGGTTTGAAAGTGGCCCAAAGTAGCCATATCCCCTTACAATACCGGGCAGGAGACAGCCTATGCTTCCCCAGAGTGTCCTTGAGCAGATCAGAACCAACCGCCAGCGTTATCTGCAAGAGCTTTCCGACTTTCTGCGTATTCCCAGTGTGAGTACTGACTCCTCCCACCGCTCAGATATTCGCAAAGCTGCGCATTGGGTATTTGATAGACTCACTAGACTGGGGTTTGAGAGCGAACTCCATGAGACCGAGCGTCATCCGGTGGTCTTCGCTCATCGCTTAGCTGAGCCGGCCCTACCCACACTTCTTATCTACGGTCATTACGATGTGCAACCTCCGGATCCCTTTGATGAATGGCTTACCCCTCCCTTCTCCCCAAGCATTCGGGACGGGTACATCTATGCCCGAGGAGCCACCGATAATAAAGGGCAGTTCCTTACCTATTTTGAAGCTATAGAAGCGATACTTGGGGCAAATGAAGAACTCCCCATTAATGTCAAAGTACTGATAGAGGGTGAGGAAGAAATTGGGAGTCCCAGTCTCGGTCCTTTCTTGAGGGGACACCTAAAAGAGTTGAAAACAGATGCAATTGCCATCTCAGACGGCTCCCAGTTTGCTTCCGGCATACCAGCCATTACCTATGGGTTACGAGGACTTTGTTATCTGCACGTGGATGTGCAAGGCCCCCGCTTCGATCTCCATTCTGGAAGCTTTGGGGGGCTCGTGGCTAACCCGGTGCAAGTACTTGCCGAAATGCTTGCAAGGCTAAAGAACAGAGACGGTACTGTTGCCATCCCAGGTTTTTACGATGATGTACGAGTTCTGGAACCCTTAGAGCGGCAGGAAATGGACGATCTGCCTTTGAATGAGAACGAATTGAAGGAGTATTTGGGCGTTGACGAGCTTGCTGGGGAAGCAGACTACGGACCTGTGGAGCGGAGAAGCGCTCGCCCCACTCTGGACGTTAACGGCATTTGGGGAGGATTCGCGGGGGAAGGAGCAAAAACAATCATCCCTGCCAAAGCCGGAGCCAAGGTTAGTATGAGGTTGGTGCCGGATCAGCGTGCCGCCACCATTGATGAACTATTCAAAGATTACCTCCACTCCATTGCTCCTAGTAGTGTAAAAATCCAGATCTCAGAAATCCACGGCTCTGACCCAGTACTCATCGAGCGAGATCAGCCAGCCATGCAAGCCGCTGCCAAAGCCATCGAATTCGGCTTTGGCAAAACGCCAGTATTCATACGAGAAGGCGGTTCCATCCCCATCGTGGGCCTCTTCAAAGAACTCCTCGGGTGCGATACCATACTTCTTATGGGCTGGGGCAGCCCCGATGACGGCGCCCATTCGCCCAACGAACGTTTCTCTCTCGAAGACTTCCATCGAGGCATCTGCTCCGCCGCCGCTCTCTTCTATGAACTGGCGGAATCTTTTAAAAGGTAACAAAGCGCTGTGTACATATACCGTGATTCCCCTTCCCTCCACGGCCTCTGAGTCCGCTGCCAGCCCGTAGGCTTACACACCGGAGCCTTTCAATTCAAATGGTACAAGGTCCAGGGTGCAGGGTAATAATCTTTAATAAAAGATTTCCTTGGGCCTTGAACCTTGCGGTTTGGACCGGCGAAGCTGACGGCTGACCGCTGACCGCTGAAAGCTTAGATGACTGAGACCGGGTCCACATCGGCGGTCAGGCCCACGCCGGAGCCTTTTAATTCAGCTTGCCCCCAATTCACCAGGTGTCGACCAACCTCCAGGAGGGGAGTCGATTTCCTTGACTTGAGCAGTAGTTGCCACCGATGCTTGCCTTTCACCCGGGACAGGGGAGCGGCTACCGGGCCAAGCATCTCCACTTCTCGACGAAAGTCCGACCGTTGGTGGAAAAGCTCGTGGCACCTGGAAGCAAGGCGCTGCGCCGCCTGCTGGGTCTTCTTTTCCACAGTACCTGCCAGCTGAAACAAAATGAGGCGCCGGTAGGGCGGATAGCCAAGTTCTTTGCGAAACGCCATCTCCTCTTGGTAAAAACCCACATAGTCGTGGACTCTGGCAAAACGAATGCTATAGTGTTCCGGATTGTAGGTTTGCACCAGCACCGTTCCCGGACTGTCACCCCGTCCAGCCCTTCCCGCCACCTGAGTCAAGACTTGAAAAGTGTTTTCGGCAGCGCGGAAATCAGGCCACTGGAGAGCGATATCCGCGCTCACCACCCCAACGAGGGTGATGTTGGGAAAGTCATGGCCTTTGGCAATCATTTGAGTGCCAACGAGAATGTCAGTGTGGCCCCGACCGAGATCGTACAACAGCTTACGATATGCCATCTTGCTCCGGGTGGTATCTCGGTCCATCCGGCTGACCCGGGCTCTCGGCAAAAGACGCCTTACTTCTGCCTCCACCCGCTGGGTACCGAAGCCAAAAGGCTTAAGGGTGGTTCCATCGCATTGAGAGCACACTGGGGGCACATCCATGGCAAGGCCGCAGAGATGGCAACGCAACTTTTCGCCAGTACGGTGCCAGGTGAGACTCACGGCGCAATTGTGACAGTGGGTGACGTGGCCGCATTGGCGGCAGAGGAGAAAATTGGCGTACCCGCGTCGATTGATGAGCAGGAGAGCTTGCTTGCCAGTAGCAAGCGTATCAGCCAGGGCCTGGCGCAAGGGAGGAGATATCAAATCGGACTTTTTTTGACGTCTCATGTCGATGATGGCCACCTGAGGCAACGCCCGCTGATCAATGCGGTATGGTAAGGCGAGCAAATGAAATTTACCCTGAAGAGCGTTGTGATAGGAAGAGAGCGCAGGAGTTGCAGAACCCATGAGCACCACACCCTCTTCCATCTTGGCCCGCATGACCGCTGCATCTCGCCCGTGGTAGCGGAGACCTCTCTCCTGCTTGTACGAACCGTCATGTTCCTCATCCACAACCACCAGACCCAGTCGTTCCAGGGGCGCGAAAAGTGCCGAGCGAGCTCCAACCACCACATCGACTTCACCTCGGCGAACTCGCACCCATTCATCTCGCCGCTCGCCGCTGCCAAGACCGCTATGGAGAATGGCCACCCGAGATTGAAACCGCTGTCGAAACAGACTCTCAATCTGAGCGGTGAGAGCTATCTCCGGTACTAGCACCAGGCTTTGCCGCCCGAGCCGCATGGCTGCAGCGGCGACAGCCAGATATACCTCAGTTTTGCCGCTGCCAGTAACTCCGTGGAGCAGGAAACTGGCAAAGCGGTTCTTTTCCAGGGCCTGGCAGATAGTCCGAATAGCTTGCTCCTGATGGTCGGTAAGCTCGGGTGGAGAACCTGGCGCCGCAACGGGCGGGCCCACGGGGTCGCGGTAGACTTCCTCCGGTCTCACGGAGACCAGACCACAATCGGCCATTTTCCGAATCCAGTAATACCCATTTCCCACCTGACGCTGCAAATCTCTGAGCAACTGCGGTCCCTCTGCCAACAAGGCAAGTATCTGCCTCTCCTTTGGCTTCAATTCCTTTTCCTGGAAAGTTGCTGCAAGCGGATCGTGCAATGCTCTGACCACTTGTAGATGTTTCGGCTTAATCCGCGGCTCTTGCACCTGATCTTCCCAGACAAGGAAGCCCCTGCGACTCAGTCCTCGACATATCCGGTCCACTCCATGCTCTGGCAGTCGATGCCGAATCTGGCTTATGCTCAGACCGGGATGCTCTTGGAGTAGGGAGAGTACTGCTGCTTCTTCTGGAGTTGAAGTTGACTGGCTCAGGGAGCTGAGACCGGCCGCACTGATAAAGGCTGCACGACGGGTACTGGCGTAGGTTCCCCTGGGCATGACCGACTGAATGACTTCTCCCAACGGTGCCAGGTAGTAGTTACTGAGCCAGCGGTAAAAAGGCAGATGTGCTTCGGTGAAATAAGATTCCTGGGAACTCACCTCGAGGATGTCGCGGATGGTTGCGTCCATGCCAGCTGGAAGCTGACTGTCAACGCTGAGGATGTAGCCGGTTAGCCGCCGACGACCAAAGGGCACCAAAATCTGTCGACCTACCGCTACTTCTTTGCTTAATTCTGGGCCCACCCGGTAATAGTAGGTGTTGATCACCGGCAGTACTACCGCCACCTCCACATAGATCGCGCTCATGGGTCCTCTCCACCACCAGCCCCCAGTGAAGATACGCCCTTCGGACGCTTTGGATGCTGGATGCTGGATCCTTGATACTGAATGTATGAATCCGGTTTGTATTGGTCAACTAAGCAAATCCGAATATCGAAACAATCTCAAAGTGGATGTGAGATCTGAGATGTGGGATACCAAATCCTAGGGCAAGAGGTTGAATCTCACATCCCATATCGCACATCTCACATCTGTTGCTCGAAATTTGTTTTGGGTCGCGTGCTTCGAGTTTAGAATTTCAGGTCGGCCTTACCAGGTATACTAGGCTCTTATATGGACTAGAAGAGGTAACTCTAAAAAACCCAGTTACTCGTACTTCTTCTCCAGATAGCGACGCATTTCTTCCAGGTCTTCAGCAGGTTGCTCTGAGGGCTCCTTTGGTAGCGGCAGTGGCGGATGCTTGGCGGCAAACGTTTCCAGATCGAAGAGTTCGGCCGGTAGCCGTTCATTGTAGTGTGTTGTCTGCACCACAAGACGTAAAGCGAGCTTATCCTCGCGGTAAAACTCAATGATCGATGGCATCCAGATGGATGGAACCACCTCTCGATACGAGAGAAAGCGGATGTCCACCAGATCAACCACCCCCTGATGCGATCTCCGTCCAATGAGCCGCACCGGCCAAAAATTGTCTTTGTCGCACCAGAATTGGGGAGCCTCGGGTACACCAGGTGGGCCGCCAATTACGTAAGCAATCTGCTTGCCGAGACGGCTCAGGTGCACCTGATTGAGATCAACCTGTTCTGCCACCAGTAATGTTTCGAGGGTTTTCGCCGAGCTGGCAAGCAACAGCATGGGAAAGATCTCCTCATGGCGGGGTAATTCCGCCAAGAGATGGCCGTCTATTACCGAAAGCCTGCGGCCCGAACCCACCAGAATGGTTCCACTTTCAGCCTCACCAATGGTTTCCTGACGCAGGAAATCTGGCCGAGCAGCATAGTACACCATCTCTCTTTCAAGCGTTGCCCCGGGAAGGTTAGGATCAGGGCTTTCCGCCCGCACGGTCAAGCGAATATTGTAGACCTTGGTAGTGTGTTTGGCGACGAATTCTATGATTTGCTGGGCTGGCAGCAGGTAGCTATGGGCAAGCTTCACGGTGAAAGCACCAATACTCAGCACCACGCCAATAGCCATGGTTACAAGCCAGCGCTTGAGCAACATGAGGACTCCTTCAGTAGGAAAGTCTCCTGGCGGCCAGGGTGATTCCCAATCTCATGGAGGTGCAGAAGTTGACCCACAGAGACACCGACGGCAAAGAGGGATATCGTATTTCCCTGGCCAGCCTCCGGCTCGGAGACCCTACGCCTCGGAGAGCAGACGATTTCTGTCAATGGTCAGTTGTCCGTGGTCCGTAGCAGACTGAATGTAATTTTGTTGCAACGGACAACTGACCATTGACTACGGACGGTAGTGTGATCGGGCAAAATGGAAATTCGCCTTGTGTGCTCTGTGCCTCCGTAGTAAAACAAATAGCCAGCTGGCCTCTAGAGACAACTACACCCGCTATGGGTTCTTTGGAACTTCCGAGGTTGTCGGCGATCCATCGGTGTGGGATTGAATCCGCGCCAGCGGATGGTCAAATGTATTCTCAAGAAAAGCGACCCGCTGTTGAAAGGTTGACAGATGGTCCGGGGGAACTGGTTGCGCAGCAGGCAAGCGAAGTGTAAGCGGGTTGACGAAACGGCCATCTTTCTTCATGCGATAGTCCAGGTGAGGACCCGTGGCAAGGCCAGTAGCTCCCACATAGCCAATGACCTGACCTTGCTTGACGCTTGAGCCCTTCTTAATTTGAGAACCATAGCGAGATAAGTGTCCATAACTGGTAATATAACGGTTATTATGCCGAATAGCGACCACGTGTCCATACCCGTTTTTCCACCCTTTAGCTATTACCCGACCGTCCCCCACACTCACCACAGCCGTTCCGGCTGGTGCAGCGTAATCAATACCCGGATGAGGCCGGTAGATCTTCAGGACCGGATGTAGCCTGCGCTTTGAAAAGCCTGAGCTGATCCGAGAGTAGCGTAGGGGAGACTTGAGGAAGAGCTTGCGCAGCGAGTTTCCCTTAGCGTCGTAGTAATCAGCGGTTTTCCCGGGAACTCGATAATAATAGGCCCGGTGGTGAGTTCCATCATTATAGAAGCGCGCTGCAATAATCCGCCCGTTTCCGATTAGTGTGCCGTCTCTGAACCGCTGCTCATACAGAAATGCGTAATGATCTCCAGGCCGGAGGTCCACAAAGAAGTCTATATCCCACGCAAAAATATCGGCCAAAGCCATGGCGAGCTCAAAATCAATGTCTTCATCCAAAGCACTCTGATAGAGAGATTCCCTAATCGTACCCCGCGCCAGAGCAGCAGTTACAGTCTCCGGTTTAGTATAACTACTGCTCACCCAGTTCCGGCCAGCCCGGCTCATTGCCAAGACCAAGCCGTTCGTATACTGGTAACGAATCTTTTCTAACCGTTGAGAGTCTCCATTGAAGAAAAGCTGCAGAAGTTCTCCAGCTTTGAGTTTCTGTAACTGTGCCGGAAACTTGTAGGCCGCAATCAGCGCTGCAACTTCCCGAGGTTGGACTCCATGGTTCACCAATATCTGATAGAGGGTGTCACCGGGTTTGATCCTATGAACTATGCTCTGCACGCTCTGGCGGTATGTCTTTTTCTCTGCAAACCTGCCTGCATAGGGGGAGGTGAGCAAGCCCGGTGAAGAAGGTTGCCGCCGTGGCGTCATACAAATCACACCTGTGACCAGGGACGCCAGCAAGAGGCCCAGAAGTATGAACAGTCGTAGTCGGGACCTACGTTTCTGCTCCGAATAAAGGTTCCGCCGCTCGCGCCACAGCATGGTCACCTATCTATCACGGCCCCCGGGAGACTGTCAATGGAAGCAGTTATCCCAGGAGTTCTCCCAACGCATTAAAGCGAACTGGCCTTTTCTGGTGTCTCTTCTGAGTGACTGGCGG
>CAYFXH010000181.1:0-7569 GCA_964346905.1 uncultured Desulfobacteraceae bacterium | reverse complement strand
CATGAGAATGCTTTTCTGGTGTCTCTTCTGTCGTTCCAAGGCTGTGCAACAACGAGCACCTGAGCTTTTTGGGGGAACTCCTAAATACTATCCTGCACTTGACAGATACACTAAATATTTGTATATTTGATCAGATACTCAAATAATACCGGAGGAATGTGTTGCCAGAACAAAAAAAAGACCTGTGCGACTATCGTCTCATCCACAGGCAAGCGGTGGAAGATGCCAGGGCTTCAGCGCTCGCCCCCAATGACACCCAGCGGTTGGCACAGACATTTAAGGCGTTGGCTGACGAGACCCGGTTGAAAATCATCTGGGCTCTGGAGAAACGGGAAATGTGTGTCTGCGATTTGGCTGCCATGCTCGGGTTAACCGAGTCGGCGGTGAGCCATCAGCTCCGGTTGCTCAGGAATCTACACCTGGTTACCAACCGCCGCGACGGAGTTGTGCTGTACTACCGTCTTACGGACAACCATGTCTCCCAGTTGATCACCGTTACCCTCGAGCACCTGCGGGATTGATGGTGAGTCGCAGCTATGAATATACAAGTGTTCGTTCACATAGCCCAGGCAAGCTGGGATCTTTTCGTGGAGGCAGCCCCGTATCTCATCCTGGGAGTGCTGGTGGCCGGGCTTATGTACCTTTTCCTTTCGCCCGAGACCATTGCCAGACACCTGAAAAGTGGTAGGGTGCGCTCGGTTTTCAAGGCGGCCCTGTTGGGTATTCCCTTACCTCTCTGCTCCTGCGGGGTTTTACCGGCGGCAGCCAGTCTCAGAAAACAGGGGGCCAACCGTGGTGCCACCGCCGCATTCCTCATCTCCACCCCCGAATCTGGTGTTGACTCCATCGCCATTACCTACGCCCTTCTAGACCCCCTGATGACTCTCATCAGGCCGATTGCTGCTTTTCTCACCGCATTTGCCGCTGGCATCATAGAAAATCTTTTCTCAGGGCAAGACACGGAAGAAGTCCAGTTGCAGCCCGACCTGGGTTGCCGCGTCGATGGCTGTTGCGATGGCCAGGATTGTCCACCGGAGGAACATCGCAACCACCATAGCTTAGGGCAGAAGTTGTGGCGCGGAATTCACTACGGCTTTTTCGACCTCTACCGGGAACTCTCCGGCTGGATCGTCGTCGGCTTCCTGGTGGCGGGCGCAATAACTCTCTGGTTGCCCCAGGACCTCACCAGCCGTTACCTTGGCGGCGGCTTTGCCACCATGCTTTTTATGCTTGCTGCCGGTATCCCCACCTACATCTGTGCCACCGCCTCCACTCCGGTGGCCGCGGCCTTGATCCTGAAGGGGGTGAGTCCGGGTGCGGCCCTGGTATTTCTCCTGGCGGGTCCCGCCACCAATATTGCCTCTCTCACGGTATTGAGCAAGGTTCTGGGAAAACGCGGGGTCATCATCTATTTGGGGTCTATTGCGACGTTCGCGCTGCTGTTGGGATTGGCCACCGATTGGCTTTATGGTTTCCTTGGGATTTCCCTGCAAACCAGACTGACCACCGCAACCAGTGAGTTGCTTCCCAGCTGGCTGCACCTGGTGATAGCCCTGCTTTTGGCCGGGCTCATGCTCTCATTTTTTGTCCGCAGAGTCGCGTCCATTTTGAACGCTAAAATAAAGTCAACCCCCCAATTTCACAGTTGATTGTGAATATCCCGTCGCCACCCACCGCCTTGACATTACCACCATTTGGCATTACATTTTTCTTGAATCGAGAGCTTTTCGTGGCCCCTTTCCCATGAGGGGTGCTAAAGGAATATTTCTTAGGTATTAGAGTAAGATAGGAGGTAGAAACTATGATGGCCAACCAGCTTAAAACCACGGTTTTGCTGGCATCCCTAACCGTTTTAATAGTTCTCATCGGCAGAATGTTTGGCGGCAATCAAGGCATGATGATTGCCTTTGTTCTTGCCATGATCATGAACTTCGGCAGTTATTGGTTTTCAGACAAAATTGTCCTTGCCATGTATCGGGCCAAGGAGCTCAGCGCTAGTGAAGCTCCTGAGATCCACCAGATGGTGGCGGAGCTGGCACAGCGTGGGGGGTTGCCCAAGCCGCGTATCTACCTGATACCCAACGAGACCCCCAATGCCTTTGCCACCGGTCGCAACCCTGAACACGCAGTGGTGGCTGTAACACAAGGCATAGTTCGCTTGCTCGAGCCAGAGGAACTCAAAGGGGTTCTGGCCCACGAACTGGGACACGTCAAGAACCGTGACATCCTGATTGGCTCCATTGCTGCTACCCTGGCCGGCGTGGTGATGATGCTCGCCGGCATGGCTCGCTTCGCCGCCATCTTTGGCCTGGGAGGCTCCGACGACAACAATCGCGGGGGCAATATTTTTGTTCTCATTCTCATGTCTATTCTCGCGCCCATGGCCGCCATGCTCATTCAGATGGCCATCTCCCGCTCGCGGGAATACCTGGCCGATGAAACCGGTGCACGTCTGGCACAGAACCCCCGGAGTTTGGCCAGCGCCTTGGAAAAGTTAGCCCACGCCTCCCAGCGTATACCAATGCAGGAGGCAAGTCCGGCTACTGCTCATATGTTTATCGTAAATCCGCTGAGAGGTGGAGGTCTGTCCCGATGGTTCAGCACGCATCCACCCGTAGAAGAGCGGGTTCGGCGGTTGCGGGCTATGGCCATGGCTTGATCCATGAACAGTTACTACCCAGCCTTTCAAGCGGCGGGGCGATGCCCCGCCTTTTTTATTTGTGTCAGACCCATTATTGATTGCAGATTGTAGATTGTAGATTGTAGATTGCAGATTTAAGATATGAAATTCGAAATCCGCAATTCGAAATTCGAAATTACCACCCTATCCCCTGCGTTACGGCTGCTAACTCCTTGACTCTGACGCTTTGTGCTTTGCGTCATCCCCTTCGTAATCTTTGTAGTAATGGTCGCCCAGAGTCTACTCTGCGTTTGACATTTCCCCGGCAATCCATTATCCTCTTGCGGGCTCGAAATGGAGTGGTAAGTCAAGCAAGATCTAAAAACACAGAATCTACTTGCCAACACCCTGGCCCAGACCTGGCTTCTTGAGCTGCCGCAAAGGAGCTCCCTTTTCGACATAGTACAGCGGCCACAGTGTGTTCCAGGCCAGTCGCGCCAGGGCGGGCTCCAGTACTTCAACACTCCAACCATACAGAGGTTTTCCCCATGGCGAACATTGTTGTAGTGGGAACACAGTGGGGCGATGAGGGCAAGGGCAAAGTCGTCGATCTCCTCAGTGATTCCGCCGATTATATTGTCCGTTTTCAGGGAGGTAACAACGCCGGTCACACGCTCGTGGTGGAAGATAGAAAACTCATCCTGCACCTGATCCCATCGGGCATCCTCCATCCACGCAAGACCTGCTGCATCGGCAACGGGGTGGTGGTGGACCCCGGCGTGCTGCTCGAGGAAATCGAAAAGCTCCGCGGTCACCAGGTGCACGTGAGTCCGGAAACTCTGGTCATTAGTGGTCAGGCCCACGTGATCATGACCTATCACCGCGAAGTGGACAACGCCCGGGAGCGCCGTAAGGGGAAGGGGAAAATCGGCACCACCGGCCGAGGCATCGGTCCATGCTATGAAGACAAGGCGAGCCGTGCCGGAATTCGCATGCACGAGCTGATCAATCCAAAGCTGTTTACCGAAAAGCTCAAGGAAAACCTGGAAGAGAAAAACTTCTATCTGGAAAAATTTCTCGGCGCCAAGCCTCTGGCATACCAACAGATTGCGGACGAATACCTCGCCTACGGAGAGTTGCTGCGACCATATGTCGGTAATGTCTCTGAGCTGTTGGACAGGGCAAGGCGCCAGGGGAAGAACATCCTTTTCGAAGGCGCTCAGGGCACTCACCTAGACATAGATCACGGCACCTACCCCTTTGTCACCTCTTCCAACGCGGTTGCCGGTGGTGCCTGCTGCGGCGCCGGTATTGGCCCAAGCCTCATCGATGCGGTCATCGGCATTTGCAAGGCGTACACGACGCGGGTGGGCGGTGGACCGTTCCCCACCGAACTCACTGATGCAGTGGGCCAGCACCTCCAAAGAGAAGGAGCTGAATTTGGTTCCACCACAGGCAGACCTCGCCGCTGTGGTTGGCTTGATCTGGTGGTGCTCAGAAACGCCGCCCGGTTGAACGGACTCAATAGCCTGGCCATAACCAAGCTGGACGTGCTTTCTGGTCTTGAGCAGATACGTGTTGCCACTTCCTATGTCCATGAGAGTAGCTCGATGGAAATCTTTCCCAATGAATGTTTCACCTTGGAGAGCTGCGACCCCTCTTATATAGACTTTCCGGGCTGGAATGAGGATATCAGTAACGCCCGCAACTTTTCGGACCTGCCTGTCAAAACGCAACGCTATTTGCGCGCCATCGAAGAACTGGCCGAAATCCCGCTATCCATTGTCTCAGTGGGTCCTGGGCGCGAACAGACCATTATGCTGCAGAATCCCTTTGAGGGGTAGTGTTTCTGCATTTCCTCCTCTGTTATCCATTTGCGTTTACAATACTTCTCCGCGGGACTCTCTTGCCTTTCGAGGGTTTTCCATCCAATTATTTTGATGGCAGGGAGCTATGAGCAGGTTATTCTTATGGCATAGCTCCATTCTAGCTAACCTGTCATCAGAGCCACTGGAGACACTGAGAAAAAGGATTTTGTTGCAATGGACCGGATTGAACACGTTCTTCTGGGGCTCAATGAGCGTTTGACCTCGAGAGCCCTAACCATATGGAAGGGCAATGACAGTGCTCCATCCCAGCTCGGGATTTACGATGGCTTTGAAGACCTCTTGAATCCCAATACTATCGTGCAGATGCGGAGCGCTGGGCCAGCATCCCCACGAGAGCATAGAGTCTTTCATACCCTTCTTGGCCACTACCTACAGTTCCGCCTTTTTCCGTACGAGAATGAATTGTTCTCCTGGTTGAAAGGGGCTGCCGCTCACGTTAATGGAGAGAAGATTTACTTCAAGGATATCCTTGCCTGGTGCCAGAAGCGAAGTGATCTCAACGGACGCCGGCTCCTGGAAAAAGAGACCAGTAGCCTCTGCAAATTTTTGAAACCGTTTGCCCTGAGTTTCTGGGAAGTCTTTCTGGAACTTTTGGACGAGGAGTTTGGCTACAAGAGTTACCCGGCGTACTGTGAGGATAAGAAGCTGATGGACTACAAAGCCCACGTGTCCAAGCTTCAGCGGTTGCTTGATCTGAGCGAGGAAATGTATCTCGGTGCCATGGAGGATTGGGTTCAGCAGAGTCTCGGACTGCCGCTCTCTGAACTCAATCGATTCGATGCTATCTATCTACTGGGACTCACCGAGCTGGATCGTCTATTCCCCGAGCAAATCCCTCTAGCTGCTCATCTCGACTTCTTCAACCACTGGGGAATCCAGGTGCGAGAGATTCCTGGCCTTCACCTGGACATCCATTACTCACCCAAGAAAAGCTCTCAGGCAATGAGCTTCGCCCTCAGAATTCCCCACGATATCCATCTGGTGATGAACCCTCAAACCGGTTGGGTAGATTTGGAGACGCTTTTCCATGAGATGGGTCACGCCCTGAGTTATGTCTTTACCTCTCCAGAGCTCTCTCCGGTGGAGAAAGATTTTTTCACCTCGAATACTCTCTCGGAGACCTATGCGTTTTTACTGCAGAATATGTGCCTATCTCCACCTTTCCTCGAGCGGCAGCTGGGACTTTCCCCCCAGGAAATAGATACTCTAACCTTTTATAAAACTCTGAAAGACCTGTCTGTTTTCAGGAGGTACGCTGGGAAGTTTCTGGCTGAGTATCAGATGTTTAGGGAAAATGATCTGACCTCCGGTGAGATCTATGCCACGCTCCTGAAAAAATACACCGGATTTTCCTACCGCCCTGAAACCCAACTCTTTGATCTGGCGCCGGAATTTTACGCCCTTGATTATCTAGTTTCATGGATGGCCGAGGCGACCCTCGAAAACCTGCTGAGGCAAACTTTGGGGTCTGAATGGATGTTCAAGCCAGAAGCAGGCACTATCTTGAGAGAGTGGTGGTGGGCGGGTAATCGCTACGAGCTTGATGAGTTTTTTCAGGTCAACGAGATTGGAACCGTTGATGGTGTAGATATCCTGAACAGGTGGCTCGATACAATCCCAAACGGCTGATATACTGGAGCAGCACCCTTACCATAGAGGCACAGACGCCAAATAAATCCGAAACTCAAATAAGCGATGTGAGATATGGGATGTGCGATTTTAATAGAGCTCTCCTATTGATCTTACATCACACACTCGCAGCAATCGTTTGAAGAACGTTTTGAATGTAACTGGGACCTCGCCGCATTGAGTGCTTAGACAATGCCAAAACAAACCCTTCGTCAACAGATAATCTCATTGCTATCCCAGGAAACATACAGCCCCCGGGAGCTGTCCCAGGCGGTGGGGATACCAGAAAAGGATGTCTACACTCACCTTCCCCATATAGCCCGCTCCCTAGCCTCCCAAAACAAGGAGCTCGTCGTCATGCCCTGTCGCTGCCTGGTTTGCGACTACCTATTTGAAACGCGCAAACGTTTCAGCAGGCCTAGCCGCTGTCCCCGCTGCCGGGGAGAACGTATCCAAGAGCCAAGATTCTCGGTCACATCCCGGACTGATCGGTAGAGCACACGGTATGACCACCTGACCAGAGAGTAGATGTGCTGAAACACGGGTAGTGCTGGGGCAGAAAGGTGGAATCTAGAAACGGTATTTCTGGGAGAGGGCCCGTTTTACTTGTTGTGGAGCTTGCGACGCATCTTTGTCTGGTACTGTCTTAAGATTGCATTGTGAAGACGCTGGCGATCTCTGCCGGATAGACGAGTGAAGCGCACCACCATACCTCGGGGCGTTATCTCATCATCCGGGCCGTATCGATTCGACCAGATTACCTCGGCCTCGGCAACAAGGGACTCATTTTTGGAGACCTGTATGCTCATGCTGGCGACATCATAGAGGCGGAGTGGATCGCTGCAGCGGACGAATGCTTGCTGAGTACTAATGTGCTTTGTTTCTCCCTTCAAAGCGCCGTCTGCCGTGAGGACTAGAACAGGATAACTTGCGTCTACTTTTGGATTATGGTGCCCTCTTTTTATCCTTAATGTATTCAAAATCATACCTCCATGGATGTAAGGTTGGCTGCTCATGCTGGCGGGCAACCGTTCCAGATTGGCTCTACTCCTGTCAAGAGTTGCCCTGATGCGCCAAATGATAAGGCGCAAGGCCGATTTTGAGCGAATTATAGCTGCAAGGGACGTACCAGCCACATATCTGGGGCGTAAATCACCCTACAGAGGACACACGGGCATCTGGAGTGGTGAAATCGCTCGATATTTCAGATTTTAGATTGGAGATTGGAGATTGGCGCAAATCGCAACAAAACCCTCCCCCACTGCAATGACAAATCTTCAGGAGTTTCCCTAAAAGCGGATGGTTGATGTTTGTGAACTGAAGTCTAGTTACGGTTTACGCTGTTTTACAAATGAACATGCTTTTCGTGGTGTCTCTTCTGTGGTTCCAAGGCTCACGGTCTGGCCACTTCAAGCCCGGCTGTGGCCGGGG
>CAYFXH010000180.1:0-7788 GCA_964346905.1 uncultured Desulfobacteraceae bacterium | reverse complement strand
TCTGCCATCCGCAATCCACAATCCGAAATCCTCAATCTACAATCTGCAATCTGCAATCTAAAATCTGCAATCCGCAATCCGCAATCTTACTTCTGCCCTCTGCTTTTCTTGCAACGGACTAAGGAATTCAGTCAATCTTAAACTGGCTCACCCGGGATCGCAGTTCTTCCGCCAGCCGGTTGAGATCGCTCGCTGAGGAGATGGAATTTTTCGAGGCGGCTGCTGTTTGTTGTGCAACTTTGGAAATTTCCCTCATTGTATTTACCACTTGCTCGCTTGCCTCTTTCTGCTGATTGGTGGCCACCGAGATCTGCCGCGCTGACTCTGCGGTCTGCTCAGCCATGGCAATGATATTTTCCAGAGCGTCCCCCACCTGGTTTAGACGTATTGCCCCTTCTTCCACGCCCTTGACGTTCTCCTCGGCAGCGAGGACCGAAGCACTGGCGGCTGACTGAATCTCCAAAAGCACGTCTCGGATGGTACCGGTGGATTTCACCACATCCTCAGCCAGACGTCGGATCTCTCCGGCGACCACAGAGAAGCCTTTGCCTGCTTCTCCCGCCTTAGCCGCCTCAATGGCCGCATTGAGGGAGAGCATCTTCGTTTCAATGGCTATTTCGTTTATGATGTCAATAATCTCACCAATTTGTTGACTCTTCTGCCCGAGATCCAGGATCTTTTCAGCACTTTCCTCGGTTTTACTTCTAATCAAGCTCATGCTCTTGGTGCTTTCCTCCATCAACTCCTGCCCTTCTTCGGCACTCTTCAATGTCTCTTCGGCCACCGCTGTAACCGCGTTACTATTCTCGGCAATCTGTCGAGCTGTGGTGCTCAGTTCCTCCATGGTGGCGGTGGTCTCGCTCACGGATGCAGCTTGTTGGGCCGCGCCGCTCGCCTGCTGTTGTGCTGCAGCCACAATTGCGCCGGAAGAGTTGCCTATCCTTGACGCCGCTTCCTGACTTTGCCCGGTCATCTCCCGGAGGTTGGTAACCATAGTATTGATGGCATCGCCGAAGGGACCGGGAAAAGTTACTCGCTGACCAAAATTTCCGCCAGCGATTTCCTGAGCCTGCTCAGCCAACAGAATGAAGTTCTGGTGCATGCAGTCGAAGGCATCAGCTAACATCCCTACCTCATCACCAGAGGCCAAAGTAACCTTCTCGGAGATCTCGCCTTCAGAAATCTGTCTGGCATACCGTCCCAGCTTACCCAATGGTTTGGTAAAACTGTTAGCCAGAATATAGGTAAGATAGAATCCAATAATGAGGGTCAGAATGCAGACAAGGCTAGTTGCCCAGACGATGTGCCGCAAAGGGCCGTAGTATTGGCTTCTATCCGTCTCACTTACCAGAAAATCATTCAGCTCTCCCACCTTTTGGAAGGTGTAGATCTTGCCCTCCGTTTTGTCCACATATGAACCCGAGGGCTCCTCCGTTAATTTGCTCAAGAGTTCTTCTGGAAACATGGGGTTCAATCCCAGGGGCTTGCTGGCCAATACAGATCCGGTACTGGTCATCAGATAGGCTGAGGTGCCCTGACCAAGCTGCAGCTTTTCCAGCGCATGATTCACCGCGTCTTCTTTCTTTGTGCCGATTACATCTCCCCAGTTCTGAGCGCTAGCCGCAAGACCAAGCTGAACGCGCTGCACCTCTATAGCCTGCATCTCCACCGCTTTTTTGCTCTCCACGACGCTGATTGAGCTTACAAGCAGTACGGCGATAAGAACCAGCGAGCCACAGGTAACCAAGAGTTTTTGTGACAGACTCATACCCTTCAAGGATACCCGCTGTGGCAGGCTGCTCATAGCTGCGGCCATCATCGGCAAGGTGATACCCTCTATGGTAAAGAGGGTAAAAAGCGCGTAGAGCAAACAAACTACAAGGCCCACCAGAAGGCTTTGGAGAATCTGGGCCAGGTTGAAGTGAGCCGTAAACCGCATGGCCAGAATTCCCAACAAGAAAATTCCATATCCTCCGGCAAAAAGGGTCAGCGCTAGCCGCCCTGGCAACCTGGCGCCCAGCTGTAACGTCGCCGTGGCGTCGTCGAAACTGAACTCTCCCTCTGCGGAAACGGCACGTTCCAGTGAGAACAACGGTCGGGCCAACTGGAGTGACACAAGTGCGAAAAAGCCCAGAAGCAAGAACGCTTGAATAACATAGACAACGAGAAAAGCACGAACCTGACCCTCTGCCAGGTCAACACTAAGCCAGAGGTAGGGCAGTCCAAGGATTACCACCACATACACAAACAACATGGCCTGATTCCAAACAATTCTCTTCTTAAGGGTATTCATGGGAAATCTATCCCTCCTCTGGAGTGTTTTGCGGCTCATATTGCAGGTCAACTAATAGAACGAGATCATCTGCCCATTCACAGACACCCCACAACTGCTGCCACGTTTTCTGAACGTCGAGCAGGGGCGGCAGTGGCCAGATGTGCCTGGTAATCTCGACGGTGATCAGATCCCCTACCTGGTCTACTTTATAGCCCACCATCTCCTCATCCCTATGTATCACCAGAAGCTGCCACTCTTCTTCATGTGTCATTGGCGGTAGACCGCAAGCTGTCCGCAGATCCAGCATTAGCAGCTCATCCGCTATCGTAGTGGTATTGGTCGGGGGCTCTTGGTGGGCAGTCCGGGGTAGCTGGGCTATCTGATCAGCCTCGACCCCCAACAGGAAGGGACCCACCCGAAAAGTCAGGATAGCCAGGGTGGCAACCTCGTTGGTTTCTACCATGGTTCATCCCTAAGGCGAGTACAGCCCTTCCGACTGAAAAAGTCCTTCCAGTTTGATAATGCTCAAAAGGACCTCACCCCAACGCGCTGCCCCTTCAAAGAAAACGCGTTGCGATCTGCCCGTCAGAAGTGGCTCTTCTGTCAAGTCCTCCGGTGTCAGACTCACCAAGTCGCCAATACCGTCCACCAACAAGCCTGTTCGTACCCCTTCGTGTTCCACCACAACGATGGTTGGGTCCGTTGGTGATTTACCTTGGGGCAGTCCAAGAAATTTCTTCAAGTCAATCGTGGAGAGTACCTCGCCCCGCAGATTCATAACCCCCAAAATGTAGTCTGGTACGCTGGGAACCCGGGTGATCTTCGGCAGAGGCAAAACCTCCACCAGTTGATATACGGTCAAACCATACCATTCTTCATTGAGGCGGAAGCTGAGATATTGTTGTTGGGGGGAATCTATACTGTCTGGGGCAAGATGGTTCTGCTGAGCCCGGCGGACCTGCTCAAGAATTTTTTTCCCTGGTCCGGTTGGGAAATCTGGCATGCAAGAGACTCCTCACGCCCATGCAGCCACGCAAATAAATCCTCAACAGGTAGTGAAACCACAGAGAGCACAGGGCAGCGTAGCTACCACCACATGCAAAATCCTAATCAGGCTTGAGGTGAAATGTGGGCTACTCAATCCCGATAAAGATGTTCAATCTCACATCGCCTATCTCACCTCTCACCGCAGTTGTTCTGGGACTTCAAAGTTATTCCCTACTGTGGCCTCCGTGGCTCACTGGGTAGCCGCATTTCTGAGACCTGCTTCCCCGTGGCCTGCTACTGTGCCCGGCCGTAGATGGACAAGACCCGGTTGATTCTGGCAAGCAGCAGGTTGGCAACAATTGGTTTGGGAATGTAATCATCGGCACCCGCCTCCAGACCCTCCACCTCACTCTCCACCTCGTCCTTGGAGGTGAGCAGGATCACCGGAATAATGCTGGTCTGCAATTGGCCTTTCAGCTTTTTCACCAGGGCAAGCCCATCAAGTTTCGGCATTACCACATCAGAGATGATCAGATCTGGCCTGTCCCTGTAGACTTTTTCCAGCGCTTCCTCCCCATCCGTCGCCAGCACCACATCGTACTGGGCTTCACTGAGAAGCTTGCCCAACATCTTCCGTATGAAGGGGTCGTCGTCCACTGCCAGAACCCGCAACTGCGTCCTCGAAGGCTCAGTCATTCTATCCTCCGGTGATGCTTCGGCAGTTTGATCCACGGCAGCCTGAAGGCTCTTCCGTTCAGGTGGCGGCGCCACCCGCAACAGTTCTTCGACGGAGGTGAGTCCTCGGATAAGCTTGTCTCGACAATCTCCGAAAAGATCGCGAATGCCACGCCCCTTGGCATCTTCCGAAATTTCGGTATCGGAAGCACCCTTGACGATGAGCTTCCGCAGCTCATCATCCACCATGAGCAACTCGTAGATCCCAACGCGGCCATCGTAGCCGGTGAACTGGCAGGCCTCGCAGCCCTGCCCTTTCTTGATTTTCTTCTCAACTCCCTTCTTCCCGGATAATCCCAACCGAGAGAGGAGCGACTTGTCCACCTTTTCGGGCACCATACAATGAGGACAGTTTTTCCGTATCAGTCGCTGCGCCAGCACGCAAAGGAGCGATGAAGCGATTACATAAGGATCGACCCCCAAGTCCATCAGCCGGGTAACCGCGCTGGAAGCATCGTTGGTGTGCAGAGTGGTAAGGACAAGGTGCCCAGTATTGGCAGCCTGAAAGGCTATTTTGGCGGTCTCTGCATCGCGGATCTCCCCCACCATGACCACGTTGGGATCCTGGCGAAGAATGGAGCGCAGTCCGGAAGCGAAAGTTATGCCAGCCCGCTCGTTCACCTGCACCTGGTTAATTCCGGGTAACTGGTACTCCACCGGATCTTCTACGGTGACGATGTTGATCACTTCGGACTTCAAACGATTGAGTGAAGCATACAGGGTCGTGCTCTTGCCGCTACCCGTTGGTCCCGTGACCAGGACGATTCCTTGCGGCCGAGTAAGTGTGGAAGTCAGAGTCCTCAGGTCATCACCGCCGAAGCCAAGTTCCTCCAGGTCAATAAAAGCCTTGGACTGGTCAAGGATGCGGATTACCACCTTCTCACCAAAAATGGTGGGTAACGTGGATATCCGCATATCATACTGTTTCTGACCAACCTTGAGCTTGGTACGTCCGTCTTGGGGGCGCCGCTTGACGGCGATGTCCATGTCGCCGATGATTTTAATTCTGGAGACCAGCGGAGCCAGAGCCGGCAAGCCCACCTTGAATATATTCTTCATCATCCCGTCGATGCGGTAGCGCACCGACACCTCTTTTTCCTGAGGCTCTATGTGAATGTCGCTTGCGCTCAACTTGATGGCATCGGCGAGGATGGCATTGGTCAACCGGACAATGGGAGCGATTTCAGATTGACGAATAAGCTCATCAACATCATATTCGTTATCTTCTCGTTCCTCTGCGAGAACCTCCACCTCCTCCGACGGCACCATGGTGGCGAATAAATCGAAGTCGAATTCGTCTGCGTAGTTATCCTCGATGGCTTCCCGAATGTCTTCCTCGGTTGCAACCGCAACGGACACATCGAGACCTGTTCTGAACTTGACCTCATCAATGGTGCCAGAGTCAAGGGGATTGGCCATGGCCAGGTCCAAACGTCTTTTCGTCTTCTTATACGGGAAGATAAGCTTCCTGTTTGCCAATTTCCGTGAAATGGTTTCCATTACCTCTTTTGGGACTTCCAGTTCCTTCAGTTTTACGTGAGGAATATTGAGTTGCTTAGACAGAGCCTCACAAATATCTTCCTGTTTGGCCCATTCCTTTTCAACGATGATCTTGCCCAGATGTCTCCGCTTCTGCCCTTTTTTTTGCTCTTCTAGTGCCTTAACCAGCTGATCTTCTGTGATCAACCCGGCTTCGACTAAAATCTGGCCAAGCTTTCTTCGCCGCATAGTTCGTCTCTGAAGAATGGGTGGCTAGAATTCGAAGATCACACCCAATACCGTGTCTTTTATTTCTCGCCTAAGTAAAAGTGTGGACTACAAGTCCACGTAATTTCATCAACTCCACCAACCGATATGGACTGGGGATTCATTAGCATATACTTTCGATTTTTACAATAGACATGCACTGTTGCCTCTGAGCTTCAATCTTTTGGTACCACCCTGGACAACCCCTTATGCCTCTCGTATAATCAAAGCAGTCTCTGTTACAAGAACAGCCCTGCCCGGACACGCAGATGTTTACTGGTGTCATGGAGCAGTAAAGATTGAGGATTTCAGATTGCAACTTTCAGAATGACAGGTACTGCGAGCTGCGACCTGGCGGCTCTGGTCAGTTTCTGACGTTCGCCAAGCCACCCACTCTCGGATACAGATGCAATTTATGAGATTTCGCAATCTCCAATCCACAATCTGAGACGTCAAGTGCTCCAGTACTTCAGATGGATCATGTCGATGCTGTTGGAGAAAGTCCATAATACACTGGTTGCCAACCGAATGCTCCAGCCTGGCGACCGAGTGCTGGTGGCCGTCTCAGGTGGTCCGGACTCGGTAGCTCTCTGTCATCTCCTGCATCGGCTGCGCCACAGTCACAAAATCGATCTGATGGTGGCCCATGTCCATCATGGACTCCGTGGTGTCGAGGCCGATGCGGACGCCAGTTTTGTCCAGGATCTCGCCAACCAGTTCAGGCTGCCTCTGCTGATAGAACGGGTGGATGTGAGCTCCTGGCAAAAAAAGCATAGCGGTTCCTTACAAATGGCGGCACGCGCGCTCCGCTACCACTGTTTGCACCGGGTGATGGCCGAAGAGGGAGCCTCCAAACTTGCCCTGGGCCATAATGCTGATGACCAGGCTGAAGAGGTGCTGCTTCGAATATTTCGCGGTGCTGGCCAGCGTGGTCTCACCGGTATGCCCGCTTGGAACCGCGACGGCGTCATTCGACCACTGCTGGAATGCTACCGACACGAGATCATGGCCTATCTTGAAAATCATGGCCTTACCTTTCGGCAAGACGGTTCCAATGTGAAGCCGTGGTGCCAGCGTAACCTATTGCGGCTGGAATTGCTCCCACGGCTTCAGCAAGAATTCAATAGCAATTTAAGTGCCACCTTGGTGCGAACCACTAAGATCTTCCAAGAAGAGGAGACCTTTTGGGAGTCGCTTTTGCAATCATGGATGAAACGGCATGCGAGCGGCCGCGAGGCTGGAGGGCTTCGGTTCCCCGTTGCGGAGCTACTTGAGACCCATCCTGCCATGCAAAAGCGTTTGCTCCGACGAGTCGTGGAGGAGGTTAAAGGAGATCTGCGGGGATTTGGCTTTCGCCATACGGAAATTCTCCTGCGGCTCTGCCGATCCACCGCGGCCAACCGCCAGGTTGACCTCCCCGGCGGGCTGATGGCGGAGAAAAACTACGGTTGGCTAACCGTAAGCCAACAGCAGGACACTCCTGCGGACTTCCTCTACGAACTTCAGGGCCCTGGCGCCTATGGACTCCCGCTTTTGAATCACAGCCTGGAGGTGCAATTCCTCGCTTTGGACTCGCCTCCTGAGTTCAGTCGAGATCCAAGCGAAGCCATCATGGACCGAGACCGAGTCTCCTTTCCTCTCACACTGAGGCCGTTTCAATCTGGTGACCGTATCCGCCCTTTGGGGTTGGGCGGTACCAAGAAGGTGAAGGATCTTTTCATCGACCTCAAGATACCAAGAAGTCAGCGTCGTCGAATACCCATTCTTTGCAGCAAAGACCACATTATCTGGATTGTTGGCCACAGGTTGGACGATCGGGTTAAGGTCACCTCGAATACCAGCCGGCTACTTCGGCTCTACTATCGCCAAGGCACGTCCGCCAAACAGAAGTTAGAGGGCAGAGGGCAGAAGTAAGATTGGAGATTTTAGATTGGAGATTGCAGATTGAGGATTTTAGAGGGCATAGAGCATGGAGCATAGAGCCAGGAGTCAGAATTCAGGAGAATTCCGGTTCAGGGTACAAGGTACAAGGGTCAAACATTTCG
>CAYFXH010000179.1:2465-7799 GCA_964346905.1 uncultured Desulfobacteraceae bacterium | reverse complement strand
CTCGAGGGTGGGGACTCCGAAGGAGAAATCCGAAACAAATTCGAATGTTCGAAATTGTCCTCCGGACTCCCCACCCTGCGGGCGGGTCCTCAGTTTCAAATGAATCAAACAACAGACGAATCTTTTTGACTAGTTACGTTTTGAACATTTGAGAATTAGGATTTAGGATTTGTTTCGTGCTTCGTGCTTAGGATTTCGAATTTCATTACAAACCGTAAAGGCATAAACAGGAAAGGGCCATGGTTGATGCATCAAAGCGTGTAGTTGTAGGGATATCAGGTGCCAGCGGGGTAATCTACGGGCTGGAGATGCTCAAGACTTTGAAAAGTCTTGGCTATGAAACTCACGTTGTCATCTCGGAAATGGCGCGTAGCAATTTCCTCCTGGAGACCGACCACTCCCTGGAGGAGGTGGAAGTGGCAGCCGGCCGGATTTACGACAACGCGGATCTTGCCGCCCCCATTTCAAGCGGCTCTTTCATCACCAGGGGCATGGTGGTAATCCCCTGTTCCATAAAGAGTCTTTCGAGTATTGCCAACTCCTACAATGTTAACCTGCTAACCCGTGCCGCGGATGTGACTTTGAAGGAGAACCGCACTCTGGTTCTGGTGGTGCGGGAGACTCCCCTTCACCGAGGCCACCTAGAGCTCATGCTGTCTGCTGCATCTCAGGGGGCGGTTATTTTGCCGCCTGTACCAGCCTTCTATCACAGACCCACATCCATCATTGAGCTCATCCACCACACCGTAGGCAAGGTTCTGGACTGCTTCCACATCCCCCATGAGCTCTTTAAACGCTGGGAGGGTGGATAGAACCCCACTTTGATTCAGTCGGTTGGAAATAAATCTGACGTAATGAGCTTCATCTTCGCCAGTCGGAAACTCATGGCGGTATGAAGGCAGCCAAACCCGTATTTGATACTGCGTGAAAGGTCAATAGAGGAGGCCTCGGCAAAATACGTGGTGGGACAACTGACTTCTGCAATGGTGTAGCCAAGCCACAGGATTTGCGCCAACATTTGATTATCAAAGACAAAATCATCAGAATTATCCTCGAACTCCACCTCTTCCAGTAATTCCCGGGAAAAAGCCCTGTAGCCAGTGTGGTATTCGGAGAGCTTCGCACCCATTAAAATATTTTCCACCAAAGTCAGGAACCGGTTCGCCACGTATTTCCAGAGGGGCATCCCTCCCTTGAGGGCGTACCCACCAAGAATCCTTGAGCCCAACACACAGGAGTAGAGGCCATTGCCAATCATGGATACCATGGCAGGGATCAGTTTAGGAGTATATTGGTAATCCGGGTGAACCAGAATGATGATGTCACCACCCTGTTCCAGGGCGAGCCTGTAGCAGGTCTTCTGGTTGGCACCGTAGCCCTGATTACGTGGATGAATGTGGACCATTGTCTCTGGTAAGGTCTTGGCAATGGCTACAGTCTCATCCTGGCTACCATCATCCACCACGATCACCAGATCGACGACATCTTGCTCCATGACCTCGTCGTGGGTCTTCCGCAAGGTCTGGGCAGCATTGTAGGCCGGCATCACCACAATGGTCTTCTTGTTTCTAAACATAATTCTCCGTCAAGTGAGGGGGCTGACCCCAAGGTGAGATCCGTCCTCTCACCACACAATACACCAAGGTCACAAAGGGTTTCCGTAGTGTAATCATTTTCTTTGTACTCTTTCTGGTTGAGTCCTTGGCAACGCACGTACGTATAAGTCTTGGTGGGCAGGCTACTTCACCGCACCGGTACCTAGTGCTTGAATGCCCGCTGACCGGTAAAGACCATGGTGGCACCCACTTCGTTACACGCCTCGATAACCTCAAAGTCTCTGAGTGACCCTCCCGGCTGGACAACTGCAGTAATACCTTCCTTGAGTCCAACATCTACGCCATCCCGGAAGGGAAAGAAGGCATCCGACACCATGGTGGCGCCGATGAGGCCGCCCTTGGCCTCTTGGGTGGCAGCATCAATTGCTTCTTTGAGTGCCCGGTCACGTTCACCTTTGTCGATGGCAAGCTCAAGATCTTTGTAAGGAATGGAGTGCTGCTCGAAGCAGATCCGGTCGGCGTACTTGGTGTAGGCTTTGAAGACGGCGATCTCTGCGACACCCACCCGGTCCTGCTCACCAGTGCCGATGCCTACGGTGCACTCGTCCTTCACATAGAGCACCGAGTTGGAGGTAACGCCCTGCTCGATACTCCAGCCAAACAGGAGATCCCGGAGCTCCTGCTCAGAAGGAGGTCTTTTGATCCGATAGGTTTTACCCTGGTGGGTAGTTTCTGCGGGCTGAAAATCATCCGCCCTGAGGATGGCGTTCAGCGGTGATTGCTGGACAATGAGCCCACCATCCATGAGGGATTTGAACTCCAGGAAACGTCGCTTGCGGTAGTCGGTGAGCCTATCCATGCGACCGACTTGAATAATCCGCAGATTGGCGCGCCGTTTCAGGATATCCACCGTGCCCTCCTCGTATTCCGGCGCGGCTACTACTTCCAGGTAGTTAGCCGCTACCAGTTCGGCGGTGGCCTTGTCCACCGACTGGTTGAACACCACGCAGCCGCCGAAGGCGGCAATGCGGTCAGCCATGTTAGCACGATCATAGGCCTCGGCAAGGCTACTGCCATAGGCGGCACCACATGGGTTGTTATGTTTGAGAATCACCGCTGCCGGTCGGGTGTCCAGGTATTTGAGGACATTGAGGCCATTGTCGAGATCAGTTAGATTAGTCTTGCCGGGATGTTTGCCAGCCTGGAGCATGTCAGCTTCGGTGATACTACTCACCAGCCCCTGGCCAGGCTCGATGAAGCTACACTCCCCGAGGGTGAGATTGCCGTCAACCAACTCATAAAGGACGGCCTCCTGGCCGGGATTTTCACCATAGCGCAATCCTTTTTCAATAAGCTCACCGCTCTTTTCATCGGGAATTTTCCAGGTGCGCTTGCGGTAGGTGAGGATCTGGTCGCCGAAAGCGATTGTCATCGTTTCGGGGAAGTGATCATCCATGACCGTACGGTACATTTCCTTGAGCTCTGCCATGCCGGACCTCCTTTTGGACAATTGCTAACTAGTTCCCATCCGGAAACTCAGCCTGGTGCTGTCATTCTGAGGAGCGAAGCGACGAAGAATCTCTTACTTACCGAATCGTCAGAGATTCTTCGCTCCGCTCAGAATGACTCTTGATAGTTTCCGGATGGATCTCGCTTCACTGGAGCGGAGATTCTTCGCCCCTTCGGGGCTCAGAATGACACTTGAGAGTTTCCGGATGGAAACTAACTAGCTGGTCAACCACAAAGATCACGAAGGTTACAAAGAAGTGTCATTGATACACAACTGCGGCGGACCGTCCTTAGGAGCAGTATTTACCGCAAACGACTTTCGGCCCGTGTCCTATGTTTATAATAAGAATAGCAATTAATCTTTTCTTAGTGGGCTTTGTGGTTAGGTTTCGTTGGTTTGGTCACCAGTTGCCTGCTGAGTTGTCATGACTGGCTCAATGTAAGCCAGAAATGTAAAATGGCCAAGAGAAAAGTTCGCAAGGCGGGCCGAGCTTTTGGGTTGGGGCTCGACGAGGACCATGCCTAACCAGGTGGGTAGCACGGGTGAAGCTGGCCCCGTGCGGACCGGTTAATCCCAGCCCCACCTAAGAGTGAGTTTTTCCTTAGTCTGCAGCCGATTAAGTTACCCACCGAGTACATGATAGTACGGTTATTTCCATTGTGCTGCACTCTGAGGGTTCAGGAAGATCCAGTTGAAAATTTATGCGAAGCCAGAAGTGAGAACTCAGGAGTCAGAAGATCTGAAACGCTTAGCTTTATTGGAAGAAGGTGTTTCCTTCGCCAAGCCATTATGTGTTACCCTTTGTACTCTTCTCTCCACCCTAGTCTACTCGACAGTTTCTCACTTTGTGGGTGGAACATAAGGAAAGGTCAATCTATACACACTACTCCTTCCGCCAGGAGCTTAGCGGCTATCTCAGCTCCATCCAGGTTTATGTCTTGCAGATGCCCTGTAGGTGCATGCAGCTGTTTTTCCAACGCTGTTTGAAGGGTTGCTCCGTCAGCGTTCGACTTTGGATACACCCGAATGGAACCTTGGGTGAGGGAAACGAGATGGTTAAGATGGTCCTCCTGTTCCCTGTCATCCATGCCGCGCAAAAGAACGACAGCTGGAATTTGTGCTGCCAGAATATCGGTCAAACTGTTGTATCCACCGTAAATCATGGCAACCTTTGAGTTGAGGAGCGACGAGACATATCTTTCACTGACCTCTTCCACAGTGCAGTTGGAAAGATCTTTGCAGAGTTCTCCAATTTCAGCCTTATTTTCTTTGGCGACGAAGATGCGCCAATGGCCGTATTTATTGCCAAGATTGGCTAGAGCAGCATGAATATTTTGCATGAGCGGCCTTGTGATATCACTCGTCCAGGGAATGGAGATGGTCCCGGCGAGGGGCTCTTTTTCCACTGGCAGCAGGTGTTTGATTTCCTTAAGCCTGGAAACATATCCTGTTTCCAACGGTTTTATGTGGAAATGCTGTTCTATGGCCCTGAGAAGGTGATGCCCCAAAACGTTGGTATCTCCGTACCAAAGAATGGAATGATAATGTTCTCTGAACACTTGGGCTGAGTGGTCAGACCAGACGTCTTTGTCCTGTCCGACAATAGCTCGCAAGCCCAGTACCCAACGGGTATCGGTGTTGGTCGTCTCTTTCAAAGCGAGATGTAGTTCTTCTCTTTTTCCAGGTGGCGCGTGATCAACCAGTACCAATCGCGGTCTAAAAATCTTTACGATGGAAGCCAGCATTTCCGTGCGCAATTGTCCCAAGACAGATTTGTAGAACTTTGAATTACCATCGGCACCTTCCGATCGACCTTTAACGACAATGGTCTCGTAGGATGGTAGTTTGATCCAGTCCAGCGGCGTTGGCCCGATCAAGTCACTAGACTGCTTGCAGCCTGAGACGAATAGCGTCTTGCAGTTTGGGAAGAGACGCCGCAGAGCCATGCCAATAGCAATGCTTCGACTAGCGTGACCAAGTCCTCGTCCGTCGTGTGCATAAATGAGGAAATCTAACCGTTTTGAAAAATAGCGATTTAATTTTTTCGAATGATACCAAATATTCATGCTGCCCTACGGAGAACGACAGGGTGTATAGTAGATGGCCTGACCACAGCCAGGATTTAACAATACTCAATTCATTGCAAAAGGCAACAGGGAATGAAAGAGCCTTCGCTTGACCGTGATAACACATTCATGTTAGATACCCCAAACATTGCCCTCTCCGCCAAATGTCATAGGGGCTACCTATAGTCTTGTGAGATCCCAT
>CAYFXH010000179.1:91-2455 GCA_964346905.1 uncultured Desulfobacteraceae bacterium | reverse complement strand
TTCGAATATCGAAGGGAGCTTCATACACTTCTGCGGTTTTTTGTTCTGCGGTTCGACATTCGATATTTCGGTTTGCGTGAGAGGCCCTTTACCAGGAGCACCCAAGTTTTTCTGCAGATGTAGGCAGCTGGTGTAATGAACCGCAGAATGTCGAACAAGGAATTTCGAATATCGAAGGGAGTTTCATACACTTCTGCGGTTCGATATTCTGGCTTGGCCGGCTTGGTGGAGAGGGGTTGCTTTTTGCGGCTGGAGAACAAGCCACGTGTATATTGTATAATTATTGTATAATGATAATCCGGAACCTTTGCTGATCCAAGTGGTCTCTATTGATAAGTTCCATTGAAGGTACGTATCGCGATGCAATACATCAGAAAGACCCTTGCTGTTCTGGCCATAATGCCGCTGTTGTTCGCTGCCGCCGGCTCAGCCGAGGAGGTGGCCAAAAAGGTGGCCATACTCCCTTTTCAGATGAATGCGCCCGAGGATCTCAGCTACCTCAAGGAAGGGATTCTGGACATGCTTTCCAGCCGGTTGGCCTGGGAGGGCAAGGTTGATGTCATCGAGAAGCAGGTGGTGAAGGATGCTTTGTCAGACCATCAGGGGCCGCTGAATGAGGCCGCTGCCCGCGAAGTGGGCACAACCCTGGGAGCCGATTACGTACTCTTTGGCAGTCTCACCGTGTTTGGCGACAGCGTCAGCATTGACGCCAAGATGATTGCTCTTCAAGGGGATAGGTCGCCGGTAACCGTCTATGCCCAGACCAAGGGAATGGGCGAGGTAATTCCCCGGATCAATGATTTTGCCCAGGACATCAACAACAAGATCTTCGGCCGTACTCCCACAGCCGTGGTGGCAGCGGGTTCTCAGCCCCGCTTTTCAAAGGCGCATCCGGAGACACTCATGACCGGGCCTGCGCCTGCCCCCAGCACCCCTGGCCCTCAGGACAGTGGCAGCTTCGTGCAGCTGCGATCGGATAGGGAAATCAGTTCGGATCTGTTCCGCAGCCAAAAGCTAGAATTTCGTGTCAATGGCATGGATGTGGGTGATATTGATGGTGACGGTCGTCCGGAAATCGTGGTGCTGGCCAAGTTCAATGAGGTCATCGTCTACCAGTGGGACCAGGGAAAGTTAAACCAGCGCGCCGCTTTCAAGGGTTCGGGTCGTGATCGGCTGGTGTGGGTGTGCCTGGCGGATGCTAATCACAATGGCAGGGACGAAGTGTATGTCAGCAACCTGCGCGGCCAAAAACTCTCCTCCTACGTCCTGGAGTGGCAGGAGGAAAAACTGAAGAAGTTGGCCACAGAGATGGAGTGGTACTTCAACCGGCTCACTGTGCCAGGGAAAGAGACCATTCTGATGGGACAGAAGAAGAACATGGTGGATATCTTTGTGCCCGGGGTCTACCAGCTGCAGTTTGCCGGCGGAGCCTACAAGCCCATTGGCGGAATCAGCGTTCCCCGCAAGACCAACCTTTTCAATTTCACCCAGGGTGACCTGGACGGCGATGGCCAGGTGGAGACGGCTTTCATCGGCGCGGAAGAGCGCCTCTATCTCATTGATGGCAACGGCGAGCGGCTCTGGAAAAGCAAGGACTATTATGGCGCCACCTCCAACATCCTCGAGGGCAAGGAGCCGGTGACCTCCGGTAGCGGTGCCACCGTAGAACTTGAGGTGGAGACCTATTACATTCCCTCCCCGCTTCTGCTGGTGGATCTTAACAACGACAAGCGGCCTGAGATCCTGGCCAATCGGAATGTCTCGCTGTCTTCAAGAGTTTTTTCCAGGATAAGGAATTTTTCCGATGGTGAGATCCAATCCCTGGTTTGGACCGGGGATGAACTTCTGCCCTATTGGAAGACCAGACCCATCCGTGGCATGGTGGTGAGCCAGCGGCTGGCAGATGTGGATGGTGACGGCCAGGAGGAGCTGGTGGCGGCGGCAGTTTTGGAGAAAGAAACCTTCAAGAAATACAAAAGCATGATTTACGTCTACAAGCTCGACCGGGTTCGAACGCTCGGCCCCGCGATCACTGCGCCAGCGGCAATACAGTCAACCTTCTAACCAGATTCCATCCGGAAACTACCAAATGTCATTCTGAGCCCTTCGGCAAGACCTCTCGATCAGGAGTTAGACAGAGGCTCACTCGAAGTCCTCAGGTCGGGTCGCTCAGGACAAACTCCGCAAAGAGTCTCAGCCAAACCCCAAAGCGACGGGATTCTTCGTCGTCCCGCTGCTGGCGGGACTTCTCAGAATGACATCCAAGTCCGACATTTCCGGCTGGACACTAGCTAGTAAGTCGACCCGAGATTCATTTTAACGAGTCAAAACACCTTCCCAAAGATGTGCCACTTTTCCCTCTAG
>CAYFXH010000179.1:0-81 GCA_964346905.1 uncultured Desulfobacteraceae bacterium | reverse complement strand
ACCGCAGAATATCGAACAAGGAATGTCGAATATCGAAGTGGTTATTTTGAGCTGCTCTCTGAGGGGCTTCAATCGTCTTTC
>CAYFXH010000178.1:6362-7882 GCA_964346905.1 uncultured Desulfobacteraceae bacterium | reverse complement strand
TCGGCTGGAAATTCTGAGCCATCAAGCAGTTCATCGAGTCTCTGGAGCGTAGGGATTCCATCATACATTTTTTGCAAGTTCTGGAGCACTCTCGGATCTTTATCACAGATCCCGGCTAGGGCACCAAGAGCATGGAAATTTCGTACCAGATTTTTCCCCCAGTAGCCTGAACCAACAACGACTACTTTAATCATACGCTCTGTCCTTGTTTGCCTGGTTTTGGTATGTCAAGCCAGACGATGCAGAGAATATGCACCTGCAACCCCAATGCACCATTGCTTTGTTATGCTTGGATAATTTGGAACTCTTCGATCAGCTCGATTACCCTTGCTGCCGACGCCCTTGCATCTTCCTTGTAGGAATAGATGACCAGTTCCGGGTTTTCCGGTGATTCGTAGGGTGCGGAAATCCCAGTGAAATTTTTGATAATGCCAGCCATAGCCTTTTGGTAAATGCCTTTCTTGTCACGCTTGGCACAGACCTCCGCTGGACAGTCCACGTGTATTTCCAGAAATTGTCCATAGGAGAAGAGCGAACGAACCATACGTCTATCCTTACGATACGGTGATATAAAGGCCGTCAGGACAATGAGACCAGCATCTACAAAAAGCTTCACCATCTCACCGATGCGGCGGACGTTCTCCGCCCTGTCTTCAGGGCGGAAGCTGAGATCCGAGCAGAGGCCATGGCGAACATTGTCGCCATCCAGCACATAGGTGGAACAGCCTTTTTTGTGGAGCTCCTTCTCCACCAGATGGGCGATGGTGGATTTGCCCGATGCAGATAGGCCGGTGAACCAGACTACCACCCCTTTATGGCCATGGATCTTTTCACGATCCTCCCGGGTGACGTAGCCATCAAACCAGGTAACGTTGTTGTTATTTGCAACTTCAGAGTCCATAAGCATCTCCGTAAGACAATCATCCAGTCAATCCTCAGACGCGTTCCAGCAATGAACCGAGGAGGAGTTGAGGCCAAGGAAACAACCAGGGATACACCCACAAATCAAAGGGTCGCACTATAGCAATTGTCTGGAGCTGACGCAACATTAAGTTGCGAAAAATGAGCTCACTGTTTCTACCAGGTACTCCTGCTGCGCTGGCTCAAGTTCAGAATAAATTGGCAAAGCCACAGTCTCTGCGGCCGCCTTTTCACTTTCCGGAAAATCTCCATGATGATAGCCCAAATCAGCAAAGCATGCCTGTTGGTGTAAAGGCAAGGGATAGTAGATCTCGGTACCGACGTCATGTTCTCCCAGGTAGGCCCGCAGCTCGTCCCGCCTTTTTGCTCTGATCACGTACTGATTATAGATGTGAGAACAGATGTGGGATGTGGGCATTACATTGCGGATTGCGGATTGCGGATCTGTTTCAGAACCGCTTTCCCAAATTGCTTTAGGCGGAATAACGAAGCCTTTTTGGACCAGACCAGATTGTTGAAAAAGGGAATCGTAGTATGCAGCGTTCTGTCGCCGTTTATCTGTCCAACATGACCCGGGCGCCCAGTTGGGACGAACCGGG
>CAYFXH010000178.1:0-6352 GCA_964346905.1 uncultured Desulfobacteraceae bacterium | reverse complement strand
CAGCCTGTAAAGCGTCCAGCCGGAAGTTGCCACCCACCAAATGGTGATAATACTTGGGCCTTGAGCCATGAACACGCAGTATTTTAAGGGTTTCTGCCATCTCGGCATCGTTGGTGGTAACCATGCCGCCGTCACCGAATGCTCCTAGATTTTTGGAGGGAAAAAAGGAAAAACAGCCGAAATTTCCCATGGAACCAGCCCGCATTGGCTCCCCATTAATTGTTGACGGATATTCGGCTCCGATTGCCTGGGCCACATCTTCAATGATCAGTAAACGATACTCCTGGGCGAGTTCCAGAATGGGATCCATATTGGTACATTGGCCATACAGATGGACGGGGATGATTGCTCGGATGCTCGTGTTGCTTTTTTGGTGTACAAGTTGTCCTGTGCCCGGATCAAAGCGACATTCCGTCTCAACAAATGTGGTAAGAGCCTCCGGAGCGATAGTGTAACTCACCGGATCGATGTCCACGAAAAATGGCCTTGCCCCGACCCGGACAACAGAGCCTGCGGTAGCAAAGAATGTATACGGGACGGTGATAACTCCGTGCCCGGGTCCAATGCCAGCAGCCATCAAAGCAATGAGCAGAGCGTCAGTCCCAGAGGAGACTCCTACCGCATATTCGCAGCCACAGTAGTCAGCAATGGCGTCTTCCAAAGCCTCAACCTTGGGGCCGAGGATGAAGTGCTGCGATTCAAGGATTTCTTCAACAGCTTCCTTGATCTCTGCTTTGATGGTTTGATACTGAGCTTTGAGATCGAGCAGAGGGACTTTCATAACCGTTTATTCGTAACTAATCACGCAATCGGATCGCGGCTAGAAAGCCGCTCCCACAGTAGGCAACATAAAATGCTGGCGGGATACCCCAGCCCTACAGCCTCGTTTATGCTGAACTAAGGACATAATCCCTGCATGTGATAGGGCGGTCCAACTTCTCCCTAAATGTCTCCTCTTTTCAATCTATCACGTATCCGCTTTGCCTCATCAGGCATAGCTCTGTAAAAGAATTCCATTTGGGCCTCGAGCCACTGAAGTTTAAGTTTCACCGATTTTTTTTTATAGGCCTCAATATCTTCTTGGTTCTTGTAATACAGGAGTGGCCGCTCTTGAACAGAAGCGACTGGTCTATTCTTCATGCTGCCAATCCTTTACGATCTTTTTCAAGTAGAATGTATCGGCCTTGTCTTGGGGCCTATCAGATTTTTCTTTCATCGCGATTAACACCTCTATGGGTACAAGTGGAATGATGGTATTCTCAAATTCTATTTTTTTTCTTTCCTCATATACCTCGTCAAAATGAAAGGGTTCCTCAACAAAAATATCGAGGAGAAAAAACGGATTCTTGACATCATATAGGCTGTAGACCACCATGTCTTTATCGACTATCCAGCTCTTTCTCTTCTCCGCATCCATGAAATCATCGAGCGCCAGAGGGAGTTTTGGTCGGAAACCAAGCTTCTTAGCAACGGCAACAAATTTATGAAGGTTTTCTCCATCAAGCTTCAAGACAATATCTATATCTGCTGTGGTCCTCTCAATTCCGTAAAGATTTACTGCTATACCACCAGCCACCATATACTTCTCAGATTCTTCATATAGAGCTGAAAATAGGTTCTTGAAGAGCTGCATCTGCCATTCCGTCTATTCGGTCCGGTCAGTCTGTTTTGTCCGGTCACCTTAGGAGCGTTGGGAGAGTATTCATCAACCGGCAGCGGGCTGGCTCTAATCTCCATCAACTCTATCCGCGCACCGCTTACTCACTGAGTACTATCTCGCAGCTGCAAAATGCATTCCGGCTTCACACCAGATTGGACGAGTACATCGTAATGACTGTCGATATCGTCAGTATGAGTTATGAGGACATGGTCGCAGCCATCCTCAGCCAGGGCCTTACAGCTTTGCACCTTGTGACCAAAGAATTTGCGCCCGTCCGCCTTTTTGTCAAATACGCCGGCCAATTCGATAGAGCTGTTCTGCAGGAACAGGTGCGCCAATTCTGCAACCTCCCCGCATCCGTAGAGGGCTATCTGCTTCACACCTTCCTCTTCCAATCTGCCGAATAGGGTGACCAGCATCTCCCTAATCTCCCGGTAGAAGCCAACGGAGTATCGGATATACCTGTAGGTGAGGCGCGATTTTTCCAGAGCGCCCTTGGGGGTGAGCAGGTATTTCACTCTGTTTCTCGGAATATGGGTGATTTTGAAGTAGCCCTTCTTCGCCAACCTTTTCAGGAATGCATTGACCAGGCCCAAAGAGATATTCAGATCGCGAGCCAGTTCCCTTTGGGTGGGAGGCTCACTGGAGTCAACCGCCTCCAGCAGTTTCAGTGTTCTTAGTTCGTCTTGATCCATCTCTTCAGCTTGGCGCACAGCGCAGAGCGCTTAGCGTTAAAAAAAGAGAGCTACATAGTAAAAGGGGCGGAAAAACCGAATACTTCAGTGCGGAGGTTCAGTGGGTCTCTGCTGGCTGCAAGCTTATTGCCTGTCCTGAGCTTGTCGAAGGACTCGTCTCGCTGCGCAGGCAAAGCATGCGCACAGCTCCGCCAACTCGGTTACATGAGACAAACCGACGGAGTGATCTGTTGGAGTTTGTGGTACGTTCCTTTTCCCAATGCGGTTGCGGTGCCCGCCACAAAACATGAAAGCCCGTCTCCCTGGCACCAATTCGAGGATGTGAGTTCGGCTCGAGCTTGCGCGCTCTGAGCGAATTGGTTCACCAGAAAGTGGGCGAAGTGGAAGTTCGTGCGCCCGTATCTGCCGGGAATTCACGAATGACGGAATTTTCTGGCATGATGTTCAAATTTTGAACATTATAGAGGGCTTTTTCAGTTTGTCAAGCTGTTTTTGCGGCGATTTCCATAAACAAGTTAGAATGTTAGGACCCTTGCCTGTACTCATACTACGGAAAACGGATGGGGGATCTCAGGTGGAAGCTCATTTGGGATGTCACCTGTTGAACTTTGCATTCTCTTACTGGAGAGCCCCTCAAAACTCTACATGTTAAAGGTGTAAGCCTGTTCGGCTGACCTGAGCTTTGAGAATTGCTCCCTTTGCCCTTGGCGAAGCTGATCACTGAAAAAGAGATGGCGAGGGGGGTGAGATTGTCGCGATCAGCTGTTTATTCGACGGTAATGATGTCTTTATTTACCTCGAACGTTTTAAGCCCAATGCCGCGGACCTTCATAATGTCCTCCGGCTTCTGAAAGGGACCATGTTGGTTTCTGTAGTCGACAATGCGCTGGGCATAGGACGGCCCGATACGCTTCAGGGTGGAGAGTTCTTCTACAGTGGCCTTGTTGATATTGATTTTAACTTGTTCCTGCGCAAATGCAGGACCGAATCCCATTCCCAACAGCAAAAAGACCATCAACACAACTGCCAGAATCCTGTTCGTTTTCTTTGTCATGCCTTCCTCCTTTTCTCTCATGTGGTGCCCCTCGCCTCGCCAAATGTCATGGCACCTACTGCCTTCTATTCTTAGTGCGCCACCAACCCTGCCCGGGGTTATTCTTTGCTTTAATCGCGACCAGCCTTCGGCCCGGCTTCCGGCTCAGAGAGCCTGTAGCTCGGGGAGAGGGAAAGCCGCTCCTACAGAGGACTGACTTCATAGAATTATTCATGGTCAGCCTTCGATACGTGGCCACAAATCGGCACCGGCAAACCGGCAAACTCAACCTTTACAAGACTACAACGGTAAATGTTATTGAAAACAGCTGCAGGTACTGAAGATTGGATTATCAGTGCCCCAACATCGTGAGGGTGCGCCTCAAGGGTACTGAGCTCAGCATACATAAGCCGAGCAGCAATACAAGTAAGCTAACGAAATACCCTGGCTCTTGTCAAGATAAAAAATTATTTCCCCACCGGACTGCACCCAAGGGCCATAGAGATTCGAGAGAGAGCTGATCTCTGCTCGCATACTGGGCTAACAGATGTCCCTGTGGGCATATTTGTTGCTAGGCAAAGGGACTGTCAGTAGACCTGCTGTTCCCATCGTGCGGTTTTTTACCGGTAGGGGTATTGAGCATGCAACTCGAAGACCAGACTTATGAAGCAGAGCTCTGGCAAGCCGAGTATCTGAAGAGCTGGCCACAATTACCGCTTGGGCTCAGGCGTCACCTTGCTCGCATTGCCCCTCGAGAAGCATTTCAACTGATATTGTCAGATGGCAATGACGAAGTCCTTGAAGCCTTCTTGGAAAACCCTAAAATATCTCAGGCAGAGGTACTCATCCTCATTGACCGTGCTCGAACGCTATATCTCATGGAAAAATTGAGTCGCACCCCAAAATGGTATGCCAACCATACCGTCAAGCGGAGACTGCTGAGCAATCCTCACACACCGTACAGCGTCGCCTGTCGAATCCTCGACTATCTACCTTTCGTGGAACTGCAACGGGTTATGAACAATGTCAATCTACCCCGAGAAGTCCGCAACAAGGCGCGGGAGTCCTTTCGTAAGGCTTTCCAGCGACTCTCTGACGGTGAAACGAAAACAATCCTGCTCAGTACAGAAGGCCGAGTACTCAAGCAACTCACAGTCCTCACCGAAAAAGACAAGCGCGTTCTTCTTCAGCTCATTCAGCAGCCCCAAGTGCCCCGACACCTGGTTTTACATCTAGCCCGCTCATCACTCACCCCGCCAGAGGTTCTGCAGTTGATTGCGCGCAGGCCATCGTGGACTCTAGACACGAGCATTCGCCGGGCATTACTTGCCAACGGCAAAACGCCCCAAAAAATCAAAGACTTTCTCAAAGAAAAATATTCGTAGCTCACTTCGTTCGTAGTCCGTTTAGTCAGTTGAGCCAGTCAGGCCGGTCAACTAATTAGTTTCCATCCGGATACCGTGTCTTTGTTGTCATTATGAGGAGTCCTTCGGCAGGCTCAGAGCCTGCCCTGAGCGTGTCGAAGGGATAAACTTGGCGACGAATAATCTCCTAGTTAGCGGGTGCGCAGAGATTCTTCGCTTCGCTCAGAATGACATTAAGTAGTTTCCGGATGGAAACTAGCTAGACCATTCTTACTAGTGCATGCAAAAAGTAAATGCGTTGGCTGAGGCCTAGACATCTGGTAACCATAGAAACATGCCCACCGGCTGAACCAGCCAGCGGTCTCACTTAATTTATCTTGGTGGACACTGATGGTCATGCTATGATGATTGGCCTACGAGAAGGTCGAAAATAGTGCGAGATTTTCGTAAGCTCGCTTATTCCGGATTATGCATGAATTCCGCAGGCTTCATGAACAATCCGGACTCCTTGTGGAAATCTGCAAGAAAGCTAAACTGTTGTCTTGCAGGCGGTTATTCACGAGGCTTGAAGCTTCGTTAATAACGTGGGTTAGGGATTAGTAGTAGGGGGATATATGACCAAGAAGAAGGAAGGTGAAGCGTATGAGTTTCTGGAATTTGCCACCAACTTAGTGACGCAGACGGGGGAGCTCGCCCTCAAATATTACGGCCGCGGTGACCCGCAGTTGAAGTTCGACGAAGAGCTCGTAACTGAGGCAGAACTGGCCGTCCGGGAGTTCATTCGCGGTTCCATCTCCGAGCGCTATCCAGAGCACCACATTCTGGGTGAAGGAGATGATCAAACTGCATACCGTCATGGCGAACGCGGCTTTCAGTGGATCTCTGATCCCATGGATGGAACCGCAAATTTCCAGGCCGGAATTCCTCTCTGGGGAGTCTCTCTGGCTCTATTCAAAAACTTCTGGCCCATTCTCGGGGTGTTCTACATGCCCGTCACTGGGGATACCTACACGGCTCTGGCTGGGCGAAAGCTCATGGTTAACGACACAACTATCACCCTCGAACCGGAAGTAATAGCCAGTAACGAGTCTGTACTGCTCACCTACTCTCGCTTTCACAACGAGTTTCGTTCCACCTTCCCAGGAAAGATCAGAAATCTTGGATGCACCGCAGCCCACCTCGGCTATGTTGCCTCCAGCCGGGCCGAGGCGGCCTTACTGAAATACGTGCACATCTGGGATGTGGCGGCTGGGCTGATTCTGTTGGAAGCTGCGGGTGGTGAAATTCGCTATTTGGACGGCGGCGCCTTCCATCTCAATGATTACCTGGACAGTCAGAAAGTAGACAAGCCTTTGCTCGCGGCACCTGCAGGCGAACACGCGGCTATTAGTCAGTATCTTCAGCCACTCTAAGGTGGTAAACGGTAAGCAGTATGTTTCTTACAAGGGCTGTATGAACTCCCTGCCCACCGTTTCTTCCTTACCGGTTGCCACTCACAGGTTGCCGCCTGCTGCAACCTGGTGGGTGCCCACTGGCTATTGGTGATCCTGGGGACGGATCCGTCCGGTCAATCGCCAGCCCTCGCTGTGCTGAACAAAGA
>CAYFXH010000177.1:6958-7996 GCA_964346905.1 uncultured Desulfobacteraceae bacterium | reverse complement strand
CCTGCCCTCTTCTGCGCAAGTATGTGGAGGTCGGCTGGTTGGGACGGAAGACAGGCCGAGGTTTTTACGAGTACACATAGGGCAAAGGGCATGGGGCGAAATTTCGAAATATTCAGGCCCTGTGCCTTGAGTGAGGAGAGAGAGAATGATCCGAGAGTGTGACCACAGCGACTTCGAAACGATCTACGAGATCATCAATGAAGCCGCTCAGGCCTACAGAAATATTATCCCAGCAGATCGCTGGAAAGAACCATATATGCCCAGAGACGAACTCAGGCACGAGATCGACGCGGGCGTCCAATTCTGCGGTTACGAAGAACAGGGCGAACTGGTTGGCGTTATGGGAATGCAACACATCCAAGATGTAACCCTCATTAGACACTCCTATGTTCTAACGGCCAAACAGAATCAAGGCATAGGGGGAAAATTGTTAGCTCACCTTCGCGAGATGACCTCTCGCCCGATCCTGGTAGGCACCTGGGCGGACGCCACCTGGGCCGTCCGTTTTTATGAAAAACACGGCTTCCGGTTGGTCTCACAAGGGGAGAAGGATCGTTTACTGAAAAAGTACTGGTCCATCCCCGACCGTCAAATCGAAACCTCAGTGGTTCTGGCCGAAGAAAGCTGGTCAGATGAAACCTAAAATCCCCCCTGCGTTGATCCTAGCAAATACTTACCGTAGGGGCTTTGTAAGTCCGGGGCGTACAAAAATCTCTTTGAACCGCAGAATATCGAATTAATTACTTCATAATTCTGCGGTTCCTTGTTCTACATTCGATATTCAATGGTTTAAGTAGCTTGCAATCATCTCTGTAAATATCCACTGTGGCAAATATGTGTAAAGACCAGCCCTCGCAGAGAAAGGAGGAGGATACACAATAATGCTCGAATTGACAGACAAACAAATTGCCGAATACTTCAAGCGCAGCTACACGGCGGTGGATGGGTTGTGGTTCATGAAGGTTGAAGAGAACTACGGCTTTGACACAGCATTAGACATAGATGACGAAGTTTGGAAAGTTATGCCTAAAATTCAGG
>CAYFXH010000177.1:5173-6948 GCA_964346905.1 uncultured Desulfobacteraceae bacterium | reverse complement strand
CGCCGCTCTCAATCAGCTCTGTCGGCTTCCGAGTCATCACGACCCCCGACGGAAGCCACGCTATCGTCAGCGGCGAGGCACCGTTCATCGATGTCTTTGGCCTGGACTGTCTGTACCAGCGCGATGCCCTGGACATCGATGACGAGGTCTGGAAGGTGATGCCCAAGATCCAGGCTCGCAAGCTGAAGTCCATGGCAAACCTTGAAGCTGGTCTGGATGCGCTGCGCCAATGCCTGACAACCAAGCTTGCCCTGGATGGCTTTGAGTTTACCACCGAGCAGACCGATGCTAGCCTGGAAATAACCCTGAGTGAATGCCCCTGGCATAACATCATGATCAGGTCAGATAGGGAACATCTTTCAGAGAAGGTGGGAACCCGCATCTGTAATACAGAATATCAGGTCTGGGCCTCTGAGTTTGGCGAGGCAATCAATTTTGAACTTCACCACCAGATCTGCAAAGGCAATGAATGTTGTATGCTGGTCTTCAAGGTCTCAGCGTGAGTCAAAATGGGGAGTTTGAAGCCTGAAGCCGAAAGGCTAAAGGCGCAGGGCGCAAGGCCCAAGGTCTGAGATAATCTTAAGCTTGGCTTCATTCCATATGCCTTAAGCCTTGTGCCCTATGCCGCCATCCTACCGGACTCTGACTGCTGAATCATTGCCCTTCACAATTTATCACCTACTGCCCTCCTCCATGAAAAACATGACCAGACTCTCCACCAGCTCCGCCATGAACTGGAAGTCCAGCTTATCCATGGTGTCTGAGGCCAAGTGATAGTGGGGATTGCGATAGAAGGCGGAGTCGGTGATCATAACCGCCTTGTAGCCCTGATCCCAGAAAGAGGAATGGTCACTCAGTCGTATCGAGGGCATTACCCAGCCCCCTAGGGGCACGGTAAGCTTGACTACCGGAAGTTCCCGGTTTTTCTGGAAAGCCTTGTAAAGGGAACTGGTGAGCCCCTTGGAGCTGAGATTACCCACAATGCCGATAAAGTTTCCTTGTTTTGGATAATCCATGAACATCAAGGGGAAAGGATAGCTCTGGCAGCCCTCGTCGTGACAGGTATAGCCGACCATCTCCAGGCAAAGCATGCCGTCGATCTTCTCCTTCTCCCTCTTTGCATTCTTGGCGTGGACCCTACTTCCCATGTGCCGGGTACCATATACTGGAGGCTCTTCCAGGGCAAAGGAGACAAACTTTACCCTCAGATCCATCTCTTTTTCACTGCCTAACGCTCGTAACTGCCTGGCAGTCTCCAACTGGACCGCTATGGCACTGGCATTGTCGTCAGCACCCACTGTACCCCACACCGAGTCGTAGTGAGCCCCCAAAAGATACTGTTTGCTGGGATTGACGCCGAAATCAAGCTTGGTGACGATGTTGGCCACGGTAAAATCCCGGAAACGGTAGGGTTCCCTGTGGGCTGCGAGACCAATCTCTTTGTAGAATGATTCGATATAGCCCGCCGTCATCTCCAGGTTCTCTGGCAAGCGGACGCTGCGCTCTCCAATGGTGACCGTGAGATGCTCTACGTGCTCCTGCAGTCGCTCCACGGTGTTTTCTATGTCTATCACCTGTCTCTTCCCTCCCCCACTGTTCGATTGCCCGCGGTCACATGAAGCGGTGAAACAGAAAGTGAAAAACGCTAACCCGAGGACACAAAACCGAAAATACACGATCCCATCCGTCTCTTCCTATATCATTAGCGAGTGTCCATCCGGAAACTCCACCTTGTCATTCTGAGCCCTTCGACAGGCACAGGCAGGCTCCACGAA
>CAYFXH010000177.1:0-5163 GCA_964346905.1 uncultured Desulfobacteraceae bacterium | reverse complement strand
CCCTCCGGCGGGACTCCTCAGAATGACATCCGAAAAAGGGGAAATCCGGATGAGCACTAGCCAGCCACTATAGCAGCAAAGCCCCAAAAAATCATTTGACAACAACCGTTCTCTATGCAGTAGATTATCTTCGTCTGTACTTCCGGCTGCTTGATGCTAAATAGCCATCTTAAGACCACTTTTTCCTCTGATGGAATTGGAGAGTGAATATGAAAGCTGCCTTTTTTACCATGCTGGTCCTTTCCGTGATTCTTGGATCCTTTGCTTACTACAAGAGCCCACAGCTCCCAGTGCAGGCGATGAAATCCGGTGGTAGTCTGTTATTTCGCCTCCTGCCCATTCTCATTTTGGCCTTTTTCGTGGCCGGCCTCATGGAAGTTCTGCTTCCCAAAGAGCTTCTCGTCCGCTGGGTGGGAGAAGGGAGCGGATTCAAAGGTATCTTAATTGGGACCTTTTTGGGAGCTGTCGCACCTGGTGGTCCTTTCATCCAGTTTCCTATTGTCGCAGCAATGTTCAAAGCTGGAGCACACATTGGGCCCCTCATCGCTTATCTGTCGGCATGGGCCCTGATCGGTGTAAACCGTGTGATCGCCTTCGAAATTCCCTTGCTGGGCTTCCATATAACTTTTACCAGGCTCCTTTGCAGCTTCATCTTTCCGATAATCATTGGTTATCTGGCCACGTTCGTATTTGTGCGGCTCTAATTCGCTAAGCGCAAAACGCATGGAGCAGAGCGCATAGAGCATGGAGCATGGAGCATGGGGCATGGAGCAGAAGTCAGAGAGTCCTCTGTCCTCTACCCGCTGCCTGCTGCTAGCTGCCATCTGCCAGCTGAAGGAAGCCCTGTGCATCCTGATGGTGCTTAGTCGCTTACTGTTCTGAGTGTGGAGGTTGAGTCGAATGAATGAACAATACCTGCGCATCCAGCAAGAACATCTGACGGCGGCCCTATCCCGGGGGGACCAGGTATTGGAGAAGACACTTCCGGCAAGAAGTGATGGGGATTGTTTTTATTTTCAGGCCTTCGCCGAGGATTGCCAGCTTTGCTCTGAGGGTATCAGGTTGGGAGGCGAAACCGTTACCACCGCTGAGGGCATTCTCATTGCCCTCTATGCCCGTTACGTTCGCGACGAACCATTAAAGCTGCACCCACTTCAATCATTCAAAGAACTCCCTGGCAGCGCGCCGTACCAAGGTGCTTTCGTCTCACGTTCCGAGCAGGTTCTTGTCCCCCATGTCCCATCCATCAAGCGCCAACAGCAGCGCATTGTCCAGCACTTTTCGGGAAGCATTAACACTGATGCTCCCAGCGGTGATTTCTCCTTTACCCTTCACCCACTGCCGCGCATTCCCCTTTACTACATTTTCTATCTGCCGGACGATGAGTTTCCCGCGGCTGTGACCTGCCTGTTTGCCGCGGATGCCAGCAGACATCTTACCGTAGATGGGCTTGCTGATGTGGCAGAGTATGCTGCGAAAAGAATCATCGCCATCGTACAAGAACGATAGAATCTGTATCTATACGCCACTACGGCACAATCCCATCTTTCCGATAACACTTGCTAATTCCGGTGATGTTCCCCCCAGAAATGTTCAGGCGCCGGCTGTCAAACTCCCGAGGAAATGCCAGTCTTATTCTTTGTTATTTCTCCATTGGCGGTTACAATAGACACCATGCTAGGTAATCATATTTTACTGGTCGAAGATGACGACTCCCTGCGGCTCACCCAGGCAATGTACCTGGAACGTGAGGGCTTCCAGGTATCTGCTGTAGGAAGCGGTGCCGAAGCACTGCGGTTAATTACAACCAATCAATTTCAAGCTGTGGTCACTGATCTCAGGTTAGATGAAACTGATGGTCTTCAAATTTTGGCCGCGGTCAAAGAACGTTCCCCGGAAACTGAGGTGATACTCATCACCGGTTTCGGATCGGTGGATACGGCTGTGGAGGCCATGAAAACCGGGGCTTACGACTACCTCGCCAAACCGGTGGACCCTGACGACCTGGTCCTCACCTTGAAGAAAGCAGTTGAGCGACGACAACTTCGCCGTCAGGTTGCTTACTTACAGAAAGAGGTAGCCCAGCAAGCAGGCCTTGGCCACATTGTCGCCTTGAGCCCAGCGATGAGGCAGGTCATGGCCTTGGTTCACCAGGTGGCCCAAAACGACGCAACCGTGCTAATTGAGGGAGAGAGCGGCACCGGTAAGGAATTGATGGCCAAGTATATCCACCACAGCGGTGGCAGAGCTCCTGGGCCATTTGTCGCAATCAACTGTGGAGCTCTCCCGGAAAACCTTCTGGAAAGCGAGCTATTTGGTCACGTCAAAGGCGCTTTCACCGGGGCTATCAAGGACAAAAAGGGTCTATTCGAGGTCGCCGATGGCGGCACCCTTTTGCTCGATGAAATCGGTGAGACCAGCGCCAGCTTTCAGGTGAAACTCCTGCGTGTCCTGGAAGATGGGACGTTTCGACGGGTTGGCGGCACCATTGAGCATCGGGTAAATGTGCGCATTATTGCAGCCAGCAATAAGGACCTAAGCCGGTTGGTCCAAGAGGGCCATTTCCGTCGGGATCTTTACTACCGCCTCAAGGTAATACCCATCTACCTGCCGCCGCTCCGCAAAAGACCGGCTGACATTAAACCCCTAGCGGAACATTTCGTGGCACACTACGCAAACCACATGGGCCGCAGACAGAGTTCCCTTTCAGCGGAAGCAATAACGAGACTGGAGGCCCACGCCTGGCCTGGCAACGTACGCGAACTGGAAAATGCCATCGAACGAGCATTGATTTTTTGTCAGGGTCAAGAAATCCAGCCTGCTGATCTTCCCCTTGAGGCCTGCACCCCCCCTACGGCCGAATTTGGTATGTCGGAGATGAGCACTGATCTGAGTCTCCAAACCATGGAAAAAATCCACATACGGAGGGTACTGGAGCACTGTCAATGGAACCGGAGTCGTGCTGCCCGAGAACTGGAGATTGGCTATAACACCCTCTGGCGGAAGATGAAGAAGTACGGCATTGAACCACCAGAATCATAAGAGGCAAGTGATCAGGGCTTATCTGTTGCAAAAGAGCGAGGTCCCCGATATCGAGACTGAGTAAATCCGAAATCCGAATATCGAAATTGGTCCTACGGACTCCCCACCCTCCGGGCGGGGCCCCAGTTTCGAAACAAATTCAAATTCTCAAAATCCCAATGACCGAAACCAAGAGTTTACTCACTTGATTTGAGTAGTTTTGAAAATTGGAAAATTTGAGATTCTGGCTTGTTTCGTGCTTCGTGCTTCGTATTTCGGATTTTCATAAGTCGATATTTAAGAGAAAATGTTCGTCTATAAGGTAAGAGAAGGTGTCTAAAGAAACTAAAGACCGGATTCGTGACGAGCGTGACCGCTTGCGCGCCATTTTTGAGAATCTCATGGATGGAGTGTTCATAACCGACCGCAACTTCCGAATTGAATTTATGAACCAGGATCTCCGCTACCAGTTCGGTGACGGCATCGGCAAGAGATGTCACGAATTCTTCGGCCTCTCCCCAACCAACTGCCTGCAGTGCCATGAAGGAATGAGTGCTTTCGGTCCGCCCCAACGACTGGAATGGACCTCGCTCCTCACCCGCTCCACTTACGACATGTTGGTCTCGCCACTTGCAAATCCCGACGGCACCAACTCCAGACTCCACATCCTCCGTGACGTTTCCGAGCAGAAGAACCTGGAAGCCCAGTTGCTGGAATACTCCCAAAATCTTGAAGCGAAAGTGGCCATGCAGGCAGACCGTCTGAGGCGCCAGGAGCGCCTTGCCCTCTTGGGTGAGATTGCCTCGGGCCTGGCCCATGAGATTCGCACGCCCTTGGGGGCCTTGCTCACCGGCATTAAACTCCTGGAAGAGGATGGTCAGGAAGAATCAGAAAAAACACTGGTGCTCTCGCTTCTCAGAAAGGAAACCCTTCGACTCAAGGAAAAACTTTCCGAATTCCTCGCCTACGCCCGACCACGCAAACCAGAGCTAACGCGTGGCCTGGTGTCTGAGCTTCTGGAGGAAACGGTGGCCCAGCTCCACCAAGACTCCGAACTTACCCAGGACGTCAAAATCACCTACGAACCGGCTGCTGATCAAGCACCCTGCTATTTTGACCGGGCTAAAATGAAAGAGGTTCTTTTGAATCTGGCCATCAATGGGCTCCAAGCACTTAACGGCAAAGGTACACTTCGACTAACAAGCTTCCAATCCCAGGAGCGACAATTGATCCAGGTGACGGATAATGGCCCCGGTATTGCTGCCGAGGATCTAGACCAGATCTTCAAACCGTTCTTTACCAGGAAACGAGAAGGAACAGGACTGGGATTGGCCATTGCCCAGTCCATTGTGGAGGATCACGGGGGTCAGATCAGGGTCACCAGCGTTCCAGACCGTGCAACCACCTTCACTGTGTCATGGCCAATTTCAGGGAAACCAGATCAAAGTGCGTTGCACTAGAGTAAAGTAGCCAGTAGTCAGGGTAAACGGTATAAGGTACAGGTGCTAAACATTTCGAAATTCGAATTTCGAAATTCGAAATTATTAGAGTTGACTCCTGGCTACTCTAGTATGACGCCCCGCACTATGTACTTTCCAACTTCACCTCCACCTGTGGACCTGTCGTACCGCGGAACCTTTCAGTAAGGGTGTTGATTCCTCCAACGAACCCCAACTCCTGAATCTAACGGGCATGGAGACCGTTGGATATATCCCTTACTATTTCTCCAGTATCACGAATCACACTCGGTATATTCTCATTGAGACCAGTTATTCCCTCCCGGCTGATCTCATCGAGCACGTCCGCTTAAACCACCCTTTTGCCTTTTCCCAGCTGTTCATCCTTCGAGGCTGTCAAGCCAGGGTAGGCTCCTCCATAATGGATATGTGTTATTCCAAACTGGAATATCATATCGGAGTGGTTATTCTGTTCTTGACTATAAACTATTGAGATTAATGAATTTTATTTTTCAAGAATTTGGCACGATACCTGCTGAATAAAATCTTTCCCGCAAAGAGTCAAAGCACGTCGAACTATTTTCTTCACATTCAGGAAGCATATCATCAACACCGTTTAAGGAGAACAAAATGGCAGAAGAGGTAAAAGAGGTAAAAGAGAAGAAGAAGGAGTTGCCCATTGCGC
>CAYFXH010000176.1:0-8157 GCA_964346905.1 uncultured Desulfobacteraceae bacterium | reverse complement strand
GTGGTGGATTCACTGAGTGATGCCTGTGTTGCTTTGGAACATCTGAAACGCACTGGGACGGGTCGGAATCATTTCATTCCGCTGTCTGTTGTCAATGAAGAACCAAAGCCTGCCGCCAGCGGCGACGGTCCGGTACCCCTCGCAAGCTTGGTCAGACCGCGGCCGGGCTATGAGTCCGTTATCCACTTTCTCCTGTCCAAAGTAATGTTTTGCACCGACCTGCAGCAAGCCCTGTCCTGGTGGCAGTCACATCCCCACACCTTTGTGCTGGTTACGGCCGAAGGGGATCTGGTTGGCCAGGATGGGACGCTCTGGGGCGGCAGCCAGGAACAGCAGATAAGTATCCTGAAAAAACAGGAGGAGAGAAAAGATCTGGAAGCCAAGGTTGCCAGCTCAAAAAAGAGGTTGGAGACTGAGCGGGACAGGTTCCGGGAAATTGATCACCACCTCGCCCAGGCTACCTCACGATTACAGTCAATTCAGGAGAAGCAACAGGAACTGGGTAATCAGCTGCTGGAGCAGGAAAAAGAAAACTTCCGGTTGGAGACAGAACAGCAGAGAATAACTGATCGTCTTGCCCTGCTGGACATAGAGAAAGATCACGATCAGGCGGAGGTCTCTCAGTTACAGACCGATCTCAGCCAAAGCGAGCGGGAACTTGAGGCTCTGCAAGATCGCCGCCAGGAATTGGAGGAGTATCTGGCGGAGGCACAACACCAACGCCAGGAACTGGAGGATAAGGTGGATAGCCTCCAGGAACAGGTCACTGCTCAGCAGGTCTCAGTCGGTGCACTTCAGGAGAAAAAAGAGGCAGCCCGCTCTAGTTATCAGCGGCTAGAGGAGTACTACACTGAAGGCGACCGGAGGCTTCAACAGCTCAGGGAAGAGAGGAAAAACTGCCAGCAGCAGATGGAGCAGCTCACGGAGGAGCAACGGCAGACCCAAGCACGACTCGAGCAAGCGCAGGATCAGTTATTAGAGCGAGAAAAGCTTCTCAGAAGTGAAGAGGATCACTGGCGTGAATTTGAGGAGCAGCAGCACGATCTGGAGTCCCGCAGGCTACACCTTACAAAGCAGGACAAGGATCAGGAGGAGCAGATTCACCGTCTGCGCCAGGAAATCACTGAACTCAATTTGAAGACACAGTATCTCCTCCACCAAACTCAGGAGCACTACCTTCTGGATATCACCACAGAACCCCCGCCTGATTCGGAAAAGCCGGTTGACCTCCACCGGCTGGAGGAGAAACTGCAACGACTTCGTGATCGGGTAGCACGCATTGGCGAGGTCAACTTAACAGCCATCGAAGAGTACGAAGAACAGCAACAGCGTCACGACTTCCTCGCTTCCCAACGGGACGATCTCGTTCAGTCATTAGATGGCTTGCAAAAGGCAATATCTCGCATCAACCGGACCACCCGGAAGCGGTTTCTGAGAACTCTTGAAGCTGTAAATAACAAGCTCTCAGAAGTCTTTCCCCTGCTCTTCAACGGCGGCAGCGGCCATCTGCAGTTGATGACTGACCGGGACCCGCTGGAGGCTGGGGTCGAAATCCTCGTGCATCCCCCCGGCAAACGGCTGACGAGTATGAGTCTGCTCTCCGGCGGAGAGAAGGCCTTGGCTGCGGCCGCGCTCCTCTTTTCCCTCTATCTGACAAAGCCCAGTCCCTTTTGCATTCTGGATGAGGTTGACGCCCCCTTGGATGACGCCAACATTGATCGCTTTATCGAAGTACTCAAACGGATCAGTCAGGATTCACAAATTATCATGGTCACCCACAACAAAAGGACCATGGAGTTCTCAGATCTTCTTTTGGGTGTGACCATGGAAGAGCCGGGCATTTCCAAGATAATGTCCGTCAACTTTCGAGGCATCCCAGAAACCCATGGCCAGATGGTTTAAACAAAAACATAAAGGCAACCCAACCGGCAATTCTGACGAGAGTGAGACCGAAACCCACCAGCCGCAACAGTCCTCCAGTGAGACCCCCAATCCTCCAACTGAGAATTCGCAGGAGACTGCCCCGGAAACTCCCACAGGGTTTTTCACCTATATGCGCCAGCGCCTCCAGAAGACTCGGCAGACTCTGGTAGATCAAATCGACCGTCTGGTTCTTGGTAAAAAAGAAATCGATGAGGATGTGCTCGAGGAATTGGAAGAGATACTGATAACCTCAGATCTTGGAGTTGATACCACCCAGAAACTGATTGCTTCTTTGGAGGCGAAGCTCCACCGCCGGGAACTCGTCGATGCTGATCGGCTGCGGTTCCACCTAAGAGATGAAATCCGCCGCTTCCTGCAAGTTGAGGCGCCTGCCCTGGATGTCTCTGGCCACAAACCGTTTGTGATCATGGCCGTTGGTGTCAATGGTGTCGGCAAAACCACAACGCTTGCCAAGATGGCATACCAGTATAAAAAGGGGGGCTTAGGAGTTATGCTGGTTGCCGCCGATACTTTCAGGGCTGCGGCCATAGAGCAGCTAACAACCTGGGCCGAACGTGTGGGAGCCGATCTGGTCAAGCAAAGCAGTGGTGCCGATCCGGCCGCGGTGGTCTACGATGCCATGGCTGCGGCCCAGGCCCGTGGTGTGGACGTGGTGTTAATAGATACAGCCGGCCGTCTCCACACCAAGGTGAATCTCATGGAGGAACTCAAGAAAGTAAAGCGGGTAATTTCGAGACAAATGGCCTCAGCTCCCCATGAGGTTTTGTTGATTCTAGACGCCACCACAGGGCAGAATGCCATTTCTCAGACGCGGCTCTTTCGCCAGGAATTGGCCGTGTCCGGACTGGTCCTCACCAAACTGGATGGAACGGCCAAGGGTGGTATTGTTGTGGGTGTCTGCCAAGAATTTCTAATCCCCATCCGCTTCATCGGCCTGGGCGAGGGCTTGGATGATCTCAAGGAGTTCGACCCCGAACAGTTCATAGCAGCGCTTTTCTAAAGTGAACCGCCCTCCTCTCTCTTGAGAACCCTCTGATTGGAAGCGAGACGAAAAAACGTGACCTCCTCGGACAAGGGTCAACCCCACCCGTACAGTTCCAGCAGCCACTGAAACCGAAAACTACCCACTATGGACAACAGGTGACAAAATGATTAATTTGACATTTTGGTCAGTGTCAGGGAAGATGTTTTTCCATCACTTTTCAAATAGCCACTTGAGAAACAGGATGGAGTCATGAAAGACGTCCTCGCCTGCGTTATGGCTGGTGGCAGGGGCGAAAGGCTCATGCCGCTCACCCAGGACCGTACCAAGCCCGCTGTTCCCTTTGGAGGAATCTATCGACTCATCGACCTGCCTTTGAGCAACTGCATCAATTCACAGATATATAAGATCATTGTGCTGCCCCAGTACAAGTCACAGTCCCTCCACGACCACCTGGAAGACGGCTGGAATATCTTCAACCAGAAGCTCGGCCATTTCCTGAAGATCGTTCCCCCACAGCAGCGAATTGGCCTTGACTGGTATCGCGGCACCGCCGATTCCATCCGCCAAAACCTGTACCTAATTGAGCATTATAGACCAAGCCACGTCCTGATTCTCTCTGGAGATCACATATACAAAATGGACTACAGCCTGTTTCACCGCTACCATAATGAAAAGGAGGCAGACGTCACCATCGCGCTCCTGGAGGTTGGAACAGAACTCGCCTATCAGTTCGGGGTGGCTGAAGTCGACGAAGAGTTTCGTATCCTTGGCTTTCAAGAAAAACCCAAGGAGGATCCCAAGACTATCCCTGGCGATCCCAACCACGTGCTTGCCTCCATGGGAATTTATCTGTTCCGGACAGAAGCTCTCCTGGAAATTCTCCGATCGGGTAGTGAGGATGATTTCGGCCGCCACATCATTCCTAATTTGCTTGAATCGCACCGAATCTATGCCTATCCATATCGGCAGCAGAACAAGATCGAGGATTACGTCTATATGACCATGGAAGACGGCGAACGCCGGTTGAAATTGGAGCCCCACACCCGGGATTCTTCCTACTGGCGTGATGTGGGAAATTTGGATGCGTACTGGAACGCCAATATGGACCTTACTGGAGTGGACCCGTACTATAACCTCTACGGGCAAAAGTGGCCCCTTCACACCTACCAGGTGGCAGCGCCGCCCGCCAAATTTGTTTTCGCCACCGAACGAACTGAGGGCTACCGGGTGGGAAAGGCCCTCGATTCGCTGGTGGCTCCAGGCTGTATCATCAGTGGTTTAGTGCGGAATTCCGTACTCTCTCCCAATGTGATAGTTCGGAGTTGGGCGGAAGTTGACGAGTCAGTCATTATGAATAGAGTGGTGGTAGGGCGACACTGTAAGATCAAAAAAACGATCATTGATAAAGACAATGTAATCCCAGCCAAGACCACAATCGGTTACAACCCTGCAGACGACCGAGAACGGTTCACCGTTACGCCTAGGGGTATCGTAGCGGTACCAAAGGGGTATTTCAGAGAGGAGAAATAGCAGATCAGCAGGTAGCTGGCAGTTGGCAGGTTTCTCGGCTGGGAATCTATCGGTCCTGCGACCTTGCCTTCTTTTCTTCCGGTTGTGCCCAGGCAATGGTAACGGTTTGTCCACTCGTATTACTTGTTGCCCACCCCCTACCCTCACCTTTTCCTTAACTTTACTCTGGCGAACAAGATCTGAAGAATCTACTTGCAGAAATGCACCCAAAATGGTGAGATTGACCTTCTCATGATCTCCCGGTGAATCTTTTCATGCTGGAATGATCGAGAAGATGATTGACTACACGATGGGGCCTGAACTCAGACGGTCTCGGGATTTTCACGGAAAGAGCCTCTACTGGTGACCTAACTGTGACGTCCACCCTCACCAAAAAGAATGAGTCCCTTTCACCCACCTATGGTCTCTTACAGATCTTTATCTGCTTCCTCTGGGGCGCAAATCTGGTAAGCATTCGAATTAGCAATCAGGGTATCCCACCAATGCTGACTGCGGCCAGCAGATCAGTCATAGCTGGATGTCTGTTGTTGCTGTATGCCCGTTTACATGGTTTGTCCTTGTGGTTAGGGCGAAAGGACAGAATCCATGGGATTATCATTGGCTTTCTTTTTGGCACTGAGTTTCTGTTCATTTATTGGGGTCTGGCGTTTACAACCGCTTCCAGGTCGGTCATCTTTCTTTACACTCACCCCTTCTGGGTGGCCTTGGGAGCACACTTCGTTTTGAAGGATGACCGCCTCACCCCGAGAAAAATAACTGGGTTGTTTCTTGCCTTCGCCGGTATTCTATCTGTCTTTCGAAGCCACTCCGAGCAGTTGCCCACTGGTTATTGGATAGGGGATCTGATGGAAGTAGCGGCCGCCATCTTCTGGGCAAGCACCACTCTCTACATAAAAAAAATGTCCCAAACCCGACACCTCACCCACTATCAGACTCTTTTCGCTCAGCTTCTCTACTCCATCCCCATCCTGGCAGCTGGTTGGGCTATCTTTGAGAAGCTAGGAAGCCCCCGGCTCAATGCGCTGGTGCTGACCGCATTTGCGTATCAGTGCTTTGTGGTTGCCTTCTTCAGTTACATCCTGTGGTTCTGGATGATCAGCCGTTTCTCGGTTAGCGTTCTGACCGCATTCACCTTCTTTGCCCCTCTCTTTGGGACGGTTTTGGGGGCAGTGGTCTTGTCTGAGCCTGTAACCCCAATGGTTTGGATAGGTATGGGTCTTGTGGGAGCCGGAATATACTTGGTAAATCGTTTGCCCAGTACCAGGAATAATGAATCCCATTAATAGTGAGGAGGTCTGCCTCCAGAGGGCCGAGAATTGTCCGCTTCCATGCCTAAAATATTAAGAATATACTTAAAATAAATGATTATTTTAAAATTATTACAGTTATTTAAAATATATGAATTCCTCGTCGATAAAGCTTCACGCCAACGGGGTGTGGTAGAATTTTTGGCAACCTGTACGTATCCCTCAAAAGAATAGGACCATGGAACGCATACTGAAACCTCTGAAGTTTTCCCAATGAAATTGCTTGACAGTTATACCACGTTGTGGTATTTGTCCACGAAAGATAGTCTTTGGACGGAACGTGATTTTCCCCAAAACATAGGGCCCCTTTCTGAGTCTCCTCCGATTTCCACGTCTCTCTTCAACTGGGTCTGTTCTGATAAGAACTGCTCAAGCACCAACTTCAAACTCGCTGAGTATGGGCGCACATTCCCACCACTTAACTGGCAGGCACCAGGCGCACCCGTCTCTTGAAGTACTTGTCGGGAGGTACGAGGCTGCAATCTATGCAGCAAAACTTTCAAAGGGAGCTAGCTATGAGGCGGCTACTTTTGATAGTACTAGCCCTATTGCTTTCCGCATGCGCCAATCCTAACGTAAAATACAATGCCGTGATGTATTATAACCGAGGCGTCGCCTGGCACGAGAAGGGCGACTATGACAAGGCCATCTCTGCCTACACCCATGCCATAAAGATCAACCCGAGCCTTGCTGATGCCTACATCAACCGGGGGCTTGCCTATGCTCAAGGCAAACGCCAGTATGACCGGGCTATCCTTGATACCACCAGAGCCATCGAGTTACACCCGTGGGATGCCATGGCATACAACAATCGGGCGCTTGCCCATAAAGGTAAAGGCCAGTATGACCGGGCCATGTCTGATTACAACAAAGCCATAGAATTAAACCCGACTGATGCTTGGGTCTATAACAATTTGTCTTGGCTCTTGGCTACTTGCCCCGATAGTAGATATCGGAACGGTGCTGAGGCTCTAGCTTTGGCACAGAAGGCAATAGAGCTTAGGAAAGACTATTTCACAATCAATACTCTAGCAGCGGCTCACGCCGAGACTGGTAATTTCGAAGAAGCAATCAAAATTCAAGAAACAATTGTCACTTTGTTGAAAGGTAGCGCTGATACCAAAGGAGTGGTTGTGGCTGAGGACCGGTTAACCTGCTATAAATCCCATAAACCGTGGCAAGAACCAGGCGCACTCTTGTTGAAAAGTAGCGCTGATAGCAAAGGAGTGGTTGTCGCGAAGAACCGCAAAGGATGCTATGAAGTTTATACACCGGGGCGAGCACCAATAGCAACGGGACGACACCCATAATCAGGGAAACCATACATTAGACATCATGCTTAATCCCCACGTTTCCTCCTCAGACCAAGGTACAATGTCTTGGTTAAGCTAGGAAAATGCGGAGCTTCGGCTCCGCTTTTTTGTTGACAACAATATCTTGTACCAAGTTTACTTTCAGCAAAGTGTAAATTAAGGGATGTAATATAAACTTTAATATTTGTTTGGCAGGCATTCACTAACTCATCATAAATGAAACTTGAACCCTACCGCATATAGCTTGGGAGACTTTTTATGGACAACTTTCATCAAAGATTATTAAGCCAAGCCCAAGACATATGGAGTGCCATCCTGAATCACCACTTTCTTAAGATGACAGCTGATGGCAGCATTCCTGATAAGACTTTTAAAACGTGGATACAGCAGGACTATGTGTTTGTCCAAGAAGCGATCCCTTTTGTTGCAGTGCTGCTGGCAAAGGCGCCTATTCATTTGAGGCCTATTTTTATTGAAATCCTCTCCGGTCTGGATCGAGAATTGGAGCTGTTTCGAAGAAATGCCTCTGCTCATGGGGTTAATTTAGAGAATGTGACGCCCTCTCCAACTTGCTATAGCTATAGTCAATTCTTGATGACCACCGCTTACAATAGTTCTTTTGCAGAGAGCTTTACGGTGCTTTATGCTGCTGAAAAAGCCTATCTGGATTCCTGGATGGAGGTCAAAAATAATTTAAAAATCCAAAGTCCTTGGCAGGAGTTTATTGATAATTGGACGAATGAAGAATTTCAACAGTTTGTAAACTGGTTAACTAGCACAGTAAACGAGTTGGCAACAGGCAAGCCTGAAAGTGAATTGCGAAGAATGGAAGAGTTGTTTTTAATAACAGCGCGATATGAATACTTATTCTGGGAAATGGCGGCCACAGAAGAAATTTGGCCGGTTTAATTAGTGTGCAATTTTTAAGAATTTGTCGATTGGATTTCTGCAAGATCGATATTCTTGTTGGGTGATCTCCATACAAGAAGTCGGGGCCGGCAAAATCCAGACTAGTAGTTATCATCATATCCAGCTTGTTCGCGAACTGGTGGAGCTTCGGCTCCGCTTTTTTCTTTTC
>CAYFXH010000175.1:5412-8165 GCA_964346905.1 uncultured Desulfobacteraceae bacterium | reverse complement strand
CCTGTTCAGTAGTTTGAATATCGAATGTCGAACAAGGAATTTCGAACAGCAGAAGTTTTTGAAAAGAATAAGATAATGTTTTTCCCTTCGATATTCTGCGGTTCCTTGTTCTGCGGTTCTGCGGTTCACGTTCTGAAAGACTTGAGAGTGGACAGTTGCATGCTGAACGCTGACCGGGAAGACCGTATCCGGCGCTCCTTTGGCCCCTTGCGTAGGCAAATCAAAGCCACGTTGTTTAGATATGGTTTTTTTCTCATGGCCAACAGCTTCTACCGAGCCTTGCTAATTGCTGAAGATTTTGACAGAGTGGTTATAATCAATACCGTGCGTGGCTGGGAGGAAAAAGGCTATGACCACTGCCCGGTTGGTCTATGCGGATGACTCAGGCGAAATCTATGACCATCCTAACCTGGAGATGGCTGGCGCCAGTGCCGGCATCTGGCAGCAGGTGGATGATAGCTCTCTTATACCGCTACCGCAGGGCAGTGAGCTCTTCCTGCTGCCCCATCGGTTGCCTGTGGGTTACCACCGCGACAAGCAGCGGTTTGTAAGTCTCGCCGCAGACCCTCACAATCCCCACCGGAAGGTTCAGGCGGTGGCTGCCTTCATGGCGGCTGCACACACACAGATTCTCACAGCCGCCTTCCAGAGCCAACGGAACGCTGCGATACTGCCTCTGTTTAGTTATACTGCTGTGGGCTGGAAAGAGGGCCAGTTTTTGGTGGCCGGGGTACGGATAGATCCCTTGCCTCGGCAAGATGTTGATCAGTTTGATCTGGAAAAGCTTGAAAGAAAAGCCAAAAGCGCTCTGGCCAATCAGCGCCACAATCGTCTCATTCAGCACCTGGGAACCTGTGCACTTTCCTATGGCTGTCCAGCAGCAAAGAATTACTTTTTGGAACGCTGGGAGGCGCCGCTTCCTACCTCGCCTCAGTGTAATGCTGCCTGCATGGGCTGTATCAGTCTTCAGGATCAAGATCACATCTGCGCCTCCCAGGATCGTATCACTTTTGTTCCGAGTCCTGAAGAGATAGCCGAGGTGGCAGTGGAACATTTACAAAAAGCGGAAGATCCAGTGGTAAGTTTCGGCCAAGGATGTGAAGGTGAGCCGCTGCTGCAAGGAAAAACGCTGGTTACGGCCATCAAACGTATTCGACGCCAGACACGGCTTGGCACCATCAACCTGAATACCAACGGCAGCCTACCGCGCACAGTAGCCCGGCTTCGCGATGCCGGTCTTGACAGCATCAGAGTAAGCCTGAACAGTGCTAGGGAAGTCTATTACCGCCGCTACTACAAACCCCGGGGTTACACGTTCGCTGATGTAAAAGATTCGCTGCGGGTTATGAAGGCTGAGGATGGCTTTGCGTCCCTAAATCTGCTTGTCCTCCCGGGATTGACGGACGAGGAAGAGGAAGTGGAGGCCGTTATCCGACTTATCGAGGAAACTGGTGTTGATCTCATCCAGATGCGTAATCTCAACATTGACCCTGAGTGGTATCTAGAGGGAATTGGCTACCGCGCCACTGGCCGTAAGCTCGGGATTCTGGAAATGATGACGAGAATCCGTGAATCGCATCCCCAGGTAAAATTTGGCTACTTTAATCCTTGCCTTGATTCACAGGAGTGAGCATCCGGGGCAAGGAAAGGTTGCTGCACGAGAGAAACAGAAAGCAGGAGAGTAACCGCAGAGCAGAGGGTGGATTGCTCCGTTGTCAAACCACTGACGAAGAGGAAATTAGTATGAGAGGATGGTTGCTAAATTCAATGATGGCAATGATCTGTTTCGGATTATGGGCATTTCTCCCCAAGATCTCCGTTAAATATATAGACCCAAGAAGTTCTCTGGTCTATGAAGTGATGGGAGGAGTTTTCGTGGCCTTAATAGTATGGGGAACTATCAGTAAAGGAATAGATCACGATTTCAGAGGGATAGTACCAGCATTCCTTACTGGTGTAGTTGGATATCTCGGCATGTTTTTCTTTCTCTATGCTGTGCAAATGGGTAAAGTTTCAGTTGTTGCTTCATTGACGGCCGTTTATCCAGCAGTGACAATACTATTGGCAATACTCTTACTTAAGGAAAAAATTAATAGTATTCAATGTGTGGGAATATTCTTGGCAACCACCGGCGTCATACTACTTTCATATAGATGAAGATCAATGATCAAAGGTGGTGGCATTATCTCGGAAGATACGCGGTAACGTAACCATTTCAGTGGCCACTTGGGCAACATCACTGTAAAGACCGAGAGGAGGATGGCTAGATGAGAGAAGTAATTGCCACACAAAGCGCTCCCGCAGCAATTGGGCCATATTCACAGGCAGTACGATACGGTGATCTCCTTTTCGTTTCCGGACAGATTCCCCTGGATCCAGAAACTGGTGAGGTTGTAAACGGAGATATAGAGGTACAGACTGAACGGGTCCTGGCGAATCTCAGGGCCATTTTAGAAGCGGGTGGGATGGGTTTAGAGCACGTATTGAAATGTACTTGTTTTCTGAAAAACATGGAAGATTTTGCAAAATTCAATTCAGTCTATGATTCCTATTTCGCCCATGTTCTCCCTGCGCGAGAAACCGTCGAAGTCTCGCGCTTACCTAAAGATGTTCTGGTTGAGATTTCAGCCATCTGTGGAAAGTAGTTCGATCTCGGTGGGAACGATGTGCTAAGGACTAAGAAGTAAGTAGTCAGGAGTCAGAATTCAGAATCCAGCAGGCATGGAGCATGGAGCATGGGGCATAGGGTGGAA
>CAYFXH010000175.1:0-5402 GCA_964346905.1 uncultured Desulfobacteraceae bacterium | reverse complement strand
TATGCGCTTGGCGCTGTGCGAATGAAATCCTATGAAAGATTACAAGGGTGAAATGAAAAATGAGAAATGAAAAAGCGGTGATCGTTTGCTTAACGTCACCGCTCTACGGGCAAAAAACTGGTCAGCAATGCTTCTCAGGTCTGCTTTTCAAAATCCTCTTTACCAGCGCCGCAAATGGGGCAGGTCCAGTCATCGGGAAGTTCTTCAAACCGGGTTCCTGCGGGAATATCTCCCTCATCATCACCAACCGCCGGATCATACTCGTATCCGCAAATCATGCAGACCCACTTATCCATAACCCCCTCCTTTCCCCGAAGCTTTGAGGCTATTCACCTCACGTAATCCACTAAAAGACTGTCAACTCAACCGCCAACTGGTAAAATGATACAATCTGAACCAATTTACAATTTTTGTGGGTGATTCGCAACTCTCATTTGTCATTTCTCATTGAACATGTAACCTTGGATAATACTACCAAACAAAGCCGGTATCCCTAAATAAGCACATGACACATGACACCGGCGAAATGTGAGATGCTGTGGTTATGAGTGCGCGCGATCCAATCGTCATAGATGGCTCGTACGGCGAGGCTGGAGGCCAGATAGTCCGCACCTCCCTATCACTGGCCATGATCACCGCTACACCTCTTACACTGATCAATATTCGGCAAGGACGAAAAAAACCCGGTTTACGCCCCCAACACCTTACCGCTGTGCAGGCCTGCGGTTCGGTATGCAACGCTAAGGTCAGCGGCGCCACATTGGGCAGTCGCGAGCTTTCCTTCACTCCCAGAGCGATTCGTTCCGGCAACTACAACTTCCATATCGGCACAGCTGGCGCTGCCACTCTCGTTTTGCAAACTGTTCTGCCACCACTGGCGAAGGCCAAGGGGGAATCGCGTCTGTTCGTTAGCGGTGGAACCCATGTCCCCTGGAGTCCGCCGTTTCATTATCTCGCCCAGATATTCCTCCCGACAATTCATCGGCTGGGAACCAGAGGTGAGGTTTCCTTGCTCCGCTGGGGCTGGTATCCAAAGGGAGGTGGGGAAATACAGGCCACAGTCAAGCCTCACAGCCCCTCAGCGCCAGCTCCTCTCAATCAACCCTTTGAACTGAAGCGAATCACAGGAATTTCAGTCAGTAGTCGGCTTCCTGAGCACATTAGAGTACGACAAAAACGGCAGTTACACCTCCGTCTGCAGAAAGCAGGCATCAAGGCTGAAATCGATATGATGGATGTAGTTGCTCTGAATCCGGGTTCGTTTATTTTTGTCTGTCTCCAGGGTAGAGATTCGCTAGAGGGATTTTCCGCGTTGGGAGCTCGAGGTAAGCCAGCTGAGCAGGTGGCGAATGAGGCCGCTGATGCTCTTTTCCATTTCTTGGACACCAGGGCGGCCCTAGACCAGCATTTGGCCGACCAGATTCTCATCTATCTGGCCATTATGCCTGGAGAACAGCAATTTACCACGTCTCGTATTACCCAGCATTTGCTCACCAATGCTTGGGTTATTGAGCATTTCCTGCCGGTTCGGTTCGAGGTAACGGGAGGAATGGGTGAGCCGGGCAAGGTCGTCAAGCGGGACGTTTGATTCAGCCGTCAGCTTTCAGCGTTCAGCTTTCAGCCGAAAAATCCTCAATCTACAATCTACAATCTACAATCTACAATCTAAAATCTAAAATCCACCCTATGCCCCATGCTCCAAGCCCCATGCTCCAAGCCCTATGCCTTATCCCTTGCACCTTACACCTTTTATATGCTAGTCTGGTATAGCTTCCCGCGACATCTGCTTACCTTCATTTTTAGCGCTGATTTTGTCACATTCTTTCCCGAATAGTGGGGCATCTATCTATGCACCCCGGGCGAGGGCGCGGAGGAAACATGGTACAAGAGTTCATGTTCGAAAAGATTCTCGTGGCAAACCGTGGGGAAATTGCCGTGCGGATTATGCGGTCGGCACAAGAGTTGGATATCAAAGCTGTGGCCATCTACGAAGAGACCGACAAAGATGCTTTCCACATAATGCAAGGCGATGAGGCTATCTGCGTTGGGCCTGGCCCCCGAAAGGATTACCTCAATATTGAGGGTATCATCGAGGCGGCCAGGAAAACTGGGGCTCAGGCCATCCATCCCGGTTACGGTTTCCTCGCTGAAAATCCAGATTTTTCCCAAGCCTGTACTGATGCAGGCCTTGTTTTCATTGGCCCACCCCCTGAGGTCATTCGAAACCTTGGCAGCAAGGTTATTGCGCGTAAGATCGCCCAAGAGTCGGATATCCCAGTAATCCCGGCAACCGAGACTCTCTCCCAGGGGACAGATGGTGACGAGGCGGCAGTTGCCTTCGCCGCTGAGTGTGGATACCCCGTCATGATAAAAGCTGTATCAGGCGGAGGTGGCCGGGGTATTCGTCGGGTGGAGAACGAAAAGGAACTCCTTGCCGGTATTAAAAGATCCCGCTCTGAGGCTTCGATGTCCTTTGGCAATGATGAGGTTTATTTGGAGAAATGTGTGCAGCGGCCTCAGCACGTGGAAGTCCAGATTCTCGCAGACCAGCATGGCAATGTGGTCCACCTGGGGACTCGTAACTGTTCCATTCAACGTCGCCACCAAAAACTCATTGAGATAGCACCAGCCGGTCTGGAAAAACCATTGGCTGAGAAAATCTGCGAGGCAGCCGTGCGGGCCGGCAGAGCCGCAGAATATCTCAGCGCCGGCACGGTGGAGTTTCTGGTGGAGCCCGACGGCACATTCTATTTTCTTGAAGTGAATACCCGGATTCAAGTGGAGCATACCGTGACCGAGATGGTGACCGGCATTGATTTGGTCCGAGAGCAGCTGCTCGTGGCCTTGGGAGAGCCGATTAGCTTTTCACAAGACCAGGTGGTGGAGCGTGGGTATGCCATCGAGCTCAGGATCAATGCCGAGGATCCGAAGAATGACTTTCTCGCCAGCCCTGGATTGGTACAGGTTTACCAAGCCCCGGGGGGACATGGTGTCCGTCTTGACGGGGCCATATATCAGGGATATGAAATTCCGCGCTACTATGACTCCATGATGGTGAAATTGACTGTTCACGGTTTTACCTGGCAGGAGGCGGTTGACCGGCTGACCCGTGCTCTTAATGGTTTCGTGATTATCGGGGTAAAGACCACCATTCCCTATTTTCAGCAAATCATGCAGGAACCTGATTTCATCCAGATGAAATTTGACACCTCTTACATAGACACCCATCCTCACCTACTGGAGTACTTGGAGGAAGAGAGGGAGATGGGGAAGATAGCTCGTCTCATTGCCGAAATCAATGCGCATGGGTATAACCCCCATGCGCATTGAGCCGCCCAAGGCACGGAAATACGAAATCCTAAATCCGAAGCACGAAACAAATACAAATGACCAAATTTCAAAATCCCAAACGATCGGTTAAGCTGGAGTATGTTTTGAACATTTGAAATTTGAATTTTTGATTTGTTTTGGATTTCGATATTCGGATTAGATTTTGGAAGAAATGTAATAATATTGGAGATTTGAGAAATGGAAGGTCGAATAACCACAAACATGAGTGCCGGAGAGATCCTAGGGATTTTGCGGAATGCGACTGGGTACTACCTGTGCAACAACGAACGAGATGTTTCTCAATCTGATTTCAAGAACCGGTTGATGCCAATGACCACCGTGCGCGTGGCTCCTTACAGGGAAGCGGCCGGTTTTTTTGCTGTTGAGGTGAGCGGTGGGGCTTCGGTGCACGTGGATCTGATTCGCAAACAGGTAAATCCCTTTGAAAGACTGCGGATCGCCCGGAAAGTCATGCCGCAGACTCTTCTGCAATCGGTTTGCCGCGGAGCAAATTTGTTCGGCTATCGGCACTATCCGGAAAACGTCATCCGGTTAACGGTCCGAGAGTTTGATAAATACATTGATGTCTGGCGAGTTTACGATTTTCTCAATCATGTTCCCAACATGATACCAGTTTTGGAGGAAGTGCAGAGAGCAGGGCGGACTTTAATGCCCAGTATCTGTTTCAGCACCGGCAAGGAGCACACTGATGCTTATTACGTGGAGAAGGTAAGGGAGATCTTGGAGGTAACCGGGCCCGACGTTATCATTTCAATCAAGAATCACTCCGGCCTGGGTACCCCAAAGCGCATTAGCCATCTGGTAGAGGCAATTCGCACATCCCACCCCGAGGTTATCCTACACTATCACGGCTGCAACACCGACGGCAACGATATCGGCAGGATGATCGCTGCGGTGCAGGCGGGTGTGAAGATCTGTGATGTGGCAGACCACGGTTTCGGGGCAGTATACGGCCAGGCTCCTGCACTCACGCTGATCCAGTCTCTTAATGACTATGGTAAAGAGGCCACTGGCATGGATATTCAGGCTCTGGTGAAGGCTTCGGATATCTTGCGCCAGGAGCGGAGAATTTATGAGCCGTTTGAGAACCTCTTTCGTGGGCATGATCCAACAGTGGCTTCCTATAAATTAACTGGCGGAGCAGCTGGCAGCACCTTTGAGCAGGCGGATAGGGGTGGATTCCTCGAGCGGATGCCTGAGATTCTTGATGAGATGGGCCGAGTGCAAATGGAACTCGGGAACTGGTGGTCCGTGACCCCAGGATCCCAGATACTTTGGACTACGGCGGTTAATAATGTCCTTTACGGCCGCTATGAGAGGCCCTCGTTGGACCTGAAAAATCTGATCCTTGGCAGATACGGACCCCTGCCTTTCTATGATCCTCAAGAGTGGATTTGCAAAAAGGTACTTGAATATCAACGATCCGACGGCAAGAAGTGGCACCAGATCGTCGCCGAAGAAGGAGGCACAGTGAAGCCCCGGGATGCAGACCTGGAGGCTGAACGCCAGAATCTAGAGACTAAATTGGGAAGACCGGTTTCCGATGAAGATCTGGTCCTCTACTTACTGTACCCCTTTGACGCTGTCTCGTTTCTTAAGTTCGAGGCTCGATACGGCAAAACGTGGCAGTTGCCGCCGGAAGTATGGTTTCGTCGCGGTTGCTTCAGCTCAGGGGAGCGTATCTCCTTTGAAGACGAACATGGCAAGCCGCACCATATTGAAATAATCTCTACCCGCCGCGAGGGTGCCACCGTGATCACCTCACTGTTGGTAGACTACGCTTTTCACACCCTGAGTGTAAATCTCGAAGGCGCAGATGCATGACCGTCAACGCGTAGCAATAGGCACCTCGGGAAATTAGAGGATTAGAGAATTCGTTAGATCCTTCATATCGTAGAAACCGTTTACGATCCACGATTTAACGAATCAACTAATTAATGTCCATAGGGAAACTCGAACTCGAGCTGTCATTCTGAGGAGCGAAGCGACGAAGAATCTCTTGGCTCTTGACTTCACGGGAGATTCTTCGCGGAGTTTATCCCTTCGGCAGG
>CAYFXH010000174.1:6680-8202 GCA_964346905.1 uncultured Desulfobacteraceae bacterium | reverse complement strand
ATATGCCGAAGCGGAGCCTCTTTTCCAGCGGGCCCTGGCAATAGAGGAGAAAGTCCTGGGGCCAGAGCATTTGCAAATAGCAACATCCCTGAACAATCTGGCGGCACTTCGTTATTCCCAGGGAAAATACACTGAGGCGGAGTCCCTTCTCCAGCGGTCCCTGGCAATGGTGGAGAAAGTCCTGGGGCCAGAGCATTCACAAGTGGCAACATCCCTGAACAATCTGGCTGAACTCTATAGGGCCCAGGGTAAATATGCCGAAGCGGAGCCTCTTTTCCAGCGGGCATTGGTAATAGTGGAGAAAGCCCTTGGGCCAGATCATCCACAGGTGGCAACATCCCTGAACAATCTGGCTGTACTGTATGGAGACCAGGGTAAATATGCCCAGGCGGAGCCCCTTCTCCAGCGGGCATTGGTAATAGTGGAGAAAGCCCTTGGGCCAGATCATCCCAAGGTTTTGACTCTTTTGGATACTATGGAAGAGTATGACCAGGAAAGTGAACAGAGAAATGAAGCAAAGAGGCTGGAACCGCCACCGACAGAATTATGAGAAAAAATCTGCTGCAACAGCTCCAACTGCTGCTGGGACCTTCCGCTACGGAGTTGGATACAATCCGCTTTTAAGCAAATCGATATGTTTTTTTACCCTTTGTTGGAAGCCTTGAAAGAACCGTCTGTTGTACCCGCTCAGTCACGCTTCCTCTTAATCGCTCTTTCCTCTCTTACTGCTCCGGTTTCTTGCCGGCCGGATGACACTTCTTGCACGTAATGGGAATCTTCTTGTATTTTACCTTGTCCTGCTTCTTCAACTTCTTGTGGCAATCAATACAGTTTTTGTGATAGGCCCATTTCAGATTTAGCTTTTTCTTGTCCTCGGGCAGCTTCTTTTCGTCCTTGATTGTGGGTTCGTTGTGGCATTCCTGACATTTCTGAACCTTATCCCCCTTTTTCCAGATGTTCTTCTTGCCTTCATACACGTGATGGCACTCGTTGCACTCGATCTTGTAATCATCCTGGTGTTTCTTATGTGAGAGTTTCGTCAGATCATAGGTGTTGGAATACAGGGTGGAATTAATGATAATATCATCTGGCACTTTTTGCTCTTCGGCAGCCGCTTTTTGCTCTTGGGCAGCGGTGTTTAGGCTAACGAGAACCATCCCACTCACAACCAGTGCTGGCGCTAGAAGTGTAAGGAGACGTTTGGCCATGGTTCAGTTCAACCCCCTTTCTCTGCATTCTTGGGGAAAAATCGCCGCACTACCTCTGAAACGTTTGTGCGAGCCGCACATGGACTGGGACTCAGTAGGTCAAGCTCAATAGCGAAACGTTACCGTACTGTAGAGACCCATGCACCTGGAAGACCCTTCTCTTTCTGATAGACCGAGTTTTCATCCAAACTCAAGACAGGTAAAATATCATATGAAATATCATAGAGCCGTGACCGAGAAAAGGGCGGGAGGAAAAGCGCTCTCACTTTTTTTAAAACTCCAGGTTCATTTAAGTTTGTCCTCCCTCTCGGTGG
>CAYFXH010000174.1:0-6670 GCA_964346905.1 uncultured Desulfobacteraceae bacterium | reverse complement strand
TCTGGCTGCTCTCTCATTTCAATGCTAAAGGGGCGATCTTTTGATGAAAAGGCTCAAGAAATACCTTTTCCTGCCGTTGATTGGGTTAGGGATCGGCGGACTGTTGCTGGGTATCTCATTGTGGCTTTTTCCAAAAAGGGATCAGCTTAGCCAGATTTCCGTTAGAGTAGTCGAGGTCGAGAAGGCAGCCAAAGCCACATGGTCCGTTCCCAGGACAGCCGTTGCGATGAAATCTGGCCAACCTGGACCTTATGTGGTACGACTCAAGCACCTACGCCCGGAACCATTGCGGGTTATGATCAGCGGCGAGACAGCCAGCCATCTTCTCGTTCAGAGTGACGAACTGAGGTCTGGAGACCTGCTCGTACTCGACCCGAGTACGGTGCCACTAAGCCAAGCGGTGGTATCCCCAGTTGGTCTTGGCGAAGAGCGACTCATTCGGATGACTTTAGAGGCAGGAATGGCCGCGGCGATGGCGGAAGACCTGGACGAAAGTATGCGTTTTATTTCACCTCATTACCGCGATACATTGGGCTTCAACATCATTCTCATGCGGAGGTTACTTGAACGGGCCTATGCATCGTTTGATGCACCTCTCATCCAACTGGCGACGACGCCAGCGATCCAGATCAAAGGAGGCCGGGCCCTGATTCAGGCCCAGATACGATTGACCGCCGTCTATCAGGGCAGTCGCAATTACCTGCTGGGTGACACGGAAAGCTTCAATACTATCCTTCTGGTGCTGGACAAGTTTGACAACGGCTGGAAACTCTCCAGCATTGAGGGCCTTCGCCCCTTGGGATTTGAGGAACGGTTCCTGAAGCTTTTGGCGGCGGAGCTTGGCGTGGTCCTCACCGAGGCCGAGCAGGTGGAGAAGCAACAATTTTGCATGTCATGCCGCCAGACAATGGATGAACGTTTTGATCTGGGACTGGATGACCGCTGAGACTAGTTACCGGGCCGTGCCAGCCAAGATGCTCAGATGCACCATCGCGCCGTATCGTAAAGGGGTCACCCATGAGACCCCTTTGGGGAGTGTAAGATGAAAAAACTATTGCTACCTTTCATTGCTGTATTGCTGTTGGTTACTGTTATTACTTGTATTGGTAGAGAAGGAATATTGGATGAAATGTGCTTCAAAGAAGAGCATGAAGTTGACATGTGTTATGATGATAGTACCTGGCATTATAATTATTGGCTAAAACGTAAACAAGATTTGCACGGAGATAACACTGTTGTTGGAAAATAATCTACAAACAAAACAGGACTACAGTTCAAGTTGGCATTGGCCGCAGTGTGCTGAACTGGTCACTGGGGGCTTTTGTTTCCGAAAAAGACTATCCTTGATCCCATAATTAGAACCACCCAATACATACCATAAAGTGGTATTTTTTGTTAACAGGACTGGTGGATTTGGTTCTAATTCCTACCATAATAATTATATAATATTAAAGGGACAAGATGACAGAGGAAAACATTTCTTCACAGGCTTTATTGGAAAGGAGTGTTCTCGTAGTAAACATCTTGACAGTAGATAAATTATTTCTCCATACATTTGCTTTATAGTAAAGTCTTACAGAAAGGATGACATGGGGATTCCATAGCAATAATCGACTAATAAGTTATTATAATATATTTATATTTTAAATTAACATACCAGAGAAAGGTAAATTGAAATAGCAGATGGGAGATAAAGACTTGAAGATACAAAGGTTATCCTTAATGATTAGTGAGAATAATTTTTTTAAAATACCCTTACTAAGAACTATCTTTTTCTTATCTTTAGTTATAGTGATAGTGTTACCTCTATACGATAGTTTTTTCATTCACCCTTCACTTACAAAAATCTTAATTGAAAATACAAGAAACGACGCTACACGTGTAGCAAAGTACCTGACGTCCCTTCTTATTTCTGAAAAGACTGAATTGAAAAATGATGTCTTGGAGGTTGATTTATTAAGGAAGGCGGAGAAGCTGAAAAATGCGAAAGATGATTTTGAAATAATAAAATTGAGATTCTTCTCAGAATCTGGAGAAATCATGTTTTCTTCTGATCCCAAAGAAATCGGGAAGATGAACAAGAAAAGATATTTCCAGGAAATCTTGGCTAAAGGAAAAACTTACGCTGAGGTTGTACAGAAAGACACTGAATCTCTTGACGGGCAGAAAATGACAGCCGATGTCGTGGAAACTTACGTGCCGCTGATGAGCGGTAATAAATTTCTTGGGGCTTTTGAAATCTACTACGATATAACGGCGAAGAAAAAACAGCTTGACACTGTATTATCACGTGATTCTACCATAGTGTTCACTTTAGCGTTTGGCCTTTTGTTTATAATTATAGTGACTTTAATAAAAGAAAACAAAAATATCAAAGAACGCCAACGAGCAGAGGATGCACTTCGGAAAAGTGAAGAGCGGTTTAGGGAAACAACAGATCTGCTGCCAACAATTATTTGCGAGACCGACATTGATATGATGATTACGTATCTGAATAGAGCTGGTTTTGAGGTCTTCGGTTATTCGGAGGCCGATCTTGATTCAAACATTCATATAATCGACCTGATCAAGCCTGATGATAAGGGAAAAGCGGCTCAACAGATCAATGAGATAATGCAGGGAGCAAAACTCGCGGTCAACGAGTACGGGATGTTAATGAAGGATGGTTCGGACATGGCCGCTTTTTTAAGCTTCGCTCCAATATATAAAGAAGGAAAAGCAGTTGGTATGAGAGCTAGTATAGCCGATATCACAGAGCAGAAGAATCTTCAAGCCCGCCTCCAGGAAGCCCAGGCGATGGAGGCCATCGCCACCTTGGCTGGCGGGATTGCCCACGAGTTCAACAATGCTTTGGGTGCGGTTATTCCAAATATCGACATGCTAAAGATGAAGTTTCCCGATAACAAGAAGATAAGCAAATATGTTCAGCCAATGTACAGTTCCGCTCAACGGATGGCTCATTTAACCAGTCAGATGCTGGCGTATGCACGAGGAGGGAAGTACCTGCCTCAAGACGTATCATTAAATAGATTTGTGCGAGACACATTACCTTTGATCAAACATACTATTGAATTTCCCATCCACGTGGAGACTGATCTGCAGGACGGTCTTTCTAATGTAGAAGCTGATCTCACTCAATTGCAGATGGTGCTCTTAGCCGTGGTGGTGAATGCGACTGAGGCCATTGAGGGTAAAGGTTATATTCGGATTATTACCAGAAGCGAGGAGATTGACGAAGAGTTTGCGAAGCACCATCCCGATCTCAAGCCAGGTTCCTATGTATCCCTGACAATCGAAGATAACGGAAGTGGCATGGACGAGGAAACGAGAAGAAGAGTATTTGAGCCCTTTTTCACCACGAAATTTCATGGTCGGGGGCTTGGCCTGGCTGCGGTGTATGGCATTGTCAGAAACCATGATGGCTTGGTCACTGTTAACTCTGAGTTGGGCAAAGGTACCGTGGTTCGAATTTATCTGCCTGCCGTGCGGGATCCGAGCAGAAAACCGAAAGAGATCTTGGTGGTGAAATAGGGAGATGATATGTGTTGAGAATTTTTTTTAAGGATTCCAGGAGGTACTCAATAATTTCATTTTAAATATGGAATAGGGTTATCCACTTAGCTGAGCAATTCTTTTCAAAACAGACCTTAATTACAAGTATTTCTGGTTTAAGAATTCGGACCAATGACGCACCCACAAATTTCCTCTCCCCTCGAGGGGAGAGGATGAAGGTGAGGGGTGAAAGAATAGATGAATCTTCAGCTATTTATAAGTTCCCCCTCCTCTGTATCCCCTCCCGCCAAGGGCTGACTTTAGGATACACTTGACACCGTGGCTGTGAGTAAGTAATCGTTTCCTTTAGCTTTCAAAATCCCCCCCGACCCCCCTTTGTCAAAGGGGGGAGTCATCTGAATCCTGCCTTCATGAAAGCAGATTCGCTAAGTCCCCCTTTGCAAAGGGGGATTTAGGGGGATTTCTCATCAAGATCCTAAACTTCTCAAGCTCTAACCCCCGGTGTCAGGTATGGGTCAAAGTCAACGCCAAGGGAGGGGGAATAGGCTGAGCTAAGTGGATAACCCTAATATGGACTAAAAGGGACGTTGTTTACACGCTGTACAAGGTGGTTGACGACTGTTTTGAAATGGTCACATACTTTCAGAGGACGCTAGGCCCCGGGGAGCACCACTAGATGCGGTTGGCACGCTACACCACAGATACTGAAGAGCAATCACTACGTACAATGTGTAAACAACGTTCCCTATCTTTTGTAAGATGACTAGTCACATCACTGTACCAATCTGGATCTTTCTCCTCCTGCTTGTGATCACTGGATGGGCGGTGTTGGACCGTCTTTTGATTCCCAGTGTCCGCTGGTTTCTCCGGAGGCGAATTAATCGTGTCCTCGATGAAATCAGCACCCGGCTGGATATCGAAATCAGACCATTTCAGCTTACCAAACGACAGGTATTGATCGATCGGCTGGTCTATGACCCTAAGGTCATCGAATCCATGCAAATCTACGCGCAGGAAACCGGTGCGCCGCGCCAAGTAGTGCAGGCTGAAGTCCAGAGCTACGCCAAGGAAATCGTACCATCATTCAATGCCTATCTCTATTTTCGCATCGCTTACTGGCTGGCAAAGAAAGTTGCGCGGTTACTGTACTGGGTGCGCACTGGCCTTACCCGTGAAGATCAATATGAGTCTGTGGATCCCAATTCCACCGTGGTATTCGTGATGAATCATCGCAGCAATGTGGACTATATCCTGGTCGCATTTCTGGCGGCGGAGCGAACAACACTCTCTTATGCTGTTGGTGAGTGGGCCAAGATTTGGCCCCTGCAAACCCTGATTAGGGCCATGGGTGCTTTTTTTATTCGGCGAAATTCCGGCAATCCTTTGTATCGCTCGGTGTTGGAGCGTTATATTAGCATGGCGACCAAAGAGGGAGTTTGCCAGGCCGTTTTTCTCGAAGGGAGACTGAGTCGCGATGGCCGGTTACAGCCACCTAAACTGGGGTTTGTGGATTATATGTTACGTAACTATGAGCCAGAAACGGATCGAGATATTGTCTTCATTCCGGTGGGGATCAATTACGACCGGACTTTAGAAGACCGGAGTTTGCTGCGAGCGCTGGATCCCACCGCTGAAAAACGGAGTATGTTTTTTGTAATGAAAACTACCATCCTGTTTATTGGTCGTAACCTGCGGTTAATGGCCAATAATAAGTGGCAGCGCTTTGGGTACGCTTGTGTCAACTTTGGCGCTCCGATTTCCGCACGGGAGTATTGTAGGCACAATAAGTTTATTTTCAGTGAGTTAGACCGTAAGGCCAGATTTTCTGAAGTCGAAAAATTGTGCAACCATTTGATGGCTTCCATCGAGCAGATTGTCCCTGTTCTGCCAGTGTCTCTGGTGGCTACTGTTTTCCTGGAAGATCCCGAACAGTGGTTGACTGAGTTCGATGTGAAAGCATATGTGCACCGTTTGATTGAAGAACTACAATCAAACGGCGCGTTGGTGTATCTTTCAAGAAGAGGCGGTGAGCATACCATCACCACCGCCTTGAACATGCTGAAGTTACGACGCATGGTTGTTGAAGCAAACGGGCGAGTCAGGGCTGACCACGAATCGCTTGAGGTTCTCTCCTATTACGCGAACGCGATTGAACATTGGCGACAAGGCTAGCCGACGAGCCGTGTTTCAGGAAAGATGGGACATCCGTATTGAGTCGGTGGGCCCATTCTCATGTCATGAACAGTTCCAGTTACTGCTGGGGCTCGGGCGGCGGTAAGACTTCGTTAATCGGTTCTGCCATTACCTTCATCACCCTGGAAACCCCCTGTCACCTCGGCAAGATCCTGGAGCACGGGGATTTCTGCTAATTTCTCACCCAACTCCTCCCAGAGAATCCCCTGAGGTCGCGGATGCGAACTGGGGGTTTCTACTACCTCCTCGGGTGTGGCAAACCAGTTCAGGGAGATATCGTGCGGTGTCATATGGATTTCACCTTCAGGCACGACTTGTAGGGGATGTACGGTGGTAACAATGGGCGTGTCGACGGTTATGAGCCCGGCCTCCCGGCAAAGAGCATATTCAAGGTCTGAATAGCCTCCACCCTTTCCCAGTCTTGTCCCGTCACGGGAGACAGCTACGGAGCCAGCCACTATCACGTCAATGGGTGACATCTCTGCAATGGCAACGGCTCTACCCTGAGCAAATGCGCCACGGATGCTGCTGGCATGCCAGAGGGAAGATTTCTCGAGCTTGGTGGGATCAAGTTCGATGAATGGTTTTCTTCGCTGCAACCGGGGCACAGCTTGATACACTACTTTACCAGCTTTCAACGCAGCGTAACGCACATACCGTTGTGGCGAGTCGGGATTGGCCTTGACGGTTCGGGCTACCTGCCAGACAATTAGGGTTGTGAGTTTTCTCGCTGCGTTTTCTGCCCCAGCAAAGTTGGGAATACGGCCATGAGCCCCCGGGAAACGGGCCACGTTGTTGGCTGTTAAGGATTGCCAGATTTTTTCACGTAAACGTTGTTTGGATAAGACCATCTGCTCAAACTCTTACCTATTGGGCAAAATATCGGGCTGGGGGTGTATCAGGTCTGTAAACCGCAGGGCATCATCTTTCATGAAATTGTTGTTAAAAAAAACGTAGGACGGTT
>CAYFXH010000173.1:0-8270 GCA_964346905.1 uncultured Desulfobacteraceae bacterium | reverse complement strand
AATCACTTGTTAAATCGCCAGATTTGGCCAAATGACCAGATGAAACTTGGCCAGAAGTCCAAGCCTTGTTTTAAATTTTGGGGACGTTGTTGACTAGGTTGAATAATTTCGTCGATCTCTATACTAAAACCCGGAGGTTCAGAGCTGATGTTTCAATTGTTTTCTCCTTTACCCCCTAATTTATTGAACCCAGCCAACAACGTTATATATTGATTTATCAAGAGATTACACCCCCGAGGGTAGCACAGAAAAAACAAATTATCTATCTACCAAAAAAGAAACCTCCTGTCCCCATTTTTCCAGAGGCACCAGGATGTGGCGCCGCGCCTATGCTTTCCAGTAAAAGAGAAAAAGGGGCTGCCCACATTGGGCAGCCCCTTCGTTGTCATGGTCGGGACGACTGGATTCGAACCAGCGACTTCTGCGTCCCGAACGCAGCGCTCTACCAGGCTGAGCCACGTCCCGATCTTTAACCAGGAAGTAGTCTTATCAGAAGTGGTTAAGGTTGTCTAGTCAAGAAAGCGCAGAGCCCGAAGCGAATAGCGTTGCGGCGAGACAGGGTTAAGGCGGGAAAGGCGAGAAAGGCGGGAAAGGGTAATTAGACTGTCTGCTGTTTGTTTCTTAATGTTCAGGTGAAGACATCCGTGCTAGAATGCCCGCATTTTCTGCCGTAGCGTCGAACGCTATTTGACAAGACAAAGAACAGTGGGGTGGGCCTCCTTTTGGGCCGAAAGGGCGAGACGACCTAATAGTTGAATGATATAAAGGCTGGAGCCTCGCGCCCTGCGGTTTGCGCCCAAGAAAAGTAGGGCGGGTCTCCTTACCCGCCGAAGAGCTCCTCATCAAAATAGTCTTATTTCTTGGCCGATACAGAGACAACCCCTGGGTTAAACAGGCTCAACGCTGAAGGCTGAGAGCCGACAGCTTGTCTGGTCTGGAACATGTAGAGTGGGCCGTACCCATCGATGGGAGCTGCTCCATGACGAATATCCTCGGGACTATCCTGCCTATTTTTGTGATTATCTTCCTGGGCTGGAGCCTTCGCCAACTGGATTTCATGCAGGAAGGCTTTGTGAAGCCTGCCAATCGGCTTGCTTACTATGTGGCCATTCCTGCATTGGTCTTCCGAGAAATCGCCGAGGCGTCGTTGGCAGAGCATTTCCGACTGGTTCTGGTGGCTGCAACGCTGGCACCCCTGCTGTTGGTAGCACTGGCGGGTCTGATTTTGGTGAGAGGGATGAAGCTGCAGCGGCGTCAAGTTGGGACCTTTCTGCAGTGTAGCTTCCATGGCAACCTTGGTTATATTGGCCTGGCGGTTGCCTATTACTTTCTCGGCGACGCTGGTTTTACTCGAGCCAGCATCCTCGCGGGTTTTGTCATGCTGCTGCAAAACTTTCTGGCGGTGGTGGCACTCAGCCGTTTCAACACAGCCCCGGAACAAAAACCATCAATGTCCTCTTTGGTCCCACGGATACTGTTGAACCCGGTAATTATCTCCGCCATGGCGGGTATGGCTGTCTCCCTTTCCGGGCTGGATCTGCCGGTGATTGTAGACCGAAGTCTCAAGATTTTGAGCGGTATGGCCCTGCCCCTGGCCCTGCTGGTGATTGGCGCATCCCTATCTTTTGCGCGAATGCGACAAAATCTGCGGCTGACACTGGTAATCGGAGTATGCAAACTGCTGCTCCTTCCAGCACTGGGTCTGACCTTTTTTCATCTTCTGGACCTCTATCGAGTGGATTATCTCCCCGCTCTTATCCTGTTGGCCTCGCCCACGGCCACCTTATCTTATGTTATGGCCTCGGAAATGGCCGGAGATGTGGACTTGGCAACAGCAGCCATTTCGGTATCCACACTCGCTTCGGCTCTGACTTTTATCCTCTGGTTGGGGTTGGGGAGTTAACTGCGAGGTACAGGGTACAAGGCGCAAGATGCAGGGAGAATTTCTAGAATCCAGTAGCCAGTAGTCAGTGGCCAGGAGGCATGGAGCTAGAAGATTGCGGATTGCGGATTTTGGATTGCGGATTTCGGATTTGTACATTCGCGATTCGTCATCCCGGCCAAGTCCGCCGCTGGCGGACGCGAGCCGGGATCCAGAAAGAATCTGATTATATTGGACTTGCACTGGATTCCGGATCTCGCCCGCCATAGGCGGCCTCGTCCGGAAGGACGGTCATATCCAGGGTCGCAGCAAGCGATTCATGAGACATCCGGGCTAGAGCTTGCAGTCTCGGGGGTGCAGATGTTAAGACTACGTTGGTCGTTGTTCGGCATATTGCTGGTGATGAATTGTCTGGAAGGAGGATAGATGACAAAAGACTACAGAGATCCTGCTGATTTCGGTGACGGGCTGGATGACCAGTTGGAGCCGCTGGAGAGTCTAGATCTCAAAACAACCGAAGACTTCGATAAGTTATTGCGGCAAATGGCCAGCACTGCCTTCACCGGCAGGCGTCTGGGTGAGGCAGCCGAGGTCCTCACCGAGATGGTGACCGACCCGGATTGTTTAGTGGTGGGTACATTTTCCGGCGCCATGACGGTGGCCAAGATGGGCCTTATACTCTGTGATATGATCGACTGGGGTTGGTTGGACATCGTCATCTCAACGGGGGCGCTGATGGCCCATGGATTCGTGGAAGCAGCTGGCATGATCCATTTCAAGCATGACGATCGGTTCGATGATTCTGCCCTATACCAGCGGGGATACAACCGAGTATATGACACGCTGGAGCTTGAGAAAAACCTGGATCGCACCGAAGAGATCATCAGTGGTATCCTTGATAACATGGACTTGACCGAACCTCTCAGCTCTGAGATGTTTTGTCGTGAGTTGGGAAAGTGGCTGGCAGAGAACATTGACCAGCCAGGAATCCTGCAAAACGCCTATCTCAAAAAGGTTCCCGTCTACATCCCTGCCTTTACTGACTCCGAGTTGGCTTTGGATGCTGCCACTTGGATGGTGAAAAAGGCGATGGCCGGCGACCCGGAGGTAGAGTTGACCGCAGCTGTCGGGCAGGTGAGCATTCCCTTCAATCCGTTTCTGGATGTGAGCTCATATACTCGACGGGTTATGCAAGCCAAACGATTGGGAATTTTTACCATCGGTGGTGGAGTCCCGCGCAACTGGGCCCAACAGGTGAGCCCCTATCTTGAAATTCTCCAAGAGCGCTGTCAGCGCTCACTGCCTTTAAAAAAATTTCATTATGGTGTGCGGATATGCCCGGAGCCGGTGCACTGGGGTGGGTTGAGCGGTTGTACCTATTCGGAAGGGGTTTCCTGGGGAAAGTTTGTTGCTCCCGAGGACGGCGGCCGTTTTGCCGAGGTTCTCTGCGATGCCACCGTGGCCTGGCCTATTCTAGTCAAGGCGGTGAAGCAACGCTTGGAAAAGCAGCATCACGCAAAGACGCCAAGACGCTAAGAAGAGATCACACGAGACCTGCGGTAGCTCCACGAAGAACGCGAAGAACACCAAGGGTAAGAAAGGCTAAGAATGACTTGCGACAATACGGTCGAATTAACCGCGGACCCACGCAGACGGTCACAGACACGGCCTCATACATAAACGAGATACGATCAATGATTCATTGCTCTCTTAGACAGGATCTCACGGATGGGAGCAAGGATGGGATAAGATTAATGAAAGGATCGCTTAAGAACTCCATGGGGAGAGCCTGAAGGACAAGAATAAGCTGGCTCATTCTTGCCATCAGGTGCTCCCCATAGGCTCCGATAGGAAGCTATCGGACCTCCCGCTTTGCGGGGTTCTTAAGCGATCCTTTTTAACACTATTCACAAAAGATCCGTGTAATCTGTGTGTTTCGCAAAGCGAAACCAGTGCCAAAAGAGTCTATATGGCACTGCTAGGCGAGTAAAGAAACATAAGGCACGGTCCACTGACCTCTTTAAACATCTAATCTAAAAAAGATTAAGCAGGCTTAACCTCCAATACAAAAAGGCCGTGGCTTTGTTAGTTTGCCGCGGCCTTTAGACTTTTCTAATTATAGTAACTAGTTGCGCTGCTTGCCGTTGTTTGCTTCGAGGATGGAGACCAGCACCACAATCAGTAGCGCCTGACCGAGCAGAAGTAAGGCTTCCAGGGGAACAGAGTGTCGGAGGAGTAGTGCGTTCAGACCCAGGCAGATGGTGAGAAGATAAATGAAGAGAACGCTTTTGGTGGGTCCACCAAGCACCCGGGCCATGCGATGGTGCAGGTGATCATGGCCAACATACTCTATCCATTCACGGAACGTCCTGGTTTTGCCCCTGATCACCCTAAACAGGGTAATGTGGGCCATATCGAAGATGAGAATCCAGAAGATCAGGAGGGGAGAAAAGATCGAGACCACCGGGTTGAGGTTGGCCCAATCACTGTAAATTGCCAGGGATGCCAGAACGAAACCGATGGTAGTACTCCCGGCATCGCCAAGGAAGATCAGGGCTGGCTTCTGTGGTCTGAAATTGTAGGGCAGAAAACCGAGGCACGCCCCCAGCATGGCTACCGCAATCCAGCCCACAAAGGGATCGTCCATCTGCAAGGCGACAATGGCCAGAAAGAAGGAAATGATGGCAGCGAGACCAGCGGCAAGCCCGTCCATGCCGTCGAAAAAGTTCATGGCATTGGTGATGCCGACAATCCAGATTACCGACAGAAGACAATTAACAGCGCTGCCCAACAGGGTGCTTTCCGGAACAAGGATAATACGAACCTCCATAAAGGTAAGACCCAGGGCCAGAGCGATCTGGATGATCAGTTTCAGGTGTGCCTTCAGGTTGAGGGTATCATCGAGCACGCCGACGACAAACAGGATGAAGGCAGCAAAAAGGATGGCGCCAAACTCGAGGCTAAAAATACCATTGATGATCAGTGGCAGACAGAACCCAAGAAAAACAGCCGCACCACCCAACAGGGGGGTTGGATTCCGGTGGATCTTGTGACCGCTAGGGTTGTCCACCAAGCCCCAGCGCTTGGCCCCTATCCTGCACAGGGGAGTGGTAAGTCCACTGAAGCTAAAAGCCAACACCAGTATATACAGCCAGCGTCTGCCCGTTACCACGAAGAATTGACGGGTGGTGGGGAGAAACACGAACCCGAGCAACACCACGGCTAAAAAGTAATACCAGGTTGGTACGATAAGTTGATTTCTCTTCACTGATAATTTTCCCTCAAAAAATCCTGCAACGCCGTGCATACCCTTGCCACATCCTGAGTTGAGAGGGATGGATGGACGGGAAGGGAAAGATGCGAGTTCCATGCCATTTCAGCACCCGGATATCCTGCAAGGTTCAGAACGTGATGGAGCGGTCGATACACAGGTTTTGCCGTCTCTATGGACTGACGGGCGAGGCCCAGGATCAAGCCGTGTACATCCTGCTGGACAGAGATCACGTAGCGATAATAGATCCTTCCCTCTAGAGCTGGAGGAAGCATGCACGGCAAGGATGCGAGCCGTTCACTGTAGACACCGGCCAGTGCTTCCCGTTGTTCCAGAAATTTTTCGAGTTTTTTCAGCTGACTTCGACCCAGTCCGGCCTGCAGATCGGTCATTTTGTAATTGAACCGAGGGGTGAAACTCTCCTTTTTATCGTACTCCTTGAGATCCCTCGCCCTTTCCAGCAGGGAAGAGTCACGGGACAAAAGCATTCCTCCCTCACCGGTGGTCATAAGCTTTGTCGCGTAAAACGAACACACGGCTAGCTCTCCGAACGTGCCTAGCATCTGGTCTCCGATCTTTGCCCCGAGAGCCTGGGCACAATCCTCGATCACAGGTAGCCCTGGAGCCCGTATCTCATCTATTGCAACGGGCACGCCAAAAAGATGAACCGCAATGATGGCTTTGGTTCTGGACGTAAGCCGTTTCCGGAGATCGACAGGGTCCATATTGCCCGTTAGGGGGTCAACATCGACCAGCACAGGTCTTGCCCCTGCATGGTGGACGGCATGGAGCGGCGCTGAGCACACATAGGAGGGCAGGAGAACCTCATCATCCGCCCCCACTCCCAGACAGAGAAGAGCCAGATGGAGGGCAGTTGTGCCTGAGGAAGTGGTGACGCCAGCGGGAAGCCCGATGAAACGACCGAGTTCCTCCTCGAAGGCACGGACCTGCGGGCCTTGGGCAAGTTGACCAGAGGCAATGACGTGTCTGAGAGCGTCAATCTCCACTTCGTCCACCGAGGGACGAGAGTGGGATATGCTCTCGCTCGTTTTCATGCGCTGAACCGGCTTAGATGTTAATAAAGAGCCGCAAGGGCGCAAAAGCTTCGGCGAATTTGACCCGCCCCTGTATTCCCCGAAAGGTGGCATTGGCCCGGGCGAGCTCGAGAATGTACATATCCTCGATATTCGTTTTCATGATTTGAGAGTTATGGGCCTCCAGGACCTGGAATTTGCGTTCCAGAGAATCGGAGATGTCCACGAAGACCTGTGGATTGAAGTTCTGGGTGGTGGGGACTTCGAAGAAGAGCACGTTGCGGACATATCGGGTGGCGGACATGGTGGCCTGGGTAAGGATGCGGTGATCCTGGTGGGTGTCGTCACCGTAGTTGACCAGGATAAGATCCGGTTGAACCTGATGTATTACCCCTTCAATGCGGTCAATGAGTTCCTTGTCCAGGGGAAGTTGGGTGTCATGATACCCTCCCCAGAACACCTCCTGAACCCTCATAATCTCAGCGGCAGCTTCCTGCTCCTGCTGTCTCATCTCGCCATTACCACCCTCTTGGCCGCGGGTGAGTACCATGAGATAGATGCGGTGACCACGATCCGCATACTTAATAATTGTGCCAGCACAACCGTACTCGATGTCATCAGGATGTGCTCCAATGGCCAGGATGTTCATGGTCCGGATCATGGCGAACCCTCTCTGATGATGGTCAAACTCTCCGGACCGCAGTTGAATAAGAGGTCCACCACGGAGAGTTCGGGCTCAAACGGGCCATAGCATTGGGGATACTCCGGATGATTGAAGTCTTGAAACACTACCTCGATCTGGTGACCCCGGAAAGTATCCAGGTCCATGTAATTGGCGCCGTCCCGACCGCTCAGATAGCAGTCTCCCTCGAGGGCCTGGCAAATTTCTACCAATCGCAGGGTGGGGTCCTGTGCTCCCACCTGCAGCGAGGATGCCAGAACCAATTCCCGCTTTAACCCTAAAAGCTCCATGAGCAGCCGGATACAAGCAACGTTCACTTCTGCCAATAGCTCGTAAGGTTGCTGGTAGAACTCTTCAAATCTCGCAATATGGGTGCCAAAATAAGGAGCTTTGCTATAGTTGGTCTTCAGGGTCTGCAGATGTTTGCGCTGCCAGTTCACCGTTTGATTGACGGTTACCTCATGTATCCGCTGGGGGAAGCGGTAGGTAACCGGGACCGTGAGCCACTGCAAACCCTGGGCTGTTTTAATCCGGTTACGATTTTGAAATTCGTTTTTCTTGTACTGGACTGTGTCAAGCAGACAGAAGACATCACAGCGGTCCAGCTTGTGGAAATAGCCCAGCCAGGGAAAAAATTGCGGCTGATGGATGGCGACGACTGTCATGGTCCAGCTAACCCCTCGGTCTTTTAAGCTTTGTAGCTAGCAAGAACTGCGCCGGGAGATTACAGTTGTGAGTATGTTCAGGTAAGAGTTTGACATAGAGGTCGTCTATTTGGTTCACCATCGCTTCAACGCTATATGGACGGCACATTTTTTTCCCGGCGCCGCCCAGCCGCTTCCTTTTAGCCTTATCCTGGAGGAGATCGGAGATGGCCTGTTCCAGGGCAGCCGCATGCGCTGGGGGGACGAGGAGACCGTTCTTCCCATCCTTTACAAGGTCGGGAATGCCGCCAACCCGGCTGGCCACAATGGGTAAGCCCGCGGCCATGGCTTCCACCAGAACTCTGCCCATGCCCTCGTTGAGAGAAGGCAAGACAAACAGGTCAAAGCACGGGATGATCTCATCGACATCCGACCGCCATCCCAAAAACAACACTTTGTCGGCAAGACCCAGATTCTCTGCTTGTTCTTTAAGTTTCTCTTCTTGCTCTCCCTTCCCCACCAGCAATAGCAGGGTATTGGGGTGTTTTTCTACAACACCAGCCATGGCTTGTACCAGGAAGGTGACACCTTTGATGGGTAGGAGCCAGCCAGAGAAACCCACCACCAGAACATCGGGTTGAATACCCAATTCTTTTCGTTTACGGGAGCGAACTCTTTTCCCTTTTCGGAAGCGGGCCAGATCCACCCCACTGTGGATAACGGAGGTGTTAGCAGGCTTTGACACGCCAAGAGTGAG
>CAYFXH010000172.1:0-8296 GCA_964346905.1 uncultured Desulfobacteraceae bacterium | reverse complement strand
ATCCAATGGCCTGTTATGGTGCAGAAGTCTACTGGGGTCATGGAGGGTATAACCTTAAATGTCAGTTCCACTGGTGCCTTCATAGGTTGTCGGATGCCGTTGAGATTAAACGAGGTCTTTTCCCTGGTAATAAGTTCTCCAGACCAGTCCATTGGAGCAAAGGCTGAAGTGGTCTGGTCGAATATCTATGGACCTAACGATCACATCTCACCTCGTGGTATGGGTGTTCGCTTTCTGGACCTCTCGGATGAAGACCGGCAATTTATAGCTGAAGCGGTAGAAAAACACAACGCTCAAGAACAAGAACTTGAAGAGATAAAGAACGTGGTGCGAGAAGCAGGCGACAGTTAATACAATCAGGTGGTAGCCATGAAATGATGCTCGCGAGTTCTCTTTATACTTGTTTTTTTATAGCTGCATGCGGTCACGTTCCTGACTATCCTCCCCAAGACATGGTTTAGTGTTTCACAATGGGAGAAGAAACTGTGCAATTAGGTGTCAACAGATGAACAGGAGGTCCACGTCATTTGCCTCCGACTGCAACCAAGAACTCGATCACTCCTACCAGCTTTGTAAGGAGTTATCCGAGTAGTAGCGGTATCCCCACCTCTTCAGCCACAGTCTTAACGTCGCTGGCCTCGAGTGCGACTTCGCCAGCTCTTTCTAGGTCCCAACGTCTTTTGGCATGTTACCTTTCAGCCAGTGCTGCTCTTCTAGTGTTATCTGCGGTGTTTCAGCAGTATGGTGGAAGGTAAGACAATTTTCACGCTTGACTCAAAACGCTCCTTCACCATATATTCCCCGTCACAAAAGGTACATTCTTGCCACGTGAATGTTTTGGCGGTTCACCTAAGATGGCTCCGGCCTTGCCCGAGATCTTTGCTTTCAACTTCTCTGAAGAGAGCACTGTAGTCTGCAAACAAGCCACCGCAACATTGCGTGAGTCAACGCATCTTTTTTAATGTTCACAGGTACATTATGTGATCTTCCCGTTAACAACTAGCTGTTTACCAAGAGGACAGGTGGATTATGGAACCAACAATATCAGCAGAACAAGTGGAATCCGTCATACGCAATCTGCATCATGATCCATTCCAAATCTTGGGACCGCATGAAATTGAAGTCAATGGTCGTAAAAACTGGGTGGTGCGTGCCTTTGTGCCGGACTCCAATGAAGTATATGTGTTCAATCCCGGGACTGGCGAAGAATACCGCATGCGATCCATACATAACGAGCATTTTTTCGAGGTGGTTTTGCCTGGGCATAAAGAAATTTTTATGTATCAGTATCGAATAGTGGCGATGAATGGTCATGAGCGCTTTGTGTACGATCCTTATTTCTTTTTGCCACAGATGGGTGAATTGGACCTCTATCTTTTCGCACAGGGCGATCATCATAAGATTTACGAAAAGCTTGGCGCGCACCCCATGGAGGTCAACGGTGTAAAAGGGGTATATTTTGCGGTGTGGGCGCCCAACGCGCGCAATGTAAGTGTAATTGGTAACTTTAATGTCTGGCATGGCGGCAAACACCAGATGAGAGTCCTGGGATCCTCCGGGGTCTGGGAACTCTTTATACCCGATATCGGCGTGGGAGAGGTTTACAAATATGAGGTCAAGGATCAATCTGGCAATATCTTTGAAAAGTCAGATCCCTATGGTTTCCAGTTCGAGGTTCGTCCCAACACGGGCTCAATTGTCGCGGACATAAACAAGCACAAATGGGCTGATCAGGAATGGATGGATAGACGTCGGAGCACCGACCTGTTAAGACAGCCAATCTCAGTCTATGAAGTGCACCTCGGTTCGTGGATGCGGGTGCCAGAAGACGGCAATCGCTTCCTTACGTACCGCGAGCTAGCCCATCAACTCGTGGCATATGTGAAAAAGATCGGTTACACCCATATCCAGCTTTTACCGGTGGCAGAGCACCCACTGGATGCTTCGTGGGGATATCAAGTTTTGGGCTACTTTGCTCCCACCTCGCGTTTTGGCACGCCGGAGGATTTTCAGTACTTTGTGGATTATTGCCACCAAAATGATATCGGGGTCATCGTGGATTGGGTGCCGGCACATTTTCCCCGCGATGCCCATGGATTGGCATTTTTCGATGGTACCCACCTCTACGAGCACGCTGATCCACGCAAGGGAGCACACCAAGACTGGGGTACAATGGTATTTAATTTCGAGCGCAACGAGGTGCGCAACTTCCTCATCGCCAACGCTCTGTTTTGGTTCGACAACTACCACATTGACGGGATCCGGGTGGACGCGGTGGCCTCGATGATTTACCTGGATTATTCAAGAAAGGAAGGGGAGTGGATTCCCAATCAATTTGGCGGACGCGAGAATCTAGGAGCCATTGATTTCTTAAAGCGGCTGAATGAACTCATCTTCAGCTATTATCCTGGCGTACTTGCCATCGCTGAAGAGTCCACCGCCTGGCCGGGCGTTTCGCGGCCAACGTATCTTGGTGGTCTCGGTTTCAACCTGAAATGGAATATGGGTTGGATGAACGATTTTTTGACCTATTTTTCCAAAGATCCGGTCCATCGAAAGTACCATCACAACATGATTACATTCGCGCTGTTGTACGCATTTCATGAAAATTTTATGCTGGTGCTCTCCCACGACGAAGTGGTGCATGGCAAAAGTGCTCTATTAAACAAAATGCCTGGCGATATGTGGCAAAAGTTTGCGAACCTCCGGGCGTTACTTGGTTTCATGTTTGGTCATCCAGGCAAGAAACTGTTGTTCATGGGTACAGAAATTGGTCAGTGGGATGAGTGGGAGGAGGGTTACAGTTTGGATTGGCACTTGCTGGAATACGAACCACATCGAAAGCTGCAGCGCTATGTAAAAGATTTGCATAGATTGTATAGAAGCGAACCTGCCTTATATGAAGTCGATTTCGATTACACTGGCTTTGAGTGGATCGATTTCATGGATTCTGATAACAGCATAATTACCTTCATGCGCAAAGCCAGCAACTACAAAGACTTGTTAGTGTTCGTTTGCAATTTCACACCGGTATACCGCGAGGACTACCGCGTGGGGGTACCTTTTCGGTGCGAATACAAAGAGCTTTTAAATAGCGATTCTGAAATGTATTGGGGCAGCAATAAAGGTAATTATGGCGGCTTGTGGAGCGATGAAAGAGCATGGCACAATCAACCGTTTTCGCTCGCGCTGAACATTCCGCCGCTTGCAACCATGATTTTCAAACCCCAATGTGAGTCAGTTGACTGATAATGGGTCAACCGCTGCAGGAAAGACGTGCTTAGAAAAGCCGCAGTTTATTTTTGCTGAGCACTGATCAGCAATTGGAGTATATGCTACGAGTAGCTGTTAAACGGACAAGAACAACAATGCAATGAGAGAGCACGCCGTACCAGTTTGAGCAGGTTTCCAAAAGCTCGAGGTTACCAGTGCAGGTAGGTGTTTTCAAACTGAGCGAGAGCTCCATATCCCGCGGTTTGTATCTTTGCTGCGGGGACTCGTACGTTGATCTGTACCTACAGCAAGGCTCAAGCAACAATCACAGCTAACCTTTTCACCGATAGATTCTGTTGGTAAAATCCCGCCCGCGTACTCTTAGAGAATATCGGTTGTTTTTAATCCTTGGGAAGAGAAAAAACCCAGCTGGCTGCTTCCGGACAGGAAGAGGGAAACGTAGCCGGGTGTCTTCATGTACCTTCTGAAATACCTGAGTGGTATAATATATGCATCAGGTCAAGAAACGTTTTCCATTACCTTCACGACTAATTCTATAGCTACATATGAGGATAGCATTGTGAAATACCGTGTGGACGATCTGTTATTCTACCTTGGGAAAGTGGCTGAGAGATTGTGTTTTATTGAAGCAGCTGCTGGCACATCCGGAAATATTTCTGTGAGAGCCGACGATTTCCCAATCGACGGATTCCCGGAAGAGGGTGCTAGAAACACAACACATCACGAATTGGACGCTGATTATCCAGGGCTTAACGGCAAGAGATTTCTTTTTACAGGATCCGGTAAGAATTTTCGCTACATCGGTGACAGGCCCCATGAGTGTCTCGCTCTCATTGAAATGGTGGAAGGGGGATACGATATGTTATGGGGGTTGGAAGAAGACGAGGTGATAACCTCTGAGCATGCTGCTCATTTCACCACATATCAGCAGCGACCCCAGGTATCAGCCTTTATTCACGCCCAACCAACAAGCATCAACGTGCTCATTCGACTCTTTCGAAGCGAGGATAGCCTGAATGGATTACTGTCTGTTCAGCACGAGCAGCTGAAAATTATCTGTCCTCAGGGCATTGGTCTCGTTGACACGGTTCGGCACGGTTCACACGAACTTGCCCAGGCGGTGGCCTCATCCCTTACTGATAAGGATATCTGCGCTGTGGTGAGGCACGGTACTTTTTCTGTTGGTGAGAAAGATCCTGTTAAAGCTATAAACATAGCCTGTGACCTCCAGGAGTACTACCACGATGCTGCCAGGACATTTCTGGATAATCCATGGCTCCGATTGCTGCCCATGGATTTCATGATGAAGAACCTGGAGAGAGTTTCGCGGTTACCGTTCGGAGATAAGATGGTTAACGCTTTTCTCAGACCGCCAAAATAAATCTTTAGGTTTAGCGAAAACGTATACATCCACCTGTTTCAATCAACTATTCCCAAAACTTTCCCGCAAGCAACGAGAGCGTATCTGCACTGCAACAGTGAGAACATTATCAACTGTGGCTATCATTTCTCGGCCTGGTTTGCTTTTTTATACTGTCGATAGAGGCCACGGAATTGATGGTAGGTCAATCCGAGGATCTCTGCGGCTTTTTTTTGGTTGTATTTTGCTTGCTTCAGGGCCGTTTCGAGCATACGGGTTTTCAGATCCCAAACCGCCTTTTTCAATGGTTTGTCAAGGATGGACTCTGTTGGTGTTAATTCGCTTTTTACCGTTCCTTGTTGGATAGGTGGCTGGGTTTCTTGGAACGGGGAAACAAAGGGGTTGAACACGATATCTGTGATTACATCTGAATCTGAACGGTACACTGCCCGTTCTACGACGTTCTTGAGCTCTCGCACATTGCCGGGCCAACCATAGCTCTCCAGGGCAGCGACTGCATCGTCACTGAACTGGGGCAAGGTCTCCCACTCCAGTTCAAAAGCCATACGGGTGGCAAAATGATTCGCCAGCAAGAGGATATCCCCTTTTCGTTCCCTGAGGGGTGGCAGGAAGAGAACTTCGAAAGAAAGCCTATCAAGAAGATCTCGCTTGAACAATCCCTGGTCAACCAGAGAGGTAAGATCAGCATTGGTCGCCGCGATAATCCGCACATCCACCTCAACGGTCTTTGCACTCCCCACCCGTTCGAACACGCTATATTCCACCACGCGCAGTATTTTTTCCTGCACCTCCATGGGAATGTTACCAATCTCGTCTAGGAAGAGCGTGCCACCGTCGGCGGCCTCAAACCTCCCGGCTCTTCGCTGCACAGCGCCGGTAAAAGCCCCTTTCTCGTAGCCAAACAGTTCCGATTCCAAGAGAGAAGGCGCCAGTGCCGCACAGTTGAGCGCCACCAGCGGGCCTTGCCACCTTCTTGAGAGAAAATGCAAGCGCGAACCCGCGAGTTCCTTACCCGTGCCCCGCTCTCCTATTAACAAGACTGACCTGTCCACCCGGGCCACCTGGGATAACCTCTCCTGAAATTCGAGAAATGCTTCGGATTGTCCCAGCGCTTCGATCATGCCCACAGGCTTTTCTATCCTCGGGAGAGATCTGATATGGCGGACATCTTCTTCCATGGCGAGAAAAACCTCCTATTAGATATTTTTACTTTATTTTGGTATTTTTTACCACATATTTACGGTTCTTGTCAAGACCAAAAAATGGTAAGTATCCGAAATTTTAATAACAATCTACTTTGGCACGCTTCATGATACGTATGAGGGCTAAAAAGGTTTCATGGAGGGTTTACCATGGGAATCTTCACACGTTTTCGAGATATCATCAGTTCCAATATCAACGCCATGTTGGATCGGGCTGAAGATCCGGAGAAGTTGATCAAACTCATGATCCGCGAGATGGAGGACACGCTGGTTGAGCTCAAGGCTTCCTGTGCGGGTGTGATGGCAACCAGCAAGAAGGTTCAGCGCGAGTTGGAACACATGGACGAGCGCATTAGCTATTGGGAAGAAAAAGCCGAACTTGCAGTGAGCAAAGAACGGGATGATCTTGCTAAGGAAGCGCTCATTGAAAAGCGCAAGTACACCCAGAGAAAAGAGGACCTTGAACTGGAGCTTGTGGAACACGACGGTTTGGTTCAGCAGTATCAGGACGACATCCTGCTGCTTGAGGAAAAGTTGAAAACAGCTCGGGATAAACAGCGTGTACTCGTGCAGCGCCACATCCATGCAAAAAGAAAGAAGCGCGCTCAGGAAGAGATTCGCCGTGTAGACAGTTCCGAGGTGGTGCTCAAGTTTGAAGAGCTTGAAAACCGCATTGAAAGGATGGAATCTGAGGCAGACCTGATTAACTTTGCGAAAAAGACGACATTGGAAGAAGAGTTGGCAAAGCTCAGCGTTGATGATGAGATCATGAAGGAACTGAAAATGTTGAAAGAAAAATAGGATTTCAGTAGAAACAGCTCATATGAGTGAAACGGACATGCTATCATTGAGTCCCTCTCATTAACCCGAAACCGGTTTCGTTATGGAAACTGTATCTATTGTCGCCCTTGTTTTTGGCCTCCCCGCTATTGCGCTAGCGATAATCTGCGGGACCATCCTGATTGCCATAAAAATGATAAAAGGCAAAGGGACCGGGAGAAACCAGAAACAAGATGCTGAAGAGGCGAAAATGATTCAGGAGATCTATCAAGGTCTCTCACGCATGGAAGAGCGTGTGGAAGCCTTGGAAACCATTCTTTTGGACCGGACTAAAGAGGATCGATAGACATGACCAGATTTGACAGGCTTTCCCAAAAAGGACTGTATCGGTCCCGCAATGGCGCCATTTTTGGTGTATGCCGTGGATTGGCCGAATATTTTGATTTTTCTGTGTTCTGGACAAGAACCGTCGCGGTTATCTTGCTTTTGCTCACTGGCCTGTGGCCGCTTACCGGTCTGTATCTGCTTGCGGCCCTCCTGATGAAGCCCGAGCCGGTAATCACCATCCAGTCCGAGGAGGAAAGGGAATTCTACGACAGTTATGCCACTTCCCGCCACCGGGCGGCCCAGCGATTGAAAAGGAGATATGAAAACTTGGAGCGGCGAATTCAGCGTATGGAGCACGTGGTGACTTCCAAAAAATATAGGTGGGAAAATCGACTATAAGCTGCCCAGACAATTGGGGTCAGCCCTTGACACGAGACAGATTTCGTCGATCGCGAAAACGTAGTGTCCAATGTCAAGGGCTGACCCCAATTTTCTTTACTACGTCAGACCGTAACTCGAATTGGAGGTTGACAGGAGGCAAAAAATGAAAAGCGTGTTTCAGAGGATTTTCACGTTGGCTCAGGCCCAACACTATTCCCTGGTGGATAGGGTTGAAGCCCAGATACGAATGGCTGAGCAAAAAATTCGTCTATTAAAAAGGGACTTGGGGCAATCCATATTGAGTCTGGCACAGGTAAAGGGTGCCAGTATCCGTCTGAAGAAGAACCTCGAGGAACAGAAGAAATTGGCGAATGATTACGACCGCCGAACCATGTTCGTCTTGCAGAGAGCCCAAAGAGGCCACTTGGAACAGTCAGAAGCGGTACAGTTGGTTAGAGAAGCGTCGTTGAACAAGGAAAAAGCAACGGAGATGGCTATTACCTTACGGGAGGATCACAACCGACAGGAGCAAATACTGGAACAGTTGCAAGCAAAGGTGGATAGGATCAAGCGCACAATCAGCCGATACGAGCACGAACTGCTGACGCTAAAGGCACGTTCATGTACAGCGGTTTGTATGCGTAAGATCAACCAGCATTTGGCCGGCGCAGACGCTTTGGGCACACCAGCGATGCTGAAAAAAATCAACAATCAGGTCATTGAAGAGGAATTTCTCGCCGAAGCATACGGGGAGATATCGGAGGTCGGTTAAGCACCTATTCCCGAGAATATGGTTGCTTTCCATTGAGCTTGGCACATGGTAGAAGGGTACTCTCTCCGAGAATCTGTAACCGTATATGATGGCTGGATCTCAACAGACGACGCCTGTATGAAACTATGGTATTGGGAAAGGTTGTCTCTATAGTTTATTCCTGCCGCAGGTAGACTTCTTCGTAACCATTCTTGTCCGTAAGAATCAACTTGTCCCCGC
>CAYFXH010000171.1:6083-8336 GCA_964346905.1 uncultured Desulfobacteraceae bacterium | reverse complement strand
CTGGATTCCGGACAGCCGCTTCGCGCCTTCCGGAATGACAGGACGCGATTCCAAACGTAGGGGCAAGGTTTACCTGCCCGCCATGCGAGCCCGCCCGACAATCGCCTGAGGCGAAGCCGATGTCGGACGGGCAAGGCGAGGCAGGCGGGTCCCCGCTCGCAAACCCCCTGCTTGACTTTTGTAATTTAATAATTTAATGTATACATAAATATGTAATTTAAGGAGAATGTAAGTGCTAAGAAAAATCACCAGAAACGGTCAGCTTTCCATCCCCAAGAGCTTCCTCAATCATTTTCACCTGCAAGCGGGTGATTATGTGGATATTGAATGCGGTGAGTCTGCCATCCTCATCAAGCCGGTTACCATTGAGGAATTCTCCCCGGAAGACTATGAAAAGCTTGCCGCCAAACTCGCACAAGTAGAGGAAGAAAAAGGTCGCACCTTTCCCGATTCCGAATCTGCTAGAGAACATCTCAAGAAGATGATGAAATAGCTGTGCGATACGAGTTTAAGACCAGCTTTGACCGTAGGTTCAAGAAGCTGCCTCTTACACGGCAGCAGAAGGCCTACAACGCTATTGATACTCTCATGAACTATTTTGATGGACGTGCACCACTGCCCAAAGGACTCGGCCTCAAGAACTGGAAGGATGACTATTGGGAAATCCGCTCAACTCTTAAGGACCGCATCCTCTTTAAGTTCGAGGACCATATAGTCTTCCTGTTCATTGGCAATCACGATGAAATCAGGTCGTTCATGAAGGGTAAGTAGTAGGGCTCCTGCCCAAAAAGGATACCTAAAAGGCAGTTTAGCCTGTTTGCCGGTTTAGCCAGTTTTGCCAGTTGGGCCGGTTGCGCCGGTTGAGATTAGCTATCTGCTTTCAGCCATCAGCTAAAAAATCCTAAATTCCTCAATCCGAAATCCGAAATCCGAAATTCTGCACCTTGTACCTTGCACCTTGCACCGGAATTATTCTGGATTCTGACTACCTGCCCTGAGTCTGTCGAAGGGCTGACTCCTCGCTCTATGCTTTGCTCACTACGGACCACGGACAATTGACAACTGACAAAAAGCCCTCTGCTGCCCGCTGCCAGCTGACCCTATGCTCTATGCCGTTTACACAACTGACCGCTGACCAGGAGTCAGCCTCTGTTCCGGCCATTTAAAGAAATCCCCCTTTTGTATTTGTAAAGGGGCGAAATCTTTGGAGTCACAATAAAAGTCCCCCTTTTTTAAAGGCGATTCAGCGGGATTTTCAAGATCGTTTAGCTACACAATCGTAATACCGGACGAGTCCGTCCACGGCGGACGAGATCCGGTATCCATAAAGCTACTTTTTCCTGGATTCCGGACAGTCGCTTTCGCGCCTTCCGGAATGACGAGAACAAAAAAACGGGCGGGGATGAACCCCGCCCCTACGATTCATATCTCAAAATCGCGGCTGAAAGCCGCTCCCACAGATGAATCATACAGCTGTTCTTTAGGTCCTATTTCCTGTCTCCTGAATTCTTACTCCTGTCTCCTTACCCTATGCTCTATGTCCTATGCTCTATGCCTTTTTCACTACGGACTACAACACCAACCGCAGGTTGGATATCACGACGTACATCCATAGCCCTGGTCGCGACAAAATCTCGAGGTGAGCACCCGCTCACCGTCTCCAGACGTGCCGGTGGACTGGACGGTTATGCACGCTTTGGTCCCACCTTCAGGACAGCTCCCATAGGCACAGTAGTCTGTAAAGGCTACGGTGAAGCTCCCGTTCCCAAGAGGTTTCGTCTGGTCTGAAAGTGAACTCCAAGATACAATATCACTCAGATATTTGCCGGCATAGTTGATGCCGCCCTCAGCCAGAAAAAGAGCGTTGCTCGATTGAGCCGTAAGCGGCAGCGACTTCTGCTTGGTGGCCATCATCTTCGCCATGGAGTACCCAATGGCAGACAGCACCAGCATCACAAAAATCACCGCCAGGATCGAGAAGCCTTTATGGCCCCTCACTAGCCGTATTGGGTTTTTTATCAGAAGTTCATACGCTCGTCTCATTTCGTTAAGACTCCTATCGGGGCTGTCAGTTGTCAGTAGTCCGTCGTCCGTTGCTCAAATTGTTGAAACCGTTGAAACCGTTTAAGTCGTTAAAACCGTTCAAGTCGTTAAAACCGTCAAAATCTGCGAAATCATTCAAACCTTTCAAGCTAATCTCTGTCCTCTGACCTCTGTCCTCTGACCTTAGCCTCCTGAATTCTGAATTCTGAC
>CAYFXH010000171.1:915-6073 GCA_964346905.1 uncultured Desulfobacteraceae bacterium | reverse complement strand
TGCTCAATTTGTTCAAAGCGTTCTATCGTTCGCTTTCAGCGAACTCGTTCAAATCGCAACACGATAATTTCGCATTTCGACATTCGAAATTCGAAATTCTGTCTTCTTCCCTCTGCCATCTGCCTCCTGCCCGCTGCCAGCTGACCCTATGCCCTATGGCACATTCCTCATAAACACCTTGGTCCGCATGGAGACGGTTCCGCCCTCGGGTGAACTGAGTGTAAGTTCCAGGGTCACCACATTGCCTGTCACATCATTTCCGGCAGCCCAGTTTAGGGACCTCTGCAGTAGTGTCTCCAGGTCTGCATTCCAGTTCGTAGGTATTGACGTTTTGCTGGGAAAGCCGACGCGCCGATTTGCCGCAGTCCCACTCACCAGACTGGCACCGGTATCAAATACAAAAAGCGTTGGAGTATTCCCTGAATTCTCGGTCGCCAATAGCTGGCCTCCCGAGGCCAAGGTTCCCGACGCACCCATACTACCCATATTATCGCTGACCGTGTAGACCACCAGGTTGCCAGTTGAAAAGGGACTGGTTATATAATGGCTGTTGTCAGTGATATTCATGGTATCGTTCCCAACACCGCCATCTCCAGGGGTCCCAAACCCCAGATTATCCCAGCACCAGTCCTCTTCTACAACTATTCCTATATCCAGTCCCACCGGCTTGGTACCCACGGTGCTGCTACTCGACGACTCGCTAATATACATGACGTCGTTGCTGCTTGCCGCAGTGCTGTAGTCCGCAGTATTGTCATCAATGGCGGTGACCGTCCAGCCCCAACCCTCAAAAAGCGTCCTTTTGGTGCTATCGCCAACTCCACCGGTAGTGGTACCATCTCCAGTCACCATGACCAGGTTTGTTCCACCGCCACCTCCTGTTTCATACACCACATGGAGCAACGGAGCGCTTGCCGGAACCCCGTCGTGCGACTCAGCCGTTCTCCTTCCCGACCCGGTCACGATCACAACCAGGGCGTTGCCGCTCGCCCATCCTAAACGATCGACAATCTCCTGGATGACCGGACTGATATCCGGGCTCTGATGCGTCTCACCCACCGTGGGCCACGTGGGAACGTTGTCCCAAGCCACAGAGGCCGTGGTCTTTGTCCTGTTCGAGATGTCGTATGAGACGTTCTGGAATACCGCCGCGTCGTCGGCATCCTCTCCATAGAAGGTAAGGTTGACCGGTGTCCCGGTGGAGACCTCGTCCACCGTGAACTCGATGTAAGCTGAGGTAATAGTCGCGCCCTGGGGAATCGTGATATTTCGCCACCGCATGCCCACCTGTTGGTTGTTGACCAGCTCGAGATCCGAGCTGCCCCAATCGATGGAGCCGCCACTGGATTCCTCCGAATCGTCTTCATTAAAGGAGACCCGTTGGTCAATGGTGTCGCCACCGCCGCCTCCCGCAGTGACGTTTATCTGGAAGCTGTCAACATTCCCGGCCAGCACCGCCGTGAGCGGCGTTCCTGACGGATCCCCCACTCGCTCAAGATCCGTCCCGTTGAGCTGATATTTGATCTCGTCAACGACGCCATAGGCCGAGGGATGCGCTACTTTAAAGGTGATGTTGTCGCTGCCACTTGCAGTGACCTGCTTGGCGTCCCGGAGCTCTCGCGTCATCCGCTCCAGGGCGAGCCTCCCCTGATCATGGAGCTCCTTGCGGGCGTTGGACTTCTTAAAGGCCTCCACGCCGTAGGCTACGAACTGGAAGGTGATCCCCCCTATAATCCCCAGAATCACGACCACTATGATCATCTCAACGAGGGTAAAACCCTTCTGGCCCCTCAGTAACCGTGTTGGGGCTTTTATCAGGAGCTCATACGTTTCTCTCATTTCGATAAGCTTTCTAGGGAACGTCCGTTGTTCAAGTCGTTCAAATCGTTCAAGTCGTTGAAACCGTTAAAACCGTTAAAACCGTTAAAACCGTTCAAGTCGTTCTATCGTTCGCTTTCAGCGAACTCGTTCAAATCGTTTAACCTCAAGTAGCCAGTAGTCAGTAGCCAGAATGGAAGATCAGTCTTTATGTTTTTACCTCCTGTGTCCCATCTCCTGACTCCTTACTCTATGCTCCATGCCCTATGCCCTATGCCTTGCCAAATCCACAATCCGAAATCCGAAATCCGCAATCCTGAGCTCTATGCCCTATGCGAACTTACTGAAACGACTCCTCCCATCCATCCGTCATCACGGTGGTCTGCTCGAAGCACGAGCCCACACTATAAAAATTAGGATTACTCTGGTTGGTATACTGGGTGGCAATCCAGTTAGCGGAGCGGGCGATGTCTGAAATGCGCACCTCGTCGATGATGCCACCAAAAAACCTGGAGTTGGGTATATCGTCGTTATTTCCTATCACGATGTCGCGCGTCGATGCGATGATGTCTCCTGTTGGCGTACATGAGCTCCCCACACCACCATTGGGACCCAACTGACAGGCTGATGATGCACCATCTATGTAAAACTGCACAGCAGAACCATCATAGGTCCAGGCTACGTGCGTCCACGTATCTTGGGCAATTTGGTCAGCAGACCTTAGATCAACCCCAACGTTATTCACCGTATTCAGTCTAGCGCTTACATACGGAGAAGCAGCACCATTAAAACGCAGCGTCATTTTGTGTTGTGTTCCAGTAGCAGTGGTGCCATCTGATTTGCTCACAACTCTCACATCGTCAGCGTCGGTCTTGTATACCCACGCCTCCAGGGTGACTTGACTGACTCCAGATGACATGAAATTCCCCACGTCGATGTAGTCGTCCGTGCTGTCAAAATCAATGCCACCGCCAACCTGACCCGCCACCTGGTCACCACTGGTCATACCACCATTGGATGTGCCATCGTGATCGTTTGCGGTGCTATCGTAAATCTGTGGGGCTGTGCCCGATGGGTCCTCTTTCAGGTGATAGACCGCTTGATAGTTGGCATCCCAAACCGCCGTCGGGTTTTCGGTGGGACAGTCGACGGAGCTGTCCCCGTAATACATGTAGATCTCGGTATCACTGCTTGCATAAAGCGTTGGAATTTTCACCCAGGCAATAAGTTGCCCGGTAGTCGGATCGTATTTCTCAATCTCGTGGTCCAATACCCCGCAACCTGACGTTTTAAAGACGATGTCGTAGCCCTGGTCGCTTTCCACCCGGCCGCCGTTTGCCACCGACCTCAAGTTGTTATTTGTTATGTTGACGAGAAGGGGGAAATCGGAAAAGTCAGTTGAACCACTCACCTGGGTGTTGTCTACGGTTATCTTATTACAGTAAGTATACTGGAATCCGTAGGCCCCGCCGCAGGTGTCGTCACTCATTATGTAAAAAGAAGAGGGATCACGTTGATTGTCGTACGACGTTTTAAACCAGTCCACTGACCTGACGGTATCCGAGATACGCACTTCGTCGATAATGCCGTCGAAGACCTCTTCGGGACCTACTGAACCACACGTGGGGCACCATCTAGCCTCATCCCCGATCCGCCATTCCTCTGCGGTCATAGTATTAAAAGTATTAAGAGGATTAGTAGCTTGAGCCACACCATTAACGTACAAATAACTATTACCGGTTGTGCCGCTAACGTAATCATAACAAAGAGCGGCATGATACCAATCGCCGAGCGTTATGGCATTATCGGATTCATGATATGCGCTGTCGTCCATCCGAAAATATATTTTGTCACCATCTGGGTCATACACCCCGAATGCTATACTGGTCTGCCGCCGTTGCCCGACAATGGTCATGTTGTGATCTGCAGTGTCGGCCTTGAACCAGGCACTGATACAAAAATCACTAAGCTCATCGAAATCCAAACTGCCATTGGCAGGCTGACCGATGTCCACATAATCATCAATACCGTCAAAATCGTCAGCACCGTCTATCTTGCCAACGGTATTTTGACTCACTCCGTTTTGAGGTGTGGCATCATTGTCGTTGGACGTGGAATCATAGTGAGTTCCGGAGGTCTCATCCAGATGCCACACACCCTTGTAGTTGGAATCCCACACCCCCGTTGGATTGGAGGGGTCGCAACTGATGGAGCTCTTTCCATAGTACATGTAAATCTCTGTATCGCTGCTGGCAGAGAGGGTGGGGACTCTCACCCAGGCGACATAGTCCCCGGTAACACCATCGTACTTCACAAGCTCGTGGTCCAGCTGGGTTACGCCATCTGCAGCGGTGAAGATAATGTCCCAGCCGTTGCTGTTTTCTACTCTGCCGCCGTTTGCCACGGTTCTCAACTTGCAGTCGTTGTCAAGTTTTATAAGAAGCGGGAAGTCTTGAAGGTCGGTGGAACCACTCACTTTCGCCTGGGGTATGGTTATCTTTCTGTTGCAGGTGAAACCGCTCAGGGCACAACTACTGGACCCCACGCTGTAGAAACTGGAAGGATCATTCTGATTGTTGTACTCGGTTATCATCCAGTCTGTTGAGCGAGCAACGTTGGAGATCCTTGCCTCGTCGATGACTCCATTAAAAAACCGATTATCAACGGTTGGGTATACTCTTCTCCGTCCAAGAACCACCGGCGCTGCCCCTGATGACTCGATATTTCCGGTTCGAACGTCAGTGCCATCTTCACTGCCGTTTAAATAGACCTTGGCATTGGCTCCATCATAGATGCCATAGAGAAAATACCACTGACCCGCCGTCAGAGTTGTTGTTCCAGTCAGATACGTGGAGCTCCCCCCGGTTCGAACCCTAAAATTACCCTGATCGCTGCTCTGGACATTGAGCATGTAGTTGTAGTCAGCGCTGTAGCTCTTATTGATAATGCCGGCATCTACAGTCTGGGTCGCGTTCATTTTCACCCAGGCACTGAGAGTAATTTGATTGCCGGTAATATCCAAACTGGTGCTGTTTGGTATTTCAATCCAATCATCCACTCCATCAAAAGTCTGGGCCCCAGCAATCTTTCCTGATGCATTGTAGGTGTTTCCGTTTGGGAGACCATCGTTATCATTCGAGGTGGAGTCGAGATGAAAGTCGGCCGGTGTCGGCGTATACTCCACGTGCAGCAACGCAGCGGTTGCCGGACTACTGTTGTGCGAGTCAGCCGTTCTCCTTCCCGACCCAGTGACCAGCACAACCAGGGCATTGCCGCTCGCCCATCCTGGACGATTGACGATCTCCTGGATGACCGGACTAATATCCGGGCTCTGATGCGT
>CAYFXH010000171.1:0-905 GCA_964346905.1 uncultured Desulfobacteraceae bacterium | reverse complement strand
GCACCTCGTCTGCCGTGAACTCGACGTAGGCTGAGGTAATGGTCGAGCCCTGGGGAATCGTGATATTTCGCCACCGCATGCCCACTATTTGAGGCCCCCCTTCTTCCCCGAGCTCCAGATCCGAGCTGGTCCAATCGATCGCGCCACTGCTGATTCTCTCCTCCGAATCGTCAGCATCATAGGAGATCCGCTCGTCAATCGTAACCGGCGTTGCCGTGGCCGCATCCTCATCCAGGTGCCACACCGCCGCGTAGTTGGCATCCCAGACCCCCGTCGGATTCTCGGTGGGCCCGCAGACGCTGGCATGACCAAAATGGAGGTTTATGACCGTATCGGAAGTTGCAGAAAGGGTGGGCACTCTCACCCAGGCCACCAGGCTCCCCGCGGTCCCATCGTAGCTCACCAGCTCATGGTCCAGCTGGGTGGTCTGGGTGGAATCTGAAAAGATAATATCGTAACCATTGCTATTTTGTACGGAGCCACAGTTTCCTGCGGTCTTCAAGGCAGTTTTGGTAAGATCAATAAGTACCGGGAAATTAGTGAGATCAGTGGAGCCACTCACCTTGGTACTGTCAATAGTGATTGGTAAGGAGCAGCTATATTCGGAAATTGGCGGAGGACTGCCAGCAGCACAGTTCTTGATCACGCTGTAAAAGGAAGAGGGATCATTCTGGTTGTTGTAACTGGTCTTAATCCAGTCGGCTGAACGGGCAACATCGGAGATGCGGACTTCGTCAATCACACCATTCCATGACTCCGTCCTCTCTAACGAATTGCCGTCGTTTCCTATGTCTGCATAGGTCTGTAAAGTAGAGAGGCCGGTATAGGTTCCACTCATATCGAGCGCGCTGTTCAGGTACACCCAATAGTTTGTAGCATTCTTAACAAGGACAACATGATACCAA
>CAYFXH010000170.1:0-8342 GCA_964346905.1 uncultured Desulfobacteraceae bacterium | reverse complement strand
CAGGCTGGCTCCAGCGTCCTGGGCAACTTGGACCACGTGTCCATTGGTGAAGGCGTGCCCTTTGCGTCCTGATATCTCCAGGAAAATACCGCGGCGAGCGGCCAGAGCTGCCTCCTCTGGCGTCAGCAGACCTGGGTGGGCGAGAATATCAATGTCCGCCTCAAGCCCAGCCCGGTTGGTACCGGGCAGTACCGGTTCCACTATGGTCTCGCCGTGGACAACAACCAAGCGGGCCCCTAGCTTTCTGGCCTCAGCCGCCAGGGGGCCAATGGTGGCAGGCGGCACGTGGGTAAGCTCAATTCCAGCCACTGCCTGAATACGATTGTGACGGTTGATTTCTTCCGCGGCTCGCACCACCCGGGGAATAATAAAATCCAGATTGCTGCGGTCAGCGTGGTCGGTGATACCGAGGAAGCGGTACCCCATGTCCTCGGCACGTCGCACCAACTCACTCACCAGGAGGGCACCATCACTAAACAGGGAATGAGTATGCAGGTCAATCAAAACATCTCTCCTTTTTTTGTGTGCATCCCTCCTGTACGAATACCCGCATGAGAATTTCCAGGAGACTATGCACAATCCGTTCCGAATTGAGTTCTTCAGAGTAGAATGGGAACTCGTTAAATGTTTGATCTTAATGGCAGTCAGACTGGATGACAAGGGGAATAAGGAAAAAAGGGTATTAAGGGATTGGGGATTGGAGATTGCGGATTTCGGATTGCGGATTGCGGATTGCGGATTGCGGATTGGGAAAGGCATGGGGCATGGAGCAGAGGGCAGAGAGTGAGGAACCAGAAGTCAGAAGTCTGGAGAAAAAAATCAAAATTAAGTTCCTCTCAACTACTTACTACTGGCTACTGACTACTTGCCCCGAGCTTGTCGAAGGGCTAAATACAACTGGCTCAACCGACTAAAGTGGCTAAACCGGCTAAACTGGCTCAACCGACTTGACCACCTAATTGCTATTCCTTTACATCTTGTATTTGCCAAAGTCTTCCGGGGAGAGATTTTCCAGGATCTCAGTCCACTTCTTGGCTTCCTCATCCTTGATTTCTACTTTGGCGTGGGTTTCCAACTTTCCGGATTTTTCGATTACTTTCTCGTCTACGAAAATTCGAGCGTCGGCGCGCAGAGCGATGGCAAGAGCATCACTAGGCCGAGCGTCGATCCGGGTCTCCTTACCCTCCACATTTAAGTAGATCCAAGCATAAAAGGTGTTATCCCGCAGATCGCAGACCTCAACTTTTTCCACCTTAGCTCCCAGGTGGCCCATCAAATTCTTGATTAAATCGTGGGTCATGGGACGGGAAAATTGGACCTGCTCAAGCTCAGTGGCAATGGCGGTGGCTTCCAACAATCCAATCCAGATGGGCAATGAAGTTTCGCTCTTGGGGTCTTTCAATACAACGATAGGTGTGTTGGTGTGCGGGTCCATGGTGAGACCCGAAATTTTCATTTCCCGCACCATGATCTCTCCTTCGCGGCTAACAGGCTCATATTCTCTTCTAGACAAACCACACCCTCTAAGGAGTGGGCATATGCTGTGGTAACCAGAACAGGTAACTCCTCACCCACCAAGTGGGGTGGGCCCTGAAGATTGACCACCCGGTTTTGCGGTGTTCGGCCACTGAGCTGCGAACCTCCAGCCTGGCTCGGGCCCTCAACCAACACCTGAGCAATTTTGTCCACCTGTGCTTCGTTTTTTTCCAAGGTTATGCGCTCTTGCAAACTCTGCAGCTTTTGTAACCGCTGCAACTTGACCTTTTCTGGGATCTTGCCGTCCAGATCGCTGGCGGCCGTCTGTGGTCGATCCGAATACTTAAAAGAAAAGAGGGCATCAAAGCGAACTTCCTCCAACAGACTCAAACTCTGTTGAAAGTCTTCCTCACCCTCACCAGGAAAGCCGACAATCATGTCAGAGGAGATGGCCACGTCCTCGCGAATTTCTCTCACCTCTTGCACGAGCCGGAGATAGTGATCCCTCGTGAGGGCAGAGCGACGAGAGCTCAGCAAAACAGCGCATAAGTGAATCCGAGAGATCTTTTGGATGTGATGTGGTAAAACGAATCCGCAGCAATCCTTCCACCTCGGCCACTCGGTGCAGCAATGTGGCAAAGTCTAGCTCCCCCTCAACCCCCTGACCGTAGGAGTTAACGTTCTGGCCCAAGAGACTCACCTCCCGGACACCGCACTCTACCAGGCTTTCCACCTCCCGGACGATCTCGTCACTGGGCCGACTGCGCTCCCTGCCGCGCACCATGGGTACGATGCAGTAGGTGCAAAAATTATCGCAACCTCTCATGATGGTTACGTAAGCGGAGACTCCTGGTCTCCACGGCTGCGACCTGCCATCAGGCGAATCACCGAAATCGTAAGCAAAATCCACAAAGGCCTGCCGCTCTCCAGTAGTCTCATAGCGGGCAAGTATCGCAGGGAATTTACCAATGCCATGGGTCCCCACCACCAGATCCAGGTGAGCCACCCGCCGCAGCAGGTCCTCGCCATGCTGCTGGGCCACACAGCCCCCTAGAGCCAGAACCAGTTCCGGCCGGTTGCGCTTGAGGGATTTGAGTCGGCCCAGGTAACTGAGAGCCTTTTGTTCGGCTTTGTCGCGAACTGTACAGGTGTTGATGAAGATCAGATCCGCCTGACGATAATCATCCACAGGCTCAAACTGATCCTCACCAAGCATTTCCACCAGCCGTTCACTATCGTAACGGTTCATCTGGCAGCCGAAGGTTCTCACAAAAAGCCGCCTGACCTTGTTATCACTCCGTATCTTCACGATTCCGCCCGAGTGCTCGCCTCCAGTTCTTTCTGAAGTCTCGCGATCTTCTTATTGGCCTCCGAGAGCCGTTTTGCCAGGGTGCTGATAATCCTCCTTGCGACCTCCGGATGTTCCTCAATCATATCCTGAATATGTTCAGCCGAGTAGACCTGAACGATGCTATTACCCTCTGAGGTTATGGTGGCTGAGCGTTTCTGGTGCAATATACTTGCCATCTCACCAAAAAACTCGCCGGGATTCACTATCCGCCCGATTTCCTCACCACTCTTGGATACCACCAATCCCTGCTCAGTGGAGATCAACTTGAAAATATCAGTTTCTCGGGCTCCCTCCTCTATAATGACTTCATTGTCGCCGTAAAAGCGAATGTCAATATTTTCCGGTCTTGCCGCCGTCTCTTCTCGAACCGCTGATTGAATGGTCTGGGTCATCTGTCCCAACAGAGACAGGAGGATCCTCCTGCTCATCTGTGGCCGCTCGTACAGGATAAAATCTATAGCATCCCTGCTGTAAATAGCGATGCGGGCATTTTTTATTGATCGGGCGCTGACACTGGACGGCTGATTGAGCAAGCAGCTCTCCAGGCCAAATACATCTCTCTCACTAAGGATACTCAGTTGCCGCCCGTGGCGAAAAGTCTTCACCTGCCCGCTGAGCACAACATAAAAGTTACTGCTTTGCTCGCCCTCTTCAATAATCTCCTTATCTTCTCCGTAGGTGCGGATTTCCAGGGCAGTTGCCCCGTCTTCCAGGTCAACATCTTTGAGCCCTTCGTCATCCACTACGGCTGCACCTCACGTGCCTCGTCCGAAGAGGCTGTGTCGCGCGGCGACGTTAGAATGAGTCCCATGGAGGTTAACCTTTATCCCAGCCGCCCTCAATTTTCAAGAGCAAAGTAATCCTTTTCAAGCCGGACTGATTCGTTTCAGCTCCAATTCTTGGCCGAGAGCCTTCATCAAAGCTTCCACACTATCACGACATCCCGGCGGCACCGCCAGCTGCACCAAGCCTTTCTGAGCATCTAGCGTCGTGAGCGTTGCTAGTCCCTCATAGGCCTCCAGGATAAACTTCAAATAGTGAATTTGGTAGGGGTCAACCTGGTAGATCCAGAGGGTTGATCGCTGGGGATACACGGCCATGAAAGACCTCTTGAAACCGCGTCGACACGTTAGCATGTTTGCCGGGTGGTTACAAGGATAAAGACCGACGATCCTGTTGATCCAAAACTCTTTACCTCACAGAGAGTCACGAAATTTCAGAGCGCCAACCACTGTATTGTCAGTGGTTGTCTCTCTTGCTCATTTCGTTCGGTTACAGAGGGCTAAGCGCATAGCGTCTTTCCAAGAGATGTTTCTTACTTTTCGCTAGGCGCTGTGCTTCCTGTGTGCAAGGGACAACTGACAACGGCAGCCACCTGGTAGGTAACACCTCCCCGGTTGAAAAGTCTCCAGTGGCTGAACAGGGAAAACGGTAGATCGAGATCCACCATGTAGCCTCTTTGTCCTTGACTTGCACGGACAGTTGGGATTTAAAGTACGCAAACCGTTAAGCGCATGGCAGGGGGAGATGTGAAGTCGAGCGCAGTAGGCATTGGTTAATCCGCGTCATTGCGTTATCGGGTCGACGCGGCAGTTGGGCCAGAGGTTACTTTTTGAGCGGGCAGTCAAACCGGGGCAGGAAAAGCGTGGGAAAGATCCCAGAGCCAATCCAGGGAATCCGGTACTCGTGGCAGGTAAGGACTCCCAATCGCAAGCTTGCCAGGGAGATTGAGAAAGGCTTGAGCCTCCCCCCCTTGGTGGCTCTGATTCTCAGTAGTCGTCACATCACCTCCCCCTCCCAGGCTCGCGACTTTCTCTATTCCCGGTTACAAAACCTCCCCGCTCCTTCCCAGTTGCCAGATCTAGACAAAGCGGTGAACCGCATAGTAATTGCCCTGGAACACGGAGAGCAGATGGCCGTCTATGGCGACTATGATGTGGACGGTGTCACTGCCACGGCTTTACTTGTTCATTTCCTCTTGCGCCTGGGCGGCAAGGTGCGTTGGTATCTACCGCACCGTGTTCAGGAAGGCTACGGCCTCAACAGCGGTGCCCTGCATCGGTTGCATGGCCAGGGTGTGGGATTGGTGATCACCGTGGACTGCGGCAGTACCGACCCTGAAGCGATCCAGCTTGCAGGTGAGCTCGGAATGGATGTGATTGTTACTGACCACCACCAACCACCAAGTCACCTGCCCGTAGCCAATGCCCTGGTAAACCCGAAGCTCAGTGAAGAGGCAGAGGAACTGCAGGATCTGGCCGGAGTTGGCGTTGCCTTTTATCTTGTCACCGCACTTCGCACTCATTTCCGCCACTTGGGACGATGGACCGATTCTGATCAGCCCAATCTCAAAGACTATCTCGATTTGGTGGCCCTGGGTACCCTTGCGGATATGGTTCCCCTCACCTCCACCAATCGAATCCTCGCTGGGGTAGGTCTCCGCGAACTCTCCCGAACCTCCAGACAAGGGCTTCGTGCACTCAAGGAAGTGTGTGGCTTGGCAAAGGGCCAAGTCAGCGATTGGGATGTCCTTTTCAGGTTGGGACCACGGCTCAACGCCGCCGGGCGTCTGGGAAATGGAGCCCTGGCCCTTCAGCTTCTCCTCAGCACTGATCAAACAGAGGCGAGAAAGCTGGCCGGTGAGCTCGACAGACTCAACCGTCAACGCCAGCGTGCGGAAGATAGACTTTTGGCCGAGACACTACGCCTTATCGAGGCGGACGCTTCTCTGCGGAAAAGTAGCTCGCTGGTTCTCGCCTCACCCGGCTGGCACAAGGGACTCCTGGGCCTGGTTGCCTCTCGTTTGGTGGAACGTTTCAACAAGCCGACCATTCTTCTAACCCAAGTGGACCAGCACTGGGAAGGGTCCGGCCGCAGCTTTGGGACCTTCGATCTATACCAGGCACTTGCTTGCTGCAAAGATCATCTGGTGCGCTATGGTGGCCATCGACTAGCAGTTGGACTTGGCCTCAAGCAAGAACAATTACCCCGGTTCCGTGACGCATTCCAAAGCATTGTCAAGGAGGCAATTCCCCAAGAAACCATGCCAAGGACCCGGAAGGTCGATGCTCTGGTGCAGTTGGAAGAGATAACCCCTGGCCTGATGACATTTCTTGAGCGGATGCAGCCCTTTGGTATTGGCAATCCAGAGCCGATTTTCTGCTGCCGAGATTTTCAGGTGGAGAACCTCCGGGTGCTCAAAGGCTGTCATCTGCAGCTGAGGCTGAGACAGGGTAAAGTCCGTCTCAATGGCATTGGCTTTAACCTTCTGGAATCGGAAGAAGCGGTCTCACCTCCAGAGTGGTTGCTCTTCAGCCTCAGATGGAACCATTGGCAGGGCGAAAAGCGTATCCAACTGCATATCTTAGACTACGCGTGAGCCAGTGGTAGGATTTGAGATTTTAGATTGCGGATTGCGGATTTTAGATTGCAGATTGTAGATTGCAGATTGCAGATTGCAGATTGCAGATTTAGGTGTTAGTGTTCAGCCTTCAGCTCTTGTGCTCTGACCCCTGACACATGAACACTGACACCTGATAGCTGAATCGAAAAATCCTTGCTATGCACAGTGGCCTGTGCTAGTAAAATGGAGCCCTGCCAACGTTCGCTTCTTCGTGCAGCAACGGAAGGACCAGCAGTATGGTTCCTCCTGACCGCAACAATCTACCGTTTGCACCTGTGATGAAAGCCTTGCTATCCAGGGTTTTATGGACCGTAGGCATATTGTGCCTGTTGCTCTTTGCTTTTCCACGCCCAGGTATGGCCCAGGCGAAGGAGCTGGACAGACCACTGGTGGCCTCGGGAATAAGCGCCATGCTGAAAGCGGACTCCGCGGACGCACGCAAGCTGGCCCTGGAGGAAGCTCTACGCACCGCGGTGGAGCAGGCCCTTGGTTGGCTCCTCCCTCCCGAACGCATCGTCCAATTTTACCCGCTCCTGTTGAATCGCATCCTCACAGAGCCCATGGGTTACGTCCAAGACTACCAGATAGTCTACGAAGGCGTGGCGTTTGGATTTTATCGTGTTACTGTGCAAACCACCCTCTACACTGAGGGTCTCCTGCGAGACCTGCGCCGTCTCGGTCTCTTTCTGTCTGCCAGTGAACGTCCCCGGGTAACGATCTTCGTTGCCGAGCGGACCGACCCGGATGACTCTTGGCATTGGTGGTGGCAAATACCGCCTTCAGAACAACAGGAGTTTTCTTTTCTCAAGGCTCTCATGAAACTCTTGTCGGAACGGGGTCTGGTCCCCCTCGATCCCGCCCTTCTTTTGGAGAGCATGCCAGAAGACCTTATCTACCAGGAACCCTTATTGGACGATACTCAGGGTGCTGCCTTGGCAAAGGCTCTTGGATCACAGATAGCCGTGCTGGGCCAAGTGGGCTACCGACCTGCCAACGCCGCAGCGCCAGCAAGGGCCAGCGGTTCCCTTCGAGCTGTGAAAGCGGACAGTGGAGAAATTCTTGCCCGGGTCTCCGCCACTGTAGAGGTCCAGCCTGCCAACGAGCTTACCATAACTGACAAAGGTTTCACTGCCTTGGCAGAACGTCTGGTGCCACACCTGGTGGATGGCGCCTTGGCTCCCTTTGTTGCCGTATCCCGTGTTCCCCAGGAAATTATTCTCCAGGTGCTGGGAGTGCGCTCCTATGGCGATCTCATCCTGATCAAGGAGCAGCTCCAACGCGCTCCCGAAGTCAAAGAGATAAGGCAGATTCAGTTGAAAGCCGACCTGGGATTTTTTACCCTCGTACTGGCTGGTAACCTCGATGACTTGAGGAGAGCGTTCGCTAATCGCGACTTTGGCACTTTTATCACCACTGCCGAATCGACTGGCGATAACCTCGTTACTGTGACAATCCGCAGAAAGAGGTAGCCCTCTCTCTCTATGACCATTCCTAATCTCCTTACCATTTTGCGCGTTCTCCTGACTCCAATACTGGTGATTTTTCTCCTGGAGGAACGCCTCACCGAGGCCCTGATCGTCTTCATAGTGGCGGGAGTCACCGACGCACTGGACGGCCTCATAGCGCGCCTTTATAAGCAGAAAACCAGGCTGGGTGCCTTTCTCGACCCTCTCGCAGACAAGCTACTCCTGGCTACTACCTACGTGCTTTTGGCCGTTCAAAATCTCGTGCCAAGCTGGCTCACCGTTATTGTGCTCAGCCGTGACGTGCTTATCGTTTTGGGGGTATTTGTTCTGTTTATGCAAGATCTGCCTTTTGAAATCAGACCCACACTGGCCAGTAAGCTTACCACCTGTACCCAAATCATCACCGCCATAGTTACCATGGCAACAGCCTTAGCTTCACCACATCCTCTTCTCAAAAGTATCCTTTTTCACCTCACCGCAGCCGTAACCCTTGTCTCCTGGGGTCAGTATATGTTCAGGGGAGTCCGCATCATCCAGGAATCAGGGAACAACCAGCAAAACAGGAGGCAGTGAGCAGCTGGCAGGTTTCAGCGAGCAGTTAACGGCAGGGGCAGCTAGGAGCTTGTCAAATCCGAATATCGAATAT
>CAYFXH010000169.1:2985-8449 GCA_964346905.1 uncultured Desulfobacteraceae bacterium | reverse complement strand
AGAACGATCTCACCCGACCAGTATATGAATACATTGTAAGGTCTTGCGATGGTGTGGCTCGGAAGACAAGATAATTATTAGACACTGCTCAGACTAGATACAACGGAGGGACTATGAGATTCAAACGAAACAAACCACTCAGTGAAATTCTTCCTCGTCCCCTGGCATTTGTCTTCTCTGGAGGAACCAGCCTCGGCTCAGTTCAGGTGGGCATGCTCAGGGCTGTATTGGAGTCCGGTATCATGCCAGATCTGCTGGTGGGAACGTCAGCCGGCGCAGTCAATGCTGCCGTTGTGGGACAGGGATTCACCGAATCCCGCTTGGAAAAGCTTGCGAACATCTGGAGCGGCTTGAAGACCAGCGATGTCTTTGGACGTCTTGGGATCAGGAGTGTATTAAGTCTGCTGAACGGCAGGTCCGCTCTCACCTCCGCCGAAAGTCTGCGCCAAATGCTTGCGGCACACCTGCCTCGTTTTCATTCAGAGCTGGCAATCCAGACTGGAGTGGTAGCCACGGACTTCCTCACTGGTAGTCCAGTGACCTTAACGGATGGTGACTTAGTGCGCAATGTCCTGGCTAGTACAGCAATTCCGATGATATTCCCTGCAGTTACCGTGGCCAATAGGTTATTGGTGGATGGAGGCGTCGTTGCTCATGTGCCCATAGCGCAGGCAGAGATGTTGGGTGCACGTACCATGCTGGTGTTGGATGCTGGCTACCCGTGCAAACTGTCGCGGCTGCCTCGAGGTCCCGTAGAACGAGCGATTCATTTCATCACTCTCATGTTACACCGCCAGTCCTTTGGCCTGCTTTCCGTATTGGACCGTAGCCTCACGGTAATCTATCTTCCTGCCCCTTGTCCCTTGGATGTTCCAGCGTATGACTTCTCCCAGGGAAACCAACTTATTGACGCCGGCTTCGAAAGCGCGCGCTCTTTTGTATCAGAGCTATCAGTGCGGGGACCTGGCGTCTATGGAAATCCTCACCTGCACGATGATCCGATGCACACTCCCACGGAGGTGGGGAGTGGTATGCCCCTATTGCGGCCGCTTCACTAACAAATCAAGGCTTAAGGCATAAACTGAACTGTGTAGTGTTCCGGAGATACTCCCCTTCTACCCCGCACCTTTGAAAGAGGCCATGGAAACCACGCGCAGAGTCGCAGAAGGAGTAGGCTAGCTCAAGTGGGGAGACGTCTGGGCAAATGTGATCGAGTCAGTTCTTGGCTTCGCTTTGCGCAAGCTTGAAATCGAATTACAGCCGGGTACTGGTATGGGACACGGTCTAGTGGGCATTTTTGAAATCCAAAAACAACCAAGAGATACGGTGAACTGTAATAAATGATCACTCATTATAGCGAGGGTACAAGCTTAGAGGCTATGCGGAATGGCTCCCAGTTAGGTGAGAATACAAACCTTTAGAGTCAACAATATAAGAAAAGCCATAAGCCAAATTCTTCAGTGTAGCGAGATGGAGTTCCTCATTTATGGTTGCTGTGGCGTCAGCAACGAAGAACACCCGATAGTCATGGCCAAAAGCATCCCTGGCCGTGGTTTCGCAACAGAGGTTGGTCATCACCCCACTGATAATCAAATCTTCCACCCCGTTTTTACGCAGCCAATCATCTAGCTCTGTACCCTGAAAGGCACTGTAGCGATTCTTGTCAATTATGAGATCGGAGGAGTTCGGTTTCAGTTCTTTTTCCAACTGCCACGCCTCAGATCCTTGGAGAATGAGATCATCCCACCATGTTGTCAGCATACCGCCATCATTTTCAGGATCAAGGACGCCATGTCGCGTGAAGACAATTTTTACCTGAGCAGTGCGGCAGGCATGGATGAGGGAAAGCACGTTGTCCAAGATGGGTGCGATCAAACCCTGGAAATAGTGCTGCATGTCAATTACCAGAATGGCCGTCTTTTCCAAGTTGGGCAATGCTCTACGAGTGTTATAATGCTTTATTTGCGCTAAGTGGCTCATGTTCATCATATCCTGTCTGTCTGTACTTATTTCTTTTTCCCCTGAGAGGACAAGAATATGAAATTGTTGAGCCTATATCAAGTTTTCTTAACAGCGGCAATTGCAGTCTAAGCCGTCACCGCTCAAGAGTGAAGAGTTAAGCTACGACGATAAGAGGAGAAGAAATGCTCAGAAAAAGTAATGATGCTGCTAATGCCACCGGGGGTTGTCTATGTGGTGCGGTGCTATATGAAGTGAGAGGAACGTTGCGTAACGTGATCAACTGCCACTGCAGCAAATGTCGTCGCACACATGGTCATACAGCCGCTTATACCGCTGTGCGACGAGAGGATTTGATTCTGATTAGTCGAGATGGGCTGAAGTGGTAACTGTCTCCGACCGATGAGACCCCTAATGTGCATAGAGGCTTTTGTAAAAGGTGTGGTTCCAGTTTATTCTGGGACCCAAAGGACATTGGAGATAATATTGCCATCTCTGCAGGGACGCTAGATACACCGACAGGTCTTACAACAATAGGACATGTTTGGGTATCTCAAGCTGGGGATTATTATGAAATTGCGGATGGTCTCCCAAAATTTGATGAATCACATGAAGGGAAACTAGTGTGAGTGGAAGCTCTTGGTAGGAGCCCTTCTTGAAAATTTATGCAATATCTGCTTCTATGTTGGACCTTGTCTCAAGCCTTTTTTGAACAATTAAAAATTAAATCTTGAGGAGCGTGCAATGAGTGGCTTGGTTGTCGGCTATGGTAGTCCGGATCGTGCGAGGATCGAGGAAATGTTTAAGAAGATAAGCTATCGAGGCCCTTACCTATCGGGGATATTGACAAATAAGAGCATAATTATGGCTCAGAACTACTTAAAAGCAGACTGCCCCGCGGCAAGCCCTGATGAAGCTCGTGTTCCTATCAGCAGCTCGGCCAACGGGGGATTAAGAATCTGTTACGATGGGCAGATGGGAAATGTAGATCAATTGGCCGGCACTTATGGAATCTCTGCTGGTCCGTTCGCGGAGGAGCGAATACTTCTACATCTGTACCAGAAATATGGCAGTGACATGTTCCAGCATCTGGACGACGCCATTTTTGCCTTTGTGATTTCCGATGGTGAGGACGACATATTTGCAGCGAGGGATCTGTTAGGCATTAAAACGCTTTTTTACGGTCGCAAAGGCGATACCCTGTATCTGACCACAGAGCTTAAAAGTCTGGTCACGGTGACGAATGATATCAATGAATTTCCACCTGGACATTACCTGGACGGTAGTGGCAACTTGACCCGTTTTGCAGAGTTGCCGAAGACCCCACCAGAGCCTTTGCACAGTGACCTCAACCAAATGATTGAAGATATTAGGGATATAATCCAGAGGAGCCTCCGAAGCCGGATAGACTTTAGAGTGGACACAGGTGGCTTGCTCAGCGGAGGTATGGACAGTAGTGTGATCAATTACCTGGCAAGCCAGCTCTACAAAGAGAAGTTTGGCAACGATGCCCGATTGAAGACCTTTGCTGTTGGCGTGGGAGAAAGTGAGGACATTAGAACTGCTCGCACAATGGCCAAACAAATTGATTCAGACCATCACGAGCTCATCATTGATCTCGACCAAATACTTACAGTGCTGCCTGAAGTCATTTATTTCCTGGAATCCTTTGACCCGTCTCTGGTAAGAGGCTCAGTATCAAACTACCTCATTTCCAAATACGCTAGGGAGCTAGGCATCGACCTCCTTTTGTCTGGAGAGGGCGGCGACGAGATTTTCTGCGGATATATATATCTCAAGGACTTCCCTCCCGAAGAGCTATTTGAACGCCAGATGGAGTGTGTTGGTTTTTTGCACAATAACGCTTCTTTGAGGCTGGACCGAATGAACCACTGTAATTCGGTTAGGGTGGTGGCCCCACTGATATCAGGTGAGCTGTTTCGCTACACCCTGGCGATTCCCCCGGAGTACAAACTGAAGCCAATGGGCAACGATAAGGTTGAGAAATGGATTTTTAGAAAGGCCTTTGAGCCGTCCCTGCCAAAAGCAATCACTCAGCGGGTAAAGCAAGAGTTCTCGCAAGGCTCAGGCTCGGCAGCTCTACTACCGAATTATTTCGAACATGTGATCGGTGATGATGAACTAGCGGAGGCCCAAGCCAAATATCCCCTCGTTAGAAGCAAAGAAGAGCTTCACTATTTCAGGGTCTTCACCGAGCATTTCGGAGATGGTCGAGCGGTGGAAACAGTTGGACAATGGCCCAAGTTATAGTCAGTTGTCCTTGGTCCGTTGTCCGTTGCTGGTGATTATTGCCAGACACTAGTAGGGGCTGCAGCAAAAGGCGTCCAATAAGTCATTGCTGAGGGGTCCCGCAGTCGGAGGGGCGACGAAGAATCTCGTAAAGTGTTGATATTACTAGCACCGATATTCTTCGCTTCGCTCAGAATGACACTACCAGTGACTTTTCAGCAGCACGCTTATGAGACCATATACAACGGACTACTGACAACGGACAACTGACTCTACCAAAGATCCTCTTCTGGAAAATTCAGACTTTCGATGAAATAGTCATTGAAGTCAACCCTGGTGGAGAGCTCGATGTGCTCAATGGAGTGGGCGAGCTCATTGGCCTTCTGCCAGTAAGCCTTAGATAGCAACACCATGGAAGCGCCCGTGCTGGCAGCATTGCCGAGAGACTGGACGATGCCCGGTCTTGCCCTGGGGATGAGACCGATGCGCATGGCACTGAGGGGGTGAACGTAATTTCCAAGGGCACCGGCTAGATAGATACGGTCAATGCCATCCACCCCAATACCCATTTCATCCATCAGGGTTCTGATGCCGGCTGCGACAGCCCCCTTGGCAAGCTGGAGTTCTCGAATATCCTGTTGGGTGAGATAAATCGGTCTACCGTCGAAACTCTCTTCCGGTCCTGCCACCAAAAAGTCATAGACTCCTGATCTTTCAATGACTCTAGTTTCTGGGATATCGTTTGCATTTTCGGGATCAGGTTGGACCAAGCCCTCATGATTGACGATGCCGGTGTGCAACAGCACTGCTACGAGGTCAACCAGCCCACTCCCACAAATTCCCTTAGGCTTGATGTTCGAGATGACTCTGCATGAAAGGTCGCCATTACCTGAGCTGACACCCTCAATTGCTCCAGACCTGGCAATCATCCCGTGGGAGATTCTCGCACCCTCAAGGGCCGGACCTGCCGCTGCCGAGCAGGTCATCAAGCGCTTGCGGTTGCCGAGAAAAATCTCCCCGTTGGTACCTAAATCCATACCCAAAATCATCAGATCGTCCTGCTCCGCGGCGCCAGAAGCAAGGACGGCGCTGATCAAGTCTCCACCGATGTAGCCGGATCTGGTTGGCATCACGTAGAGGAGGGCCTCAGGGTGTACTTCGAGACCCACATCCCCTGCTTTCAGGATCATGCCATCTGTGCATACGGGGTTGAAAGGTGCTTGGGCAATGCCCCTGGGATCCAAACTCAACAATA
>CAYFXH010000169.1:1649-2975 GCA_964346905.1 uncultured Desulfobacteraceae bacterium | reverse complement strand
CGATGAAAATGTCCTCCGGTTGCAACCCGCCGACATACAAAAGACGTTTTGTGATGCGGTTCAAATCTTTTATCAGAAGTTCGTTTAGACGTTGCAGCCCATTTGAATTTTCTTTGACGTATTGCAGACGGCTGATGACGTTGGAACCATACTTACTTTGGCTGTTGAGACGAGAGATGGCGGCGACCTCAGTTCCGTCGAGCAAACTTATAAGCTTACCCACCAAAGTACTCGTGCCTAGATCAAAGACCAATCCGTAGCGGCGACCCCCCTCCTCCCACGGCTGCCAGGCAATCAGAGATTTTCCGTGAAGCACTGCAGCTCCGTGAAACTGTGTTTTTGCCAGCATGTTGGGCAGGGAGCGCAGGCAGTTGAGAGGGGCAGTCAGATCCTCATAGTCAGGTCCCATTGCCAGTTTGACTCTTTCGAAATCGGCCAGCCCATCACTATTTGTCTCAGGAGCCAAGGTTACCAACTGCTTTTCCAACAAAGGATCGAGATAGAAAAGTGGCCTACGGCCCGTTTTAAGAATCTGATAGTAGGTATCCTCGGCCTCAGGCTCGCCCACGTAGATGGTGAGCTCCTTCTTAATCTTGGTGCGGCACGCCAGTCGGACACCCGCCTTAAGCTCATCTGCGTCGAGCAGTTCCTGTGCCTCGGTGGAAGGCGAACCTATGGAAGAAAGGATCTTCACTTTACACTTGCCGCACTGCCCCAAGCCACCGCAGTCCCCTTCCAATTCCACATCCGTCTTTTGGAACGCCTCTAAGATGGTCTTTCCCCGACGCACCTTCAACCAGAGGTCATCGGGCAAGACTTTGAGCCAAACGTGCCGCCTTTTCTGTTTTCTTGCAGGGGGTAAGGCAAAGGAACGCCGTCTCTTTTTTTGCTTTTTGCTCTTAGGCTTTTTCATTTTTGCTGGTCCTACACTAGCTCCAGCCAGCAACACTCTCCAACTGTAAAACCTGACCGACTTAGATTAAATCGTTGAGCATTTTTTTCAAGTGCGAATAATCCGCATCCCGAATATCTAAGGATAATTGCAAGAATGTAGCCAATTTATTGGCTTTGGACAACAAATCAGGATCTGACGGCTGTCTCAGATATACTATTCTCTCGTAGTGTTCAAAGAAAGATTTTCTCATTTCCTCGTCATAAAGTTCGAGTGGTTCTAGGCAGTATTCCTCGAAATTCAGGATGAGGTCTCTTTCCAGAAAATAGGTGCCTGGCATCTCGTTAATGATATTCTCGTACTGTTCACTGCCAAGGAGCATTTCAAAACAGTGAAGCCCTGGGACTTTAGTCACCCCGTGGTGCCTGCAGAAG
>CAYFXH010000169.1:0-1639 GCA_964346905.1 uncultured Desulfobacteraceae bacterium | reverse complement strand
CCCGTAAAGGCAGAAGATGCGTTCGTTTCTCTGTCTGGCTGATGTGATTGTCTCTGACAGCTGCCTTCTTAAGTCTTGCGGCCTCAAGTGCAGGTTGGACGGAAGGTAACTAGAACGGACGCGAGGGTATCTCTCTTCCACCCTCAGGTGCTCCAATGCTGGCCTGAATACACCACATGCAATGAGTCTTGTCGATGGACGCATCAATTTTCGTTTCGCCCCTCTTTATCATTGTTTTCAAGTAGAAGTTTAATATTTTATTTAGAGATTTTGAATACCAGAGAACTTCTTCTTTATTTTAAGAACCAAATCCGTATCCAACAGACCCTCTTTTCCATCGTCCAGAATTTCATCGACCCGATCGTTGGCGCGGCTTAACATGCTGGGCCTGCCTCTCTCCTCCCATATATCGAAGTTACAGCGAACACTCAGATCAGGATAGAAGAATTCCTCCTTCATGTGTTCAATGGTGTGATCTTCCATAACATAATTTCCTCCCGGGCCGACTTTTTCGATCACATCGAAACCGAGAGTCTCTTCGTTCACGCGGATACCCGAAAGGATCCTGTTGATCATTCCAATGATCTCATTATCTATCACGTACTGTTCGTAGGAAATTGAATTTCCTGAATCCAACATGCCGGCTGCCAAATGAATGAGATCCGCTCCATTCATGGCAACCATCAGGTTAGAAAAAGTTTTTTCACAGCCAGACTGAATGTCAGGCCTTTTGGCCTCAGTAACGCCACCCGAGGCGTAGATGGGAAAATCATAAAGCTTCGCCAGTTGCACCGCGGCAGCATTCATTATGGCCATTTCAACGGAGCCCATGGTGTATTCCATATGCCGCATATCCATGGTGCTGGGCACAGCCCCATAGAGTACCTTCGCCCCGGGGGCGCATACCTGAGTAACAGCTACACCCGCCAACGCCTCCGCATGCATTTGGCATAAGGTACCTGCAAGGGTAGCCGGCGCCGTGGCACCAGAGATGGGTGCCGGTGCACAGGTGACAGGGATGCCGCTGATGCCACAAATATTCAGAATCTTCAGCGTATTAACGTCAATGGTAAGGGGGCTTATGGGATTGGTTATTACCGAGACGAAGGGGTTTTCTCGAAGCTCTTCTTCTCCTCCCGCAATGAGTTGTGCAAGTTCCAACATTTGTTTAACACCCTCTGCATCATCACAGCCTCCCATTACATGTTTGGAGGTGAAGTTGAGGGCGTGATAGAAATCGTTGAGATGGTAGTATTGCGGCTCCAAGTCATGTGCCTGACAAGCAATGATGTAGAGACTTATATTCTCCAGTTGATTCACCAGGGTGGCGGTGTGAGCCACATCCCTCAGCATGGTGAGACGGTAACCGCCAGTGCCCATATCGAGGATACGAAATACTCGGCCTCCATTAGCGAAATGCACCATTCCCTCTCCGAGATGCACATCGTTTTTTTCGTCTCGAGAATGGAGAACGAACTGAGAGGGGGCCCGAGCCAAGACTTCATCCAACCAGGGAGCCTCAAAGCACACTTTCTGATCACCCTGGTCAATAATGGCCCCTGCGGCCTTAAGTATATCGAGATAGTTTTGTTCGAGTATTCTGATCGAATATCTTGTTTTGATGTTATCCTTAATGATA
>CAYFXH010000168.1:0-8493 GCA_964346905.1 uncultured Desulfobacteraceae bacterium | reverse complement strand
GAAGAGCGGCTATGATCTGGCGAACCCTTTTCTTCCTAAATTCCTCTCTGATTTCTACACTAGATTCCTTTAATTCCATTAAATCCTCCTATTATTATTTACTAAAAAACTAACCTTAGATTATACGGCGTATTCTCCGCATTATAATATGGAGGAAATACGCTTTATCAGTTTATTCCCGCCAATAGCATAAATTAAGAAAAGTCCCCCCAGTAACAGACCTGAACCGGCTAGAATAAACTCTCTGTGGTAAAGGCCGGCAAAAAATCCCAAAGTAAACCAGAAAGCCAAAAAACCAGCAAGTACTCGAAAGACCATGGCAACTAACCTACGTTAAATGCTCAATTGATTATGTTATAAGTGCAAGAATGGTGCCCGATGAGTAGAAAGGAACACGAAGCCGGACTGCAATGACTTATGGGCGTTTCCTTTTGTAGGAAATCTTAGGCAGCATGGAGGGGTGCGAGCGGACTTTATATTCCATCCCTTAATCGCCACATTCGGCTTTGGGAAAGCATAATACCAGATGTCGGGGTGGTCAAAAGGGGGCCTGACTGATCATTAAAGTATGAGATGTTAATTTCCAAAAGTGCAGGGCAGACTTTAGCTGAGATAACGCTTAAGCTACAGTGGATTTGGTGGAACTAGTCCCTGTTCTGAGAATATTATCCAGTAGATAAGATTCGTTTCGCTAGTCGTAAGATATATCTTGTCACCTTCTTTATGAAACGCCATAAGAACAAAGCTTTGCTTATTATCCGATGTCAGGAAAGAGGCCGTAACATCATCTGATACTTCGTAGAAAGAGGGCACCTCGTCAGGTTGTGGATATCTTTTGTAATCAGCATAGTATGCTTGCAAACTAGTTTTCAGGTTTCTTAGGTCAGCCTCCGCTGCCGAGTTGGGATTTTTACACCCATATCCCATAGAACCCGGAATTATATTATATGCCCAAAATGAGAGCGCAACAATTGCTAAACCTAATATCCACCCGAACACAATCTTAGATTTTTTTAGCCTAATGTCTTTTGAATTAGCCATAATTACTTACCCCCTCGAACTACTTCAAAGGAGTTCGACCCAACTTAATGCCACAGCTGAGACAAGGCCATATACATAGCCTGAAGGGAATACAGTATATTTCTTCTTGTTATGGTGAATCAAAGTTGCAAGAGTTATGCCCGACTTTCTTGATAGAGGGTCAGAATAGAGGGGGTGGAGCGCACTTTGTATTACATCCCTTAATCTAAACTTTTGCTCCTAGGGAACCAAGCACAATATAGTGCAGTAGCTCAGAATAGTTTAACCTAGATGGCATTGCATGTCGCTTCCTTTTGACAGTTGGAAGTGACTCAATCCCCTACGATCACAGGGACTCATCGAGTGACCGCACCGCCTCCAATAAGGGTGCTAGCAATGCAAGTCTACTCTTGCGCAAGCGGACGCTGATCACTTCAGCAATGCGTTGCATGATTTTTAAGCCTGCTACTGGATCCTTCTCCAATTCATGCAGGAACTCCTTCCCATTCAGCGCCAGCAGGCGACTGTTTGCATGGCAGAAAGCTGTGGCCGTGTAATAGTGAGGAGGAACTACGGCTGACCAGCCAAAGACCTGATAAGGCTGATTGATCACCGCAAGGGTGATGGACTCGGGACCGGGAGCAAGCAGGGTCTGGAGAACGACCATTCCTTCTAGAAAGAGGAACAGCCGTTTTCCCCAAGCTCCTTCGCAAAAGACCATCTCTCCCTCAGGGCAAGTGACCTCTTCACAAAGGCTGGCAAAGTTCCCTAGTTGTTCCTTCGAAAGATCAGCAAATAAATTACACTGAGAAATCATTTGCGTTGTTACCATGGCATACCTCTTAACACCTACACGTTGGCAAGATAATTTTCCGTATTAAAAGCCCGATTAGAAATCAATCAAGTTCCGAACCGTCTCATTTCTTGATCAGGTATCTTAGGTGTGGGGAAAGATCAGGGGTGAAGCCAATTAACACGATGAGTCGTCCCTGAGCCTAGTTGGAGTAGTGCAGAACTAAAGGTATGATCTCTCGAAAATGAGGTGGAGCAGAAAATAGGAGTTATTTTTAGACTAGCGCAGCCAAGCGGCTAAGGTCAATGACAAAAGCACATTGTGGCCTGAATTGCGTGGGCCAAAGGGAGGAGTACCGGATTCATTTAATGATGAGAAATGTATACTCACCGCGATCAGTGCAAAAGTTAAGATTCCATCCCTTAATGCACAGCTTAGGCTCTGATGAGGCTACCACAAGATAGTGGGGCTGGTCAGAAAGGGTAAAAGTGCGCATTAAAGTTATGATACTTTCAGACGATCAGCGGTGATCTCAGATAGAATTCTGTAATGATAATCGTACCCAAGATTACTCTGTACACACCCCAGTTCAAACGCTCAGTCCAACCCTGGCTGCACTGCCGAGCTGCGTGTGCCGCCCACTAATCGAGTATGCTTCCATCCTGTATTTTATCAAGAGCTGATCGACCATGTACCGGTTTCCCGTCAGGTTTTGCTAATCTATCGAAGTGCTGCCCGCAGGGTCTCGAATCTTCCGGAGAAATAGGAAACGTTATGGAACGCATTCTTACATAAAGCTTCAGCCACTGGCTTGGCTTGCATGCCGTCTCGCCCAAACACTATGATGCGTGTATTATGGTCTTCCATAGGCAAGCGCCCATCCTTCTTTGCCTTTTTTACTTCTTTGCCGCCCTTGCCCGGCTCAACTAGGCTTTGCGGAAGATTCCGAGCGTTCGGGAGAGTACCTGCCGCGAATTTCCCAGGATCTCTTGTATCTATAAGTACCGCTGTCAGATCCTTCTCCACAACGTATTTAACGCCTTCGAGTTCGATCTCAGTCACTCCACCTAGTGCTCGCCAAACCGGAATCCCAAGCTGGTAACGCCGCACGCTGGTATATCCTGCAGCTACCAGCTCCTTCGCGACTCTTTTGCTCTTTCCACAATACGGGCCACTGCAGTAGAGAACTACGGGCGCCGTCTTGTTTTCGCCAACGAGGCGACCGATTTCGGCGATATCAGAGATGTATTCCTCTCTTGTCACCCCAGGCTTCGCAGAAACGCTTAGCGCACCAGGAATGTGGTCGATCGCATACTCTTTGAATGGACGTACGTCGAAGACTGTCGCACTCTTGTCAGCCAATATGATCCGAAGTTCTTCAGTCGATATGTTAGGTGTATGTTGGGTATCCTCTATTAGAACTGCCTCATATATGTTCATGGGCGATCCAGCGTTGGCGTAACCTGCGAATACGCCCAGACCCAGTAGCGATATTATTAAGAAAAGTCTCGTATTCATTTCTTATTCTCCCCTTTATGATGATCATATTCGGCAGGGTTAACACAATGTAGATGGGCGTAGAGTTGCTCTGCTTTCTAGAACTGAAGACACATCGCAACTAGCATATGGCCCAAAGCTGTACCTGCCTGACGTGAGAAGCATAACTCTAGGGGAATTTGTTTCAATACGAAAAACCACTATTTTGATGAGATTTTCAACTCAGTTAGTAGATTTGTTCAACAGGTGGGCATTTAAGCAGAAAACTGAGTGGACAGTACGGGCGGGTTTGAGTGGGTATGGATCGAGAAATATAAAGTCACCTCAATCACTGTGGAACTTTGGGTTCCATACCTTAATGCACAGTTTGCTGGGTTTCACTCTGGCACAGGATGTTGAGAAGAAAAAAGCGGAGCCAAAAACTCCGCATTTTCTTAGTTTAAACCAGGATATTGTAGCTGGTTCTCAAGAGGGGAAGTGTGGAGTATGATATATGAAAACCAAGGGCTCTCCTGGGAAATTGACACCTATAACGCTTAAACTTGAATCCAAGGCAAGCCAACCAAAAGTGAGACAACTACTATGTTTGGTAACGGAGTCTCGAACTACAGAGTGTAGTATGTTATGTAAACACCTAGTAGAATACTAAGAGAGTTTATCTAATAACGATGTCCCTACCCAAAAACAAAATAGCGCCAAGCATGTATCTCCAGTTGCCAATCATCGCAAGCCCTTTGGTTGATTGAGGCAACAGTCTCACAGTGCTATTAAGACTGCATACTTTCAGAGCGACGAACAAACCTAGTCACAAAGATCTAGTGAGAACGATTAAGAATCTCATCACTGAGCATGAAGCTTTGTTTTCAAGCACTATGCAGGTGGCCCCATAGGCATGAATGGTGTGGCCGACCTGCTATGGATCTTTCTAGGGCGGGGCGTGGCCATAGAGGTTGAGACGGGCAGGCACAGACTGACCTAGGCGCAGGAGAAGTTCCTGAAAAAATGGCAATAGGCCGGCGGGATAGCTCTGGAGGCGAGGGATGTTAAGAGCGCGGCTGAGACGTTGGGGATACCGATGTTGTTTCAAAGATTGGCTAGTCATAATTACCAAAATGCCGAAATAACTCCTTGAAGAGATTTACGGTCTTCTCCTGTTTCGTGGACTCATCTTCTTTGAGTTTGCAATTAAAATAGATGCAATTTATTGGCTTACTAGTAATATGGGTTGTTAAGTTTTCTGAGTGCAATAAGCAGCCATTGGCATTATTAATTAGAAAGTCACTCCTTCTTTCCAGAAATACACAGCCTTGATTAGTGGCTCTTTTTGAATCACGCTTTGCAAAGAAGTTATTGAAATCATAAGGAATGAGGACTATTAGGTTTAAATCAGTATCTGGCATTATCCTAGGACCTATCTGATGCGGTTTTTGAGTTTGATCATTTGTCAAAGATTCACAATCAACTACCTTTGGATAATAAACTCTTAATAGCACATTCCTTCCATCCAATGAGTACAGGAATGTTACTTCACTAAAATAGAATTGGATAAATTCATTGATGTTCCAATGTTCGTTCCCAAAAGGAAGAGATTTATACAGGTGTTTCACGTATTCTTCGTATATAAGTTGGACATTTTCATAAATGGCAAAGCCAGGGGTCCTGCAGCAATCATGTGGGATACCCCCAGAGATTGCGCAACGCTTACACTCCTCTAGAGAAGGCGCTTGGCTCATTTGTTTGAAGAGAATTTTTTGCAAAGGAGCTGGTAAATCTTGCATTAGGAGTAGCCCTATTCTTCGAGCTCTTCCTCTCTCCAGTCGATGCCTTGAGTGCTAGGGAAATGAGAAGCTTGGTCAAAAGCTCGCTCTACAAAAAGAGCAGACACTATCGGTTGCAGTGATAAGCAGATCAGTGTTGCAATGAGGGCAGGGTTTCAATTCCTACTCCGGCTTTCTGGCAACAACCCCATAACCCAAGTAGGGGCTTCCAATTCCTACTTTCAGATCATATTTTTGTTCGATTTTTTCCTTGATCGGAACGTACTGTTTCCCTGGTATTTCGAGGGCTACTTTACTGGCATATTGTTCGTCGGCCACAAGTAACGCCACAGCTGTGACACAAGGCATGTGCGACACGCTGCAGAGAAAGAACGTAAGTACCTCGTAAGTACCTTTGGTAAGCTCGCTACAAAGCCGGTAGCCTCTCCACCCCCATGCCCCTCTTCTTATTACTCAGGCAGCTTTCCATGTCAGTTAGAACAAGGTTCAGGTTAGCTCCGGCAGATCTGATGCTATGAGTTATGTAAAGCTTTGCATGAGGGGTCATTCCTTTGTGCCAATTCATAAGGCTATCTATCATGCATTTTGCGTCATTTATGAGTCCCATGGCCTCCACGTTGAGTTCTTCGAAGTTGACATCTGACTGGGTATAAAGGCGACAACAATTAACTTGGAACCAGGCTGTGGCCAGGCCATCTGAAATCTCGATTCCTCTCATTGCACCGCTTCCAATTTCTTTAAGCACAGATTTCAGTATCCTTAAAGCCTCATAGAGATGCTCTATGGCCTCGAGGAGTTGTTCAACGGTCAGCTTTGGCATTGTCGCCTCTGCTCCCTTGAGAAGAAGCCGGAGGAAGGCCGAAAGGGAGTTTCAGCTTTTCATGGGACTTGACCACTATCCTCCAGTCAAGCCAATCTTCCTTTTTCCAATCTCCAGTCCCATGGTGTATTATTAAAAATTAGTTATAAATAATAAATATTATTAATTATACAACGAAATATTTAAACTTCCTAACTATTAGGAATACTGAAGGGCAGTGGAGGAAAACCAAGCAAAAGTTATAATTGTTAACTGAAAAGCGACCGAATCAAGTTTATTGACATCGTATTAAAAATGATGTAAGAGAAATCATTTTCCCTAAAAGTAGGTTTTTTCCACACGATTATTTAGTTATAATTTGAAAGGTTTCCATCAAGGGAGGAGCTATGGAGAGGATAAGCCTGAAGCTTCCGAAAAGCCTCGCTCGGGAGGTTAGGAAACTGGCAGCCGAACGCTACAGGTCCCTCAACGGCATGGTGACGATCCTATTGGTGGAGGCGTTGCGGGCTAGAGCCATCAACGTCGAACTTCCCACCCCCAAGATCCTGGGCGACATCAACCGGGAGAAAGATGAGGAGTAAAGAAAACTAAGGTTACAAATAATACCTTGAAAAAGTAAACCCGGCCTCGCAATGAGACCGGGTTTTAGTTTATGCTGCTTTTAGTATCAGTCTAAAACATTTTAGATCTAACTGGATGTGATGCTTAGCATACTACTGGAGTTATATAATTACAGCATTTAAAAAAAGCGGAGTTAAGGACTCCGCATTTTTTAAGCTTAAACCAAGATATTGTACCTTGGTCTTAAGAGGAAAAGTGGGAGATTAAAGTATGTAATCCACATTTCTGGTGGGCCAATTTGCGAATCTTTATGTTAACATCTCAGTTATTTGGCTTTGTCGGACCTCATTTTCTTCATAAATCCGTTTAGTCATCATGAGGTCCCCTGCCAACTCACCTAATTTCCCGGAAAGGAGATTGAAAAATGACCTATTATGTGGGAGCGTTGGATCAGGGCACGACAAGTAACCGCTTCATTATTTTTGATCATAGCGGACAAATAGTCGCTATCGACCAGAAAGAGCATGAACAGATTTTTCCGCAGCCGGGTTGGGTGGAGCATAACCCCCTTGAAATCTGGCAGAACAGTGAGGACGTTATCCAGGGGGCCCTTGCGAAGGCGAATCTTTCCGGCTCAGATCTGGCCGCTATCGGCATCACCAATCAGCGAGAAACCACAGTGATCTGGGATAAAAATACAGGCAAACCTTACACCAACGCCATTGTCTGGCAGTGTACGCGTACAGATGAAATATGCAAAGAATTAAGCCGGGAACAGGGACAAAATCGGTTTCGTGATAAAACCGGTCTTCCCATCGCAACCTATTTTTCAGGACCCAAGATCAAATGGATCTTAAATCATATCGCCGAAGCCCGGACCGCCGCGGATAAAGGCGATGCTCTTTTTGGTACTATGGAAACTTGGCTGATCTGGTGGCTCACCGGAGGACCCTCGGGCGGGGCACACGTAACCGACGTTACCAACGCCAGCCGGACTATGCTTATGGATTTAAATACGCTGGATTGGGATGAAGATATCCTGCAAATCTTGGGAATTCCCCATCAGATTCTTCCTAATATCGTACCCTCCAGCGATACTAACAGCTGGGGCGCAACCCGTGGGGATGGGCCCTTGAGCGCGAAGATACCGGTCTGCGGCGCCCTCGGCGATCAACAGGCTGCGTTAGTGGGGCAGGCATGCTTTGACATGGGAGAGGCCAAAAACACATACGGTACCGGATGTTTTTTATTGCTGAATACCGGTACTACCCCTGTACCTTCCCGGCAAGGCCTGCTTACCACCTTGGGCTATCAAATCAATGACCAGCGCCCCGTCTACTGCCTGGAAGGAGCCATAGCTGTTACAGGCGCCCTTGTACAGTGGCTAAGGGATAACCTGGGATTGATTTCCAGTGCTCCCGAAATCGAGGACCTTGCCGAAACTGTGGATAATAACGGTGGTGCTTACTTTGTACCCGCATTTTCAGGGCTGTTTGCTCCATACTGGCGTTCAGATGCGCGCGGCATAATTGCCGGACTTACTCGATTTGTGAACAAAGGGCATATCGCCAGGGCGGTTTTGGAAGCCAGCGCCTATCAAACACGGGATATTGTCGAAGCCATGAACAAGGACTCCGGTGTCGAATTAACCAAACTTAAAGTCGATGGCGGTATGGTCGGTAATGAATTGCTGATGCAGTTTCAATCCGATATCCTGAATGTACCGGTAATCCGTCCCCAAGTTTCGGAAACCACTGCTTTGGGAGCTGCCTATGCGGCCGGACTGGCCGTCGGGTTTTGGTCTGGCATTGAAGGGCTGCGGAAAAATTGGTCCGAAGATAAAACCTTCCACCCCGCCATGGAGTCGACCGTCAGGGAAAAGTGCTACAAGGAATGGAAAAAAGCGGTGGACAGGACTTTCAACTGGGTAGAATAATAAAACCATTGGCACAAATATTTCATTTGGACTTAACATTACATCCCTTAATCTAAACTTTGGCTGGTCTTGACTCTGGCACAGGATG
>CAYFXH010000167.1:8259-8498 GCA_964346905.1 uncultured Desulfobacteraceae bacterium | reverse complement strand
CTTTTATCTGTCCTCTGTCCTCTGTCCTCTGACCTCTGACTTCTGCTCCATGCCCCATGTCCTTTGCTCTATGCTCTTTGCCCTATGCCTGCTGCCCCCTGCCTGCTACCTACTGACCTCTGTCGTCTGATCTTTAATCCCCGTCTCGCCGTTTCTCCATCTCTCCGTTTCGGCCTTTTCTTAAATCCGAAATCCGAAATTACTTCCCCATGCCCCATACTCCATGCCCTACGTTTTTT
>CAYFXH010000167.1:1105-8249 GCA_964346905.1 uncultured Desulfobacteraceae bacterium | reverse complement strand
AATCCGAAATCCGAAATCCGAAATCCGAAATCATTTCCCTATGCCCCATGCTCTATGCCCCATGCCTTCGCTACATATTCCGCCGGTATTTCCCGCCAACCTCAAAAAGTGCCTGGGTTATCTGTCCCAAGCTACAGTACCTGGTCGTCTCCATCAGCTCGGCGAAAATGTTATCCCCCGCCAGGGCTACCTGTTGTAACCGCTCGAGAGCAGCTAGAGCCTCTTTCTCATGGTGACGTTGGAACTCTCGCAAACGTTTGAGCTGCGACTGTTTCTCTTCTTCAGTGGCGCGAGAAAGCGCCAGATTACAAGCCATTGACTCTGCCTCGACCCCTGGAAGACGAAAGACATTGACCCCGATGATGGGCAACTCTGCTGAATGTTTCAGGGTCTCGTAATAGATAGACTCCTCTTGAATCTTGCTCCGTTGGTATCCTGTCTCCATGGCACCCAGAACCCCACCGCGCTCGGTGATCCGGTCGAATTCTAGCAATACCGCCTCCTCCACCAGTCTGGTCAGCTCCTCAATAATAAAGCTTCCTTGATTGACATTTTCATTCTTGGTCAAACCCCACTCCCGATTGATGATGAGCTGGATGGCCAGGGCCCGTCTCACTGACTCGGTGGTGGGGGTGGTGATGGCCTCGTCGTAGGCGTTGGTATGGAGGCTGTTGCAATTGTCGTAGATGGCAGTAAGAGCTTGGAGGGTAGTGCGGATATCGTTGAGTTGAATTTCTTGGCTATGCAAGGACCTACCAGAGGTCTGGATGTGGTACTTGAGCATCTGTGACCGGGCCGAGCCCCCATATTTCTCCCGCATTGCGATGGCCCAAATGCGTCGAGCAACTCGCCCGATTACCGTGTATTCCGGGTCCATGCCGTTGGAGAAGAAAAACGATAGGTTGGGAGCGAAGCTGTCCAGCTCCATTCCCCGCGACAGATAGTACTCAACATAGGTAAAGCCGTTGGCGAGGGTGAATGCTAGCTGACTGATGGGGTTGGCACCGGCCTCAGCAATATGGTAGCCAGAGATGGACACCGAGTAGAAGTTTGCCACATTGTTCTGAATGAAGAACTCCTGGATGTCGCCCATCATTTTAAGGGCGAAATCTGTGGAGAATATACAGGTGTTCTGTCCCTGGTCCTCTTTCAGAATATCTGCCTGTACCGTGCCGCGCACCGTGCGGAGAACTTCGGCCCGGATCCGCTGATATTCGCTCTCACTGGGTTCACGCCCGTGTGCTGCCTTGAATTTGTCAATCTGCTGATCTATTGCAGCGTTCAAGAACATCGCTAGAATAATCGGAGCTGGGCCGTTAATGGTCATGGACACGGATGTAGTGGGTGCACAGAGGTCAAAGCCGTCGTAGAGAACTTTCACATCTTCCAAGGTGCACACACTTACCCCAGACGTCCCAACCTTGCCGTAAATATCCGGCCTCTCGTCAGGATCGTAGCCATAGAGGGTAACGGAGTCGAATGCTGTGGAGAGCCGCTTGGCTTTGTGGTGCTCAGAGAGCATTTTAAAGCGGCGGTTGGTTCTGGCGGGATCACCCTCGCCTGCGAACATCCGCGTCGGCTCCTCATCGGCACGTTTGAAGGGAAACACGCCTGCGGTGTAAGGAAAACTACCGGGCACGTTTTCCTCCCTCAGGTAGCGGTATATTTCACCTGGATCCTTGAACCGGGGCAACACCATCTTTGGGATCTTCTGCCGGGATAGAGATTGAGTATGGAGCGGAACCGTATATTCCCGGCCCCTTACCTTGTAGACAAATGCATCGCCACTGTATGCCTCTTGCATTTTCGGCCACTCTCGCAGCAACTGCGCGGTTTCTTCGTCCAGAACCTGCTCAGCCTTAGCGACTTCTTCTTGGAGACGAGCCAGGGTATTGGCCATGTCTGCGGACTCTCCGGCTTGTTCCATCAACCTTGCGGCCTGGCTGAGGTGCCAATGACGTCGCACTGACTCCGCCTGCTGATCCGTATGGAGATGGTAAGCTCTCACCGTATCAGCGATCTCAGCCAAATACCTGGTGCGCTCGGGTGGAACGATAATGGTCTTGGAGGTGGAGGTATGGGTCTGTACCTTCGGGAGGTTTGAATCAAAGCGGATCTCAGTCTTCTCCGAGATCTTATCCAGTACCGCCTGATACAGTGCAGTTACCCCATCATCGTTGAATCTGGACGCAATTGTACCAAATACCGGCATCTCTTCAGCCTGTCGGTCCCATTCTTTACGGTTGCGCTGCACCTGCTTTCTCACCTCACGGACGGCGTCCTCACCGCCTCGTTTCTCATATTTGTTCACCGCGATTAAGTCGGCAAAATCAAGCATGTCAATCTTTTCCAACTGCGACGGTGCGCCGAACTCGGGTGTCATCACGTATATGGACAGGTCCACGAGATCAACAATTGCCGTATCTCCCTGGCCTATTCCCGCGGTCTCCACGATGATGAGGTCGAACCCTGCTGCTTTAAGCACCTCAACGGCGTCCCCGATTGCCGCCGACAATTCCGTGCGTGATGTTCGGGTGGCAAGGGATCGCATGTAGACCCGGTCGGTGCCAATGGAATTCATCCTGATGCGATCACCCAGAAGAGCACCGCCTGTTCTTCGGCGAGATGGATCGGTACTGAGAATGGCAATGTTGATCTGCTTGAAATCATGTAAAAACCGAAGGATCAGTTCATCTGTTAGTGACGATTTCCCCGCCCCGCCAGTACCGGTAATCCCTACTACCGGTGTTTTTCGTTCCTTGATTATCTGACTGATGCGAGATCTAAGTCCGGCCAGATGCCCGTTCTCTTTTGCCTTGGCCAACTCCATGGCGCTTATGAGCTTTGCCACCAATGGTTTATTGTCTGGGTGTAACTGATCGATTGCAAAGTCGCCTTCGGGCTCCACTGTGGGAAAATCAATTCTTGTGACTAAATCGTTAATTATCCCTTGCAAGCCAAGACGGACGCCATCTTCTGGAGAGTAAATTCTCTCCACACCATAACCCTCCAACTCCTTGATTTCTTCGGAGACGATAACCCCGCCACCTCCGCCAAAAACCTTGATATGGGGCACACCTCTTTCTTTGAGCAGATCCACCATGTATTTAAAAAACTCAATGTGTCCACCTTGGTATGAAGACACGGCAATTCCCTGTGCGTCCTCCTCAATGGCGGAGTCGACAATCTCTTGCACCGAGCGATTGTGGCCCAGGTGGATCACCTCCACGCCGGTGGCCTGGAGAATACGTCGCATGATATTGATGGCTGCATCATGGCCATCGAAGAGGGAGGTGGCCGTCACCACTCGAACCGCACATTTGGGCCTGTACACGTCATTTTTAGCCGTCATCACGGTCTCCTAATCGAACTTAGCTCCGCTTCGCTCCGTCCCGCAAGATTGCAGGAGAAGATTGGAATAATGGAAGACTGGAAGTATGGGGTAACAAGCACTAGAACCATTATGTGTTTCTTGCCGCTCTTCCCGCCTATATTCCAATATTCCATCATTCCATGAGCGAGGCAGAAGGAAAAACTCCCAAAATATGCAAGGAGTTCAATGATTTGTACAAATTCCGAAACCATCATCTTGACCCAAACAGCTCCCCGCAAATCAGCGCTGTTTGGATGGTTATGTACTCCTCAATGCTGTAGTGGCGCCTGAGAAACCAGCGCCTGAAAGTCCACATGTGTCCTAAAACTGTTATATTGTGGGCTACCAACTCCAAGGTCCGTGGCTCGAGAGCAGGTAGCTCACCATTGGTCACCAACCTCTCCAACATCCCCTTGAAAATTCCAGTGAATCTAACCTCGTTTCCCAACACCTTCTTGCGCCACCTACTGGGCAGCGACTGGGTTTCTTGATAAACAAGCAAGATGTGGTCACTCATGCGATCGCAGACGAGGAAATATTGCCGGATCACCTCAGCGAGCGTCTCGCGCCCCCCACTACTTCTGGCTAAGGCTTCGCTAATCTGTCTCTCCGCCTCAGCATGAATGACATCACAGACTAGATACAGCACGTCTTCCTTGGTAGAAACGTATTCGTACACCGAACCAATGGATAATCCAGCCGCCTGGGCAATCTCACGGGTGGTGGTCTTGTGGAAACCCTTTTTGATAAACAACCCCACAGCAGCGTCCACTATCTGCCGTCGTCGAAGCTTCACCAGCTCCGGGTCCTTGACCTGGGTAGGGACGTCCTTTAGCAGGGAGAGATCTTTTTCCATAGCGATGGTCCCGATCCTATTATTGCAAGGGCATGGAGCATAGAGCATGGAGCAAGACAGCCCAATTTTATCTACCTTAGGCCTTGTACCTAGTACCCTGTACCCCTTATTGTATGCTCTATACCTTGACTGAACGAGCGCTCAGTCAGTTAATATTTTTAGCACAACACACAGGGCATGTCAAGAAGATTAACATGTGTGCCGGGAGCGGCTTTCAGCCGTTATCTGGGGTGGAATCTGTCAGGTAAGCGCGGAGCATAGATCATGGAGTGAATCAGAGGCAACCCTCCAACGTAAAATAACACTGAAAAGCTCTTTCATTCCAAATATATAGCTGGATCAGGCCTCGGCATATGAGCCCCTTATGAGTTTATTGCATGACGTATCCTCGTTTGATCAAGTGCTTTAGTTGCTTTGCAACCAAGTATTCAGCTGGGTTATAGTTGTCGGTGAGCATTGGGGTATCATGCAGGTCTAACCATCTGAGTTTTACTCGTCTCTTCAGTAGCTTGAGAAGCTCAGGTTTGTCCTTTTCTTGTACATGTTCATCAAATTCCATTGACAGTTCGTGGTCTGCTGCCACAATAATCAAGTTATCTGATGAAAGCCAATTAAATGGATGAGGTTGCTTGGTACTGAAAACATATACGTGTTCAAACACGTGATTGAGTGATTTCATTACGCTACGAAATAGATCGGATTTTTCGCCAACAAGTGCACTTGCCAAATTCATCATGTATACGCCTCTGCTGCTCAATCGGTCTGCAACAAGGGCAAAGAACTCCACCGTCAACAAATGAGCAGGTACGTAATGCTCATCACTATAAACGTCTCCAAATATGAGATCATATCTGTTGTTGCTCCGTCTGAGATAGTAACGAGCGTCCTCCGTCATAACATTCATTCGAGGATACTCATCAATGTGGAAGAATGTGCGCCCGACTTCCACCACCCGGGGATCAATTTCTATGACGTCAACCACTGACTCCGGGTACGCCTCGAGAAGCTTTTCGGGCATTGTGTACGCTCCACCTCCCAAGAAAGCCGCACGTCGTATCTCTGGAAAAAACAATTTCGCAAGTGCCCAGTAGCGTTGATATTCAAAGACGATATCCCGAGATTCCTCTGTTTGAGCTCCTGCTAATTGGGTGTCGAGGTAGAGTATTTTGGCATGTAGGCCATTTGGAAGTCTCTTTTTGACAACTCTTATCTGATGGTAGAATGTCGTTTCTTCATACAGAACACCCGGACGATCAGTGTTCTTCGCAAAAGATATTGTGGCAACAAGCGTTGCTCCAAAAGCCAAACAAACTACGGCCCTCAGTTTCTTTACCCATTGGGGCATGAACAGAAGATAGCCGGCGGCTGCAAGAAAGGATAGAACTACACCTACAATAAGAAAAATCATCCGCACACTCACGTGTGGGATAAGAACAAATCCGGTACCAAATGTCCCAACCACACTGCCGAAAGTAGAAAACATTCCTATAGAGCCAGCGGAGAGTCCAACCTGTTTATCTTCAGAAAGAAGGCTAGTAAGTCTTATGGTGAATGGAGGAACGGTGCCCAGAACACATCCGGGCAATGCAAACAACAAGAGACTGGCAAAAACAGGGCCCTAAACAATACTTACATTGCTCATTGAATGACCAATATAATCCTGAATTAACGGCGTTATGAGGGTCAGCAGCGCCGATACCATGAGGAGATGGCTCAAAAATACATAGTTGGGTTTGCGGTCTACCAGAAATCCCCCCAAATAGTATCCACAACTCATCGCTACAAGTATGACCCCTATTAAAGCTGTCCACGTGTAAAGGCTGTTGCCAAACCAAGGAGCCAATATCCTGTTGCCCACAAGTTCGATGGTCATGATCGCAGCCCCAGAGCAAAAAGCAATGAAGATCAATATCACTTGCCAGACTAGCCTTCTGGGGATTACCGTTGGTTGGTTTGGGACGGCTGTTCCGTATGAGGGGGGTGTGCACTCCGTCCCCGTGGCTGCTTTGTTCGACTGAAAGTGACTATTATCCAAAGATTCCATTACTGGTTTCATCTCCTTCCCTTATAGATTCCTGAAAACCAAGACCACGCTTTCTCAGTCATGGAGTCAGTGCTCCCCAGGCTAACGCCCATAAAAGAGCAGATGAATCCACTGTTACAGCTCATTAAGAAGCAATATATATACCAAAGAGATTATCCCTTGGATGGGTGTCAAGACGACCAGACGATAACGAGCTTGGCTGGAGTGCACCTGTGCAGATTGAGGGAGGAGGTGACATGTGCAAAAAGGGAAAAAGAAATCACATCTATTTTCTCTAGCCGCTCTCCTCCTCCACCAGTCCCAACCTGCGAGCTTGCTCGTAGGTTACCTGGGCCAGGCGGATAGAGGCCCCATCAACCATCTTACCATTCAGGGCCGTGGCTCCCGCTCCTTGTGCTCGTGCTTCCTCATAGGCTTTCAAGATTCGCTGAGCCCGGCTGACATCCTCAGCACTGGGTGTAAAGGTATTGTTGATAATCTCCAGCTGGGCAGGATGAATCGCCCATTTGCCGTCAAAACCCAGGGAGAGCGCTATTTGACAGGATTCCTCAAGACCTTTCTGGTCTTTGAAGTCTCCATACGGTGCGTCAATGGCCGCTAACCCAGCAGCCTTTGCTGCCATTGCCATCCGACTCATGGGAAAGTGGAAGCGATGACCGGGATAACTCTCTTCCGCATCCCCGTGCCCGCTGATGGACCTGCTGGGCATGGTAAGTGACGCACCGTAGTCAGCGATGCCAAACACCAGCGTTTCCAGCCGAGGACTGGCAAAGGCGATCTCCTTGACGTTCAACATTCCCAGGGCAGTCTCGATTGAGGCCTCGAGACCAATGGTTCGATTGAGGCCCAGTCTCATTTCAAGCTGGCTAAG
>CAYFXH010000167.1:788-1095 GCA_964346905.1 uncultured Desulfobacteraceae bacterium | reverse complement strand
TGTACCTCTGCTGCTTTCTCAACCTTGGGTACAATAATAACGTCGATACTCTCCCCCGCTTGCTTTACAACATCAATGATATCTCGATACCCGAAGGGTGTATCCAGACCATTAATCCGGTAGGCCCGAATCCGGTCTCCCCAATCGTGATCTTTTAAGGCACGAATGGTTTTCAACCTTGCCCCCTCTTTTTGCTCCAAAGCAACACCATCTTCCAAATCCAGCAAGACCTCGTCAGCGGGCAGTCCCATGGCTTTACTGATCATCTTGTCACTGCTTCGCGGTACCGTGAGTACCGAGAGTCTCA
>CAYFXH010000167.1:0-778 GCA_964346905.1 uncultured Desulfobacteraceae bacterium | reverse complement strand
GATCTTGCATAGATTTGGGGGTCACACTTCAGTGAGCTCCATGTGCTCATGGGTCTTGAGCGGTAAAAGCGCCAGGATCACTAGGACAACAACCCGGCACCCTTACGGGGACCTTATGATAGATGTCGCCTGCAGGTGTCTTATTGCTGGTATTCACTGCCTCATTATTCTATGAAATTAAGAAAACATTGGCGACCAAAATGTGATTTCCTTTGAGGGCCCTGAGATACCCTTTATTGATATTGACTATTACAGGATCTCTGTCATACTAATGCACTTACGACGTCTGCATGAGTAGTTTGCTTCAGACCCAGATCGAGAAAACCCCCGCAATGGCATCTGCGCTAACCCGACTGCCACGGGGGCATAACAACAGTGAAAAAGGAGCGGAACCATGGCTGCAAGAACAGCTGCAAAAACGGCTGTAAAGACGGCTGCAAGAAAGGTTGCAGCAGAAACCTATGTGTACTCCTTTGAAAAAGGTGACGGCAAGAACAAAAAGCTTCTGGGGGGTAAGGGTGCGAACCTCTGCGAGATGACCCAGATCGGTCTTCGAGTGCCTCCAGGGTTCGTTATTACCACCGAGGCCTGCATCGAATATCTTGAGTCTGGCAACAAAATGCCCAAAGGACTCATGCCTCAGATTACCTCCCACATGAAGGAACTCGAAAAGAAGACAGGAAAAGGTTTTGGCGATCCGAAAAATCCTCTCTTGGTTTCGGTACGTTCCGGCGGAGCTCTTTCCATGCCCGGCATGATGGACACCATCTTGAATCTG
>CAYFXH010000166.1:0-8546 GCA_964346905.1 uncultured Desulfobacteraceae bacterium | reverse complement strand
CATATTCGAAATTCCCCGTTCGATATTCTGCGGTTCACCATACCATCTGCAAAGATCGGTGAAAGAACGAATATGGTGTGCATAAGGAGTCTATTCCCTAAAGTCTGAATATCGAATATCGAACCGCAGAATAACACACCGCAGAAGTGGATAATGATCACTTCCATATTCGAAATTCCCCGTTCGATATTCTGCGGTTCACCATACCATCTGCAAAGATCGGTGAAAGAACGAATATGGTGTGCATAAGGAGTCTATTCCCTAAAGTCTGAATATCGAATATCGAACCGCAGAATAACACACCGCAGAAGTGGATAATGATCACTTCCATATTCGAAATTCCCCGTTCGATATTCTGCGGTTCACCATACCATCTGCAAAGAGCCGCGCAAAAACGCAGATGGTCTTGTTACAAAGACTACTGAGATCCTAGTGACTGCTTAGCTTGTATTCAATCCCCTTCAGGAGATCGGAGCGCCCCGGGGGGTGCTGGACCCGGCCCTTTTTTCCAGAGGATGTACTGGTTGTTCTTGATGAGAAGGAGACGCATGGAGTATTTTTCAGCAATTTCAGCAACCGCATCTCGCAAACCTTTTCGTTTTTCTACCAGCCGATAATCATCCCCAGTGATAAAACCGTACATTTTAATTTTGGCATAATATAGATCCAGATCTCTTCGGACGCTTTTGTAATTGTGGCTCCCGTCTACGTAAATCCAGTCAAAATATCTATCGGCAAAATGATCATACACGAACTGCGATTTGGACCTGTGAATCTCGATCTGACCCGACTCAATCTGGTCTTTGAATTTCTCGCAGACAACTTCATAATTGCTTGCATGGGGTTGGAGGGCCCACGGGTCTATTAGGTGCAGCTTTCTGGGTTTAACCACCTCCAAAATCTCTTGTGAGAACAGCCCCTGGCTCACGCCAATTTCTGCGCATACTGAATTCTTTGGCATCATCTCCAGGAGGAATTTCCTCCCGTAAACAATCTCCATGTTCTCTGACCCCTCCAGCTAGCCTGGATTATGTATGAAGTGGTATTGAGAGTTCACGAACTCAGAGAATTCATCAATACTGCAGGCTCAAAGAAGACCTGTACAATGATCTCTACCTGTCTTCTTCAATACAGAGCTAGACCTTTATCGCGGAATTTCTGCCAGGAGTGTGGAACAGCACAGGAGATACAGTTAAACAGAACATTACCTGACACCTAGAGCCAGAAGGGTTCATCATCCTGGCTCTCGAAAACCTTGTGTTCTGCGCTCTGCCTCACTTGATCCGAGCGAGCTTGCTCTGAGCAATTTTGGCCTGGTTGCTATTTGGGTGACCCTTCACAACCTTCTTCAACAGTATCTTGGCTGCGGTCTTGTCCCCCAGTTCTAGAAAGGCCATTCCCTGCTTGAGTAAGGCGCTACTTACCTTTTCACTTTTGGGATATTCCTGGATGGTTTTTTCATAGGCGGCTATGGCCTCACGATAGCTCTTCTCCGCATAATAGCACTCACCCAGCCAGAACTGAGCATTATCCGTCAGGTCAGTTTTTGGATACAGTTTGAGATAACTGGCGAATTCGCCCCTGGCTGACTCGAACTGTCCGGCCCGAAATAATTGAAAAGCCTTACCATAAAGCTCTTCTGCACTAGTGGGCGGTTTTTTATCGGTAGTTTCCACATTTGCGGCAGCGGGCTCTGCTTTGGCGGTCTTATTTTCTGTTGTGACTTGTGGAGGTGGGCTGACTGCCAGCTCTTGAAGCCCAAGATAGTTGGCCATCAGGCTCAACCTTCGCTGCAGATCGTCTAAGGTCTTACGCATCTCCAGCATGGAGGCCATCTGGCTCTGTTGGAGTTCACTTATTCGTTCTCCATGTCGGGCGTTCAAGGCCTCAGCTTCCTCCAGTTGACCGCTCAAACGACCCAGTTCCAGCTCTATTCGGTCCAACTGCGCTCCCACTGCGGCCTGATTGCGACGAAGCGGCTGCCTGTCAGCATCAAGCTCTTTGAACTTCTCATTCATTTTGTTTTCCAGTTGGGAAACCTGAGTTTTGTTCTTATCCAAGTCACGGCGCGCCGTCCAGATCTGCCTCTGAAGTACAGATACTTCTTTCTGGGAGGCGCAACCACCGAGCCACACCCACAGCAGCAAAAAAACCATCAAGCCAGATCCCGAGCAACCCATCCTGACGTAGGCTGATACAATCCTGTTCATCTTGAATGCTTCCAATTGAACCTCCCTGGTCCGCTAAAGTGTAACGCAAGCGGGATGGACAATTGCCTGGCTGTGTATTTCCATCATCATCCTTGCGCTCCTTCCGGCTCGACAGGGAACACGTACGAGATGCCGCAGATGCTGAAGGGGAAAAGGAGCTTGAATAACGCTCGGGGTATCCGGTGGAGCGCCGAAATGGTGCCATGTACCATAGACGGCAGACGATGTGGGGTGAATATTCGGCAACCCTCTTCCTGGCAGTAGATTCACTAATCAGGCAAAGAGGCCTGTCCACGCGTGCATTGCTGCACACATCTGAATACTACTCCCAGGGCTGAATGGAGATCCGGCAAAACGCGGAGCTTGCCCAGACCCAGCTTTTTCAGACCAGACGATACCTGTCCAGGTGCATTAGCCTTGTGGAGCCATGCCTTCTTTACCCAGGACATGTAGTTCCATTGAGTGGTGAAGCAGGAGTCGGCCCGAGCTCTGCAGCGCAGAGCCGGAGCCGATTCCTGCTGTCTCAATGTCATCTCAGCCTGGTTCAACCAGGCAATAGCCCGGGTGCAGATCGTTAGCGAACGCCAAATTGAGCCCGTCGGTTCTTTGACCAACAAGACTCATCCTGTTGCATGCAGAGGGGCTGCTCTTCACCATAGGAAATGGTGGTTAATCGACTCTCAGCCACCCCTGACTTGACCAGGTAGTTCCTGGCGCTGTTGGCACGGCGATCACCCAGAGCAAGGTTGTATTCATTGCTGCCGCGCTCGTCACAATGTCCCTCGATGAGCACCCGTGCCTCGGGATGTTCTCGCAACCATGCCGCTTTTTCGTCGAGAATCATCATGGCCTGGGGAGTGAGCACGTATTTGTCGAAGTCAAAGTGGATATTTTCTTCCTCGAATGCACTTCGCCTGGCCTCTTCCGCCATTTGGGCCGCCTCCTCAGCCTGCAGCTGTCTCAGCCGCGCTTCCTCAGCGGCCCGAGCCGCTGCCTCGTCCTCAGCAGCCTGGGCTGTGGTATCCTCTGCTACCACGGTCTCCTCGACCACCACTTCTTCTGTGGTGACTGTTTTCTTGGCACAGGAAACTCCCAGCACCAGAAGCATAGCCAACAAAACTGAGCCCAAAATCCATGTTCTGCTCTTTCGCATGCCTCTCTGACCTCCTCTCCTTGTCAACCTTTCTTTCATGCCCAATGAAATAACCTGACCGCATTCAACAAGATGAGCGGCTGGGGAAAATATATGAACTGTTTTCAGCCAGCCGCCTTAGCCGCTTCCCTTTATACTACTAAGGAGCACCTCTCGTCAATCGCGGAGACCAGGCCGGCTCCGTCTTGGAGCCGCCCAGGTCAATTCGCAGCTGTCGCTGCTCCGTTCCATTCGCCAGCATAACCCAAAGGGTAGGAGGGCCGCGGCGATCTGACTGAAAGAGAATCAACCTTCCATCTGCAGACCAACTCGGATTCTCGTTGTTACCTTCCCCCCCTGTGAGCTGGCGAAGTTCTCCACCATCAGGGTTTATCATAAAAAGATCAAATTGACCATTGTGCAAGCCGGCGTAGACTATCCGATCCCCTCGTGGAGACCAAGCCGGTGAGGTGTTGTAGTCTCCCTCGAAGGTCAATCTCGTACTGCGACCACTAGTAACATCCAGCAGGTAAATCTGCGGTTTTCCTGCTCGGTTAGAGACATAGGCCATTTTCTGGCCATCCGGAGACCAAGACGGCGAAACTTCAATGGCCCAGCTAACCGTCAACTGCTTCAGTATTTGTCCTTGCGTATCCAACAGATAGAGCTCGGGGTTTCCAGTAAAGCTCAAGGTAGCGGCCAGCTTGCCACCTTGGGGGTGCCAGGCCGATGCTATATTTAAGCCTGGACGCATGCTGATGCGCTTTACCGCTTGCGTTGCCAGGTCCAAGATGTAAAGGTCAGGATTATCCCGCTTATAACTCACATAGGAAAGTTTTTGTCCGTCTGCTGACCAGTCCGGAGAGAGGTTCATGGATCCATCATGGGTAAGTTGGCGAATGTTGGAACCATCGAATTCAGCCAGGTAGATTTCCTTGTGACCAGTAGCGTTCCCAACGAATGCGATTTGCGTTTGAAAAATACCTGGCTCGCCGGTGAGCTCCAACATTATCTCGTCTGCGAAGGTGAGTATCGCTTGCCGAGAAGCAGTCAGATCACTGGTGTAGGTTTTTTTCAGCAGAAGTTTCTGGGGAATCACATCAAAAAGACGGCCCGTCAATTCCAGACGGTCTCCTTGGATTCGGTAACTGACACGTACCAGTAAGTCCGCACCAAGAAAACTCCATTCCGAAAACTTGATCTCTTCCAACTCAACCCCCACCTTGTCGGGGTCCTGAAGAAAAACAGCCGGATTCAGAATCTGAAATAAACTGCTAAAACTCAAGGCGTCACTGAGTATCTTAGCCAGCTCTTCCCCCACTGGGTGGTTTGCGACATCCTCGCCTTCATTTCGAAACTTTGGAATGGCGGTGATAAGTTTCTTCTGCAATGGAGAGTGTATATCGATGTAGATCTTGCTTACAGCAGGTTCTGCCTGGACGATTAACAATAGACTGATTGATAGGTAGAGAATTTTCTTGCGGAGATTCCGGGAGCAACATCTTTTCATGATCTTAGGAACTCACAGTTGCAGGAGAAAAACGAATTACGATCTCTTCTTCTTGAGGGCTATAGATATCAGGAAAAGGCGGAAAAGGTTTAGACTTGAGAATAGCCTTCAACACCGAATCATCGAAGTGCGGGTTCCCGGACTTCTTTTCGAAAGAAATGTCTGTTAGGGTGCCATCTCTCCGGGCTCGAACAATAACGACTGCCTCCAGTTTACCTTTTTCTGTGGTAAGCCGCTCGGGAAACACCCAATTGTTCTCTATTTTCTCATTAACCAGGGCCCGGTAGAGCATCAAGGCCTGGCTGAGTTCACCACCTTTCATGCCGCCAATGTTTAGGAGGGCGACCTGTTTCTGGCTTGCCACCGGTTGACGAACCACTCCTTCGGTTTTGTTTTCTTCCTCGATTTGTGGTTGTGGACGCCGCTCTATTTTGGTCAGGGTTTCATCAGCCGGCTTCACTTCCTCAGTCTCGCTTTTCGGCCCAACCGCCCGCTGCATTTTCCGCAGAGATAATGGCTCTTCGCTCGGTTTAAAACGCTGAATGGGGATGCCTTGTGTACGATGGGTAGTTCTTGCCTTAGGGGTTTTCCTGAAAGCTGGATACTTTTTTGCACCGGCTTCGGGCAAACTCACCAGCTGCACAGAATAAACCGGCCCGAAACGCGACTTCTCAGTAGAAAACCCCAACCCGGCTGTGGCAAGAATCACCAAGCCACCGTGTAAGATCAGAGAACACCCCAGCATAATCATGAGGAGCTTCTTATCTGCGTGCGTCCTAAGTCTCGCACGATACATAGCATCTGCAATCATGATAACTCTTACAATGTCTCTGTAACCATCCCTATTCGCTCGATCCCGCTCTGTCGCACTGCCGCCATGATTTCCATGACGAATCCATACGGTAAGGTCTCGTCGGCCCGGAGAAATACCGCCCTATCCGGTCTGTTCTGAAAAATGGTTTGCAATTTACTCTTCAGCGAATCCAGAGAGATCTTGTATTCGTTGAGGTAGATTTCACGTTTTTTTGTTATGGAGATCACCAGCCGCTCTTCCTCAGAGGGAATTGCCTGAGTTTTAGTCCGAGGCAAATTAACATCCACACCTTGCATCATCATCGGCGCCGTCACCATGAAAATAATGAGCAGCACCAGCATAACGTCAACAAAGGGCGTTACATTTATATCCGACATCAGCCTGCGACTGCCATGGTTAAGTTCCATCGGAAAATCCCCTCAGAAAGAGTAACCATCAACAGCGGCATCAGGCACAAATCACGAGAAGTCAGGAGCCAGTAGTTTAGGTGCAAGGTATCATGTGATTTTTTGTTCGGCACTTCTTCTACCACCTTCTACCGGAATTCTCCAGGAATCTGGCTACATACTTCTCATAATACAGTATATGCCGTACGCCGTGAACCTCTGTATTTATTGATCTGAACCTAGCTGAGCGTGTTCCCTCCCACCAGGTTTTCTGGCGCGTCTCAGCAGATCTCTTTTGACAATATTCAACAGATCATTTGCGAAGTTGACCATTTCCGCCTCCAGGCTCCGAACTTTATTCGTGTAATGATTATACGCAACCACAGCAGGAATAGCCGCAGCCAAGCCCGCGGCGGTGGCCACTAGCGCTTCGGAGATCCCGGGAGCAACGACAGCCAAAGTCGCTGATCCCTTGAGACCAATACCCTGGAACGCAACCATTATACCCCATACAGTCCCAAAGAGCCCGATAAATGGTGCGGCGTTGCCCGTGGTGGCCAATAAAGATAAGGCCTTCTCCAGTCGCTCCACTTCGCCATTGATAGCGCTGCGCAGAGCCCGCTCCATATTGTCGATCCACACCGTCTGGAGCTCCAAATCATTGGGATTCTCTCCTGTTTCCCGATCGCTGGATTTGCTCAGTCGACCGAGCTCTATGTAGCCCACTCGGAAAATCTCAGCCAGGTGGCTATCTTCCATCTTCTTCGATTCACGGAAAACAGTCGCAAGACTATTACTGTTCCAAAACAGATTGAGAAACCGAGAGCTCTCTCTGGTTGTCCGCTTGAAGAGCCGGTGTTTCATGAGAATTATCGCCCAGCAGGCGATTGACAGCAAAATCAGTATAATCAGCACGAATTTCACCACCGCCCCGGCACCGAGAACCATGTCTACGATGCCACTGCTGGGGTCGCCGCCGGCAGGAGCGGCCCACGCTGCCGATACTACCGAAAGTAATATACCTTTCATCTGATAGAGTTCTCTCCTTTCATAGATTCAGACACGGATGCTCAATAAGAGTTCCGAGTCCCTACTCCTTGGCCTCCATTATTCACGAGCCCTCGTGCTTCGTAGAGCAGCGATCATAAGAGAGCTTTTTGCTTTCATGGAGAAACATCAAGCACCCATTTTGAGGGAAACTTCTGGTCAGTTCATCGCTTGATTCACAGGTGACATCCTGCTAAAATCCCTTTTTATTTCAAAGGGTTCAAATTGTTTTGGGCAAGCTAACATCGCCTTGAGATAGTGTCAAGGAAATTTCGCTGCAACCGTTTGGCTAACGAATCCAAGGGTAATCAGAGTGAACCACAAAGAGCACAAAGGGCACAAAGCAAAAAATCCTGTTTGAGGTGAAAAGACTCCTTGTATTTAATCCCTTTGTGATCTTTGTGGACTCTTTGGTGCAATCTCCCTACCGTAAGAAACAGGTTATGAGGATTCGAGGGTACAAATGAAAGGATGGTCAAAGGCAGTGGGTGCGGGTTTAGGGTACTTTGTGGGAGGTCCCATCGGCGCGGTATTAGGTTATCTAGCAGGTGACAAACTGGCCCCCAAACTCCAAGCTGCAGAAGGCCACTTGCTCATAGCAAACCTCCTTGGCTTTACTACCCTTTTTTTAAAAGCAAACTCCCCTCCTTCTCTGGAGGATCGCGAAGAAACAGTTCGCTTCGTCTCCAACCTCTTTCGATTCGACGCCGAGGACCAACACATGGCGAGGCAGCTTCTGGATCGGCTTCTTGCAGTGGATCTGGATATAGTGGCGATGGCAAAATCTTTTAAGGTCCACGCTGATAAAGCCATGCGCAAACGGTTGTTGGAAATTCTTGCCACACTCTGCCTGCTCATTCACGGTCCTCTGAAAGGACGTCAACTCGCCCTTCTAACCAGAACTGCTGAGGTTTTGGACCTGAGTCAAGCGCAGTGGCAAGCCATTAAGTCTCGATATCAGGCTTCATCTCCCACTCTAGATGCGGCTTGTTGTTATGCCCTGCTTGAACTCTTTCCTGAGGCCTCGGACAGCAAGATCAGGGCCGCTTATCGACGACTTGCCAAAAAGTATCATCCTGACCTTGTTGCCCAGCTCGACCACACTGCTCAGCAACGATACCTGGAAAGGATGACCCTAATCAATGCGGCCTATGAAACCATTCGAGCACAGAGGGGCTTCTGACCCCTACCCCCGATCCCTGGATCATTCGCAAATCTTTAAATGGTCAAAAATATAAGATATCTCAAAGGAAGCTGCGTATGATCCGGCAGAACCGCGAACACGAGTTTGTTCAATATCTTTAGCAAACTGTTTCTTGCATGTATTCATAATATCATTGACAATATTGACAAGCAGCAATCAGACAGAAGTTACCCCAAAAAGCCCAGGTGCTCAATAAAGCGAACTGTCCTTTTGTGGTGTTTCTTCTGAGTGACTGCGGCAGGT
>CAYFXH010000165.1:0-8604 GCA_964346905.1 uncultured Desulfobacteraceae bacterium | reverse complement strand
CAGAAGTTTTTGAAAAGCATAAGACCAGGTTTTTCCCTTCGATATTCTGCGGTTCTTTGTTCTGCGGTTCCTATTTTTAAAGACTTGATAGCTGATAGTTGCATGCTGAGCCGCTCGCCGGGGAGACCGAATCCGGCGATTTTGTAGCACCTTCCATGGGCGAATCAAAACCATGTTCTTCGGGAGTGGCTTGTTTATTTTCGGTCTCAGCCAAAAGAAAGCTGCGTATGCATCCACATTGCATCTGGGGCACGGAACTCAATAATTGCGGAAATCTCTGCAGCAGAAATCTCTTGACAAAGTTAATGAGTACAGCTAGAAAAAAAAGGCTTAGACCAATAAGAAGAAAGAAATGACCGCACAACGAGGTGCGGTTTTTCTGCTTCGACAAAGGCGTCAGTTCCATGGGAGGTCCCCATGAGCATGACGCTTTTTTCATTTAAGGTCCCGGAGATTTGTGCTTCGGGTAAAGACTAAATCTTTTTCATTGGGTAAGAGAGGAGTATTATGATGAACCTGCAAACTCCAAATGCTAATGACGCCACCGGAACCTTCAATAGGTCTAAATCAGTGGTGCCCATGTCTGGGCTCTGCTCCCGTTGTACTGACGGTTGCCGCGGGAACTGTGAGGTGTTCAGATCAACCTTTCGAGGCCGCGAGGTAATCTACCCTGGTCCCTTCGGCAAAATAACGGCAGGAGCGGACAAGAACTATCCTGTTGATTACTCACATCTCAATATCCAGGGATACGCAATGGGCGCTACGGGCCTACCGGAAGGCGTTGTCGGCAATCCGGACACCGCCACTTTCCCCTCGGTGAGCACGGAAACCGAGTATGGCTGGGACACCAAGGTGAAAATGAAGGTGCCGGTATTCACCGGTGCGCTGGGTTCCACAGAGATAGCCCGCGCCAACTGGGAGCATTTCGCTGTGGGCGCGGCTATTGGCGGTGTCACTCTCATCTGCGGCGAGAACGTCTGTGGTATCGACCCGGCGCTTGAGCTTAACAAAGACGGCAAGATAAAAAATGCGCCTGATATGGACCGGCGTATTGAGCAGTACCGTCGCTACCATCAGGGTTACGGCGAAATGTTGGTGCAGATGAATGTTGAAGATACCAGGCTCGGTGTCGCCGAGTACATCATTGACAAGCACGGCCTGGACAACATAGAGCTCAAGTGGGGTCAAGGGGCCAAATGTATCGGCGGCGAGATTAAAGTTGACAGCCTGGAAAGGGCGCAGGAACTCCAGAGACGTGGCTACATTCTAACTCCGGACCCCTCCTCATCTACGCACCAGAAAGCGTTCGCCAGTGGCGCCATCAAAGAATTCGAGCGTCATAGTCGACTGGGGTTCATCGACGAGGAAGATTTCTACGCCGAGGTCGATCGTCTCAGGAAGCTCGGTTTTAAGCGTATCACCCTCAAGACAGGCGCTTACCCTTTGCGCGAATTGGCAATGGCCATCAAGTGGGGATCCAAAGCGAAAATAGACCTGCTTACCATTGATGGGGCACCCGGAGGCACGGGCATGTCTCCCTGGCGTATGATGGAAGAGTGGGGCATCCCCAGTATCTATATTCACTCCATGGCTTACAAGTTCAGCCAGATTTTGGCTGACAAGGGCGAGAGGCCTCCTGACCTGGCATTTGCAGGAGGATTTTCCAGTGAAGACGGTATATTCAAGGCCCTGGCACTGGGCGCGCCATTTGCAAAAGCGGTTTGCATGGGCCGGGCATTAATGATTCCCGGAATGGTGGGGAAGAACATCGCCAGATGGATTGAAAAAGGCGATCTGCCCAAGACGGTGAGTGGATTCGGGTCCACCCCGGAAGAGATCTTCGTATGTTGGGAGCAGGTTGCTGATGTGGTGGGCAGGGATGAGATGAAGAACATTCCCCTCGGGGCCGTGGGTATTTTCAGCTACGCTGACAGGCTTAGGGTGGGTCTCCAGCAGCTTATGGCGGGTGCCCGCTGCTTCTCACTGCCGGCCATTACCCGAAAAGAGCTAATGTCGCTTACCGAAGAGTGCGCCAAGGTGACTGGTATTCCTTTTATCACCGAGTGCTATCTGGCAGAGGCCATGGAGGTGCTGAACAACTAAATCGCTTCTCATGCAGAACAAAGGGGGATCCAGCTACGCTGGGTCTCCTTTTTTTTGAAGGGATCAAGGCCGAGAATCCAGTAGGCAAAGAGCATAGGGCATAGGGCATGGAGCATGATAGATCGAAGATTTCAGATTGATTTAAGACAGTAGCCCAGTTGATGCTAGAATATTCCGAAATCTCACATCCCACATCCCAAATTCACAATTATCGTTCCTCCACCCCACCTCTTACTGTTTGCCATGTTGGTATGAAAGCTATCTTCCAGTTGGCATGATCTAATGTAATATTTATTACATTTTTTTGTTGAAATGTATGAATTAAGTCTGATATAGTACGCGAAATCAGTCGAAGAAGACAGTTTTCCGTAACGGCCTGAATTTCAATGTAGAAATTCGCAGGGGTTAGGGTGTGGCGTTTTGCTAAGAATATCCTCTTGACGCCAGCCTCAGTTTACCTTGAATGGCTCCTTCATCTCACGCCAAGCCTCAACCTCTGGTTGGCCAGAGCGGAAAAATCGGACCGAAGAAGTTCCCGCCTGAATCTGCTCCCTGATAGTGACTGCCTGGCGCTTCGTGATGTGGGCGGAAGCCTTTCAGCGATGTGAGATATGAGATTTGGGATGTGTGATTTTCGTAAGGCCTTGCTATTGTCCCCATATCCCAAATCAATTGTTCTTGAATGTATCTATTCGGATTTTAGCCAAGGAGGGTAAAAAGAAGCTATGTGCCGTTTACTTGCAATTACCAGTGAGGAACCTCAGTCTCCCATGATGGCAATCCACGCACTCGACGTCATGCGGGAGGGGCATGATGGTTCTGGTGTCGGCCTTTTTTTTAGTGATCTGGGGGGACCCTTTGAGGAATTGGACGGTGCGCCGATTCTTTCGGGCATCTTTTCCAATGAGGGCTTGAAGCGGTTGGATCGGTTCATGATGGATCTTGGTTTCATGACCAAATACAAGACGTCCATCAAGATCCCAAAGCAGCCGCCTCCGGGAGTTCCCAAAAGGGACATTTACCTAGTCCGGGCGTATGAATATCCCGAGGACTGGGAAGGGCTGAGCGAAGAGGATATACAACATCGGTTGCTAATAACTCGCCTTCAGCTCAGGCAGATGGGCGAAGAAACCGAGGATATGATTGTCTACAGCTTCTGGCCTGATGTGATCATGATCAAAGAGATAGGCGACCCCATGACTGTTGCCGAATACCTGCAACTGGACCGCAAGGAACTTCAGGCCCGGGTGATGTTGGCCCAGGGGAGACAGAATACCAACTATGCCATCAACCTCTATGCCTGCCACCCTTTCTTCATCCAGGGGGTAGCTACCATGACCAACGGTGAAAACACCGCCTTCGTTCCCATTCGGGAGTTTCTCACCTCAAGAGGGTTTCCAGGATACATGGGCTATCAATCCGACTCCGAGGTCTTCACCCACATTCTCCACTACAGCCAGTATCGCTTGGGACTGGAAATTGAACTGTATAAACATATCATCACCCCTCTTCAGGATGAGGACCTGGTCCATCACCCCAATGGTGAGTTTTTAAAAGAGCTCAAGCACACCTGCAGGAGGATGATAATTGATGGCCCCAATTGTGTAATGGGCTGTCTCCCGGACAAGACTCTATTCCTGGTCCAAGACCGTAAGAAACTGCGGCCGGGTGTGGTTGGAGGCAAACCAGGTCTCTACGCCATCTCATCAGAGATGTGTGGCTTGGATGCAGCCATTCCGGATCGGGATAAGAGCAAGGACTTCCAACCAATGCATTTAGACACTGCGATCATTCGGCCTGATCGTCAGGAGGTTGAGATATGTCGACAAACGGATCAATTACCCCTTCCACATTGAGCCCCAAGGATCTGCCTTGGCAGATTCAGTGGCAACAGGAAAAGTGCAGCATTTGTGGGCGCTGTACGGCAGTCTGTCCCGTGCACGCAATCGAACTGGGTGTCCATCGCCAGAGGTTGGTGCAAACCCCCATGGGGTTGGAGACTGAGCCAACCAATCTCTACCAGGTCTATTATGGCATCAGGCAAAAGACCGACCCGGCGTACGCTTGCGTGGGATGCGGTATGTGCAGCATGGTCTGTCCCAACGACTGCATCATGCCTTACCGGAGCGACGAGGCAGACAAACTTAGATACCACGTCAACCGCGGAGGTCAGCCGCGTCGTCGGGGCGGCCGCAGGAATGTAGAGGCCGGCATACTGGATCAAATCAAGTTCACCCGAATCTCCATGCTCACCGACCCTGCCCTTGATGCTGGACGCCATGAATTCGAGTTGCGCACCCTTTTGGGACGAATTCTTCCCCCCGAGGAAAATCTGCGTCTTCAGCGCGAGCAAGGGTGGATTCCTCCGGTTCGTGAGATTTATCCACTGATGATCGGGGCAATGTCTTTTGGCGCCCTTTCCCCCAGCATGTGGGAAGGGCTGCAAATGGGCGTTGCCTACCTGAACGAAGAGCTGGGTATGCCCGTACGCATGTGCACGGGGGAGGGTGGATGCCCGCCGAGACTGTTACGTTCTCGCTTTTTGAAATACGTAATTTTGCAGATTGCCAGCGGCTATTTCGGCTGGGACGAGATCATCCACGCCCTGCCGGAGATGAAGGAAGATCCCTGCGCAGTGGAAATCAAGTATGGCCAGGGCGCCAAGCCCGGTGATGGTGGTCTGTTGATGTGGTACAAGGTCAATAATCTCATTGCGGCTATTCGAGGTGTGCCCCCGGGAGTGAGCCTCCCCAGCCCACCCACGCATCAGACCAAATATTCCATTGAAGAGTCAGTTGCCAAAATGATCCAGTCCATGTACATGGCCTGGGGTTTCCGGGTGCCCGTTTATCCCAAGATCTCCGGAACATCAACAGCCCTTGCTGTCCTGAATAACCTGACCCGAAATCCTTATGCGGGAGCTCTCTGCATCGATGGAGAAGATGGCGGTACCGGGGCAGCGTACAATGTCTCCATGAACCACATGGGATATCCCATCGCCAGCAATATCCGCGACTGTTATCTGAACCTGGTCAAGGTGGGTATGCAGAACGAAATTCCTCTGATTGCAGCTGGTGGGGTGGGAAAGCAGGGCAACCTGGCCGCCAACGCCGCCGCCCTCTTCATGCTCGGAGCGAGTGCGGTCCAAATAGGTAAATATATCATGCAAGCCGCTGCCGGCTGCCTTGGCTCAGAGTCCGACCGCTGTAATATCTGTAACATCGGTCTTTGCCCCAAAGGCATTACCTCTCAGGATCCACGCTTGTACCGACGGCTCGATCCCGAACTGGTGGCAGAGCGGGTTGTGGATGTATTTCTTTCTTTTGACACTGAACTAAGGAAGATTGTGGCACCCCTGGGTCGCTCAACCTCTCTTCCCATCGGTATGTCTGATGCCATTGGCATCAACGATAAAGCAGCGGCCGAGCGGTTGAATATTAGTTTTGTGGTCTAGTCACGTAGTGGCAATTCGTGAGAGGAGTCAGAATGGAAAGGCATAGAGCATAGAGCATAGAGCATGGAGCATAGGGCATAGGGTTAAAAAGATTGTAGGCGCATCATTAAAACTTTTTGATGGATGAAAGGGGCATAAAACAATGGCGAAATTCAGATTTCAGGACCTACGAATCTGGCAGTTGGCAATAGAAATAGCTAATGACCTATTCGATATCGCAGATGAGCTTGAAAGTAGGAGGTTATATCGGTTTGCTGACCAGCTCAGGGGCTCCGGAATGTCCATGTCAAACAATATTTCGGAGGGCTCAGGATCTTCATCAAGAAAGGAATTCCGACGTTTTCTTGACATTGCACGAAGGTCAACCTTTGAGAACGCCAATATTGTCATTTTGTTGGAGATGAGAAAACTTATAAACTTTAAGACCTTGGATTCGCTTCTCGATCGGCTCGATAGCTTGTGCCGACAAATTACGAGTTTTCAATACACTCTGTGACACAATAAATAATACTGTTTTTTGTTCCCTATGCTCTATGCCCTATGCCCTATGCCATTTGGCTACTGACTACTGTCTTTATCTATTTGGAGACTAAAAAATGAACCAGAAAGAACGGTTTTACTGGATTTCCGGTATGGAAAATGGCCATCGGATTGAGTCGCGCGTTTTGGAGGAACAAATCCAAAAGGCAGTTTCCGAAGGGTACCGCTACGTAGAGGTGGAGGCCTTTGGTCAACACGGGATTGGCGGCCGCTTGTGGCGGGCGGAAGAAGAGCCGGTACACCTGAGAATAAGCGGCTCACCAGGCCAGCGTACCGGCTCCATGGGTTTCCCCAATACCCGTATTGAAATTGCGGGACCGGCTTCAGATGATGTGGGCTGGCTCAACGCCGGAGCGGAGATTACCGTTCATGGGCATGCCACCAATGGAACGGCAAACGCCATGGCCCAAGGAAAGATCTATGTAGCTGGGAACATTGGTGCCCGTGGCATGACCATGACCAAATATAACCCCCGGTTTGAACCCCCGGAGCTTTGGGTTTTGGGATCGGTGGGGGATTATTTTGCCGAGTTTATGGCCGGCGGTATCGCGGTGATCTGCGGTCATGAACCGCAAAATCCGGAAAATGTGCTTGGCTACCGCCCCTGTGTCGGCATGGTCGCGGGCAAGATCTTTTTCCGGGGTCCAAATAGAGGATTCAGCCAGCCAGACGCAAAGCTGGTGCCCATAACTGATGAAGATTGGAAGTGGCTAAAGGAAAACCTCCACGTCTTTCTGGAAAGAATTGGTCAAACCAATCTTTACAGCGAGCTTGCGGAGCGAGACCACTGGCAGCTGCTGGAGGCAAGAAGCCCTCTTGAACGAGGAGCACGAGCGCGACGCTCCATGGGGGATTTCCGCATGGAGGTTTGGGACGAAGAGCTGGGAGCAGGCGGACTCATAGGCGATTTTAGTGAGATTGACCTGAGTCCTATCCCGCTGATCACCACCGGAGAGTTGCGCCGATTCGTCCCAGTATGGGAAAACCGGCAATATCTACCTCCTTGTGAAGCGAGTTGCCCCACCGGCATCCCCGTGCACGATCGCTGGCGACTGATCCGTGAAGGTCGCGTGGATGAGGCTGTGGATCTGGCCCTGACCTATACACCTTTTCCAGCCACAGTCTGTGGCTACCTCTGCTCCAACCTTTGCATGCAAGGCTGTACCCGTGAGTGGGCCGGCATGACCCCAGTGGATGTGAGTAGTCTCGGCAAGGCGAGTATCGATGCCAAATTGCCTGAACTGCCGCCACTGTCAGGAAAACGGGTGGCGGTCATCGGTGGTGGCCCTGGCGGGATCTCTGTGGCTTGGCAACTCCGGCAGCAGGGGCATGAGGCGGTCATTTTTGATCTGGAAAAAAAGCTTGGGGGGAAGATAAGCTCCACTATCCCCAAGACTCGCATCCCCGATGAGATAGTAAGTGCTGAGCTGAAGCGCGCCCGCGAGGCTCTGCCCCAGATCCATCTGCAGCAGCGACTCGGGCGTGAGGATATTGAACAACTTAAAGAAGACTACGACTTCGTGGTCATTGCCGTGGGAGCTCAGAAGCCCCGGATGTTACCAGTTCCCGGAAAGGAAAGGATGATCCCGGCTCTGGAATTTCTCAAGCAGAGCAAGGCTGATCAGGCCAAAGTAGGAAAACAGGTAGTGATAATCGGGGCGGGAAATGTGGGGTGTGATGCGGCCACAGAAGCGCACCGTTTGGGGGCGGAGGAGATCACACTCATTGATATCCAGACACCTCTCTCTTTCGGGGCAGAGCGAGAGGCGGCCGAGGCGATTGGCGCCAAATTTCGCTGGCCATGTTTCACCAGGGCGGTGACCGAGGAAGGTGTGGAGCTTACTACCGATGAAATCATTCCGGCTGATACTGTGATCATCTCCATCGGTGATCAGCCTGACCTGGATTTTCTCCCAGACACGGTGAGGATTGCCCAAGGCTTTATTGAGGTAAACGACATTCATCAGACCACTGATCCCCAGATTTTTGCCATAGGCGATGCGGTGAAACTGGGCCTGCTTACCGACGCCATCGGCGCAGGCCGCGTGGCAGCCCAGGCCATCAGCGACATCTTCGCTGGCAAGCGTCCCCAGGGCGACACTCGTCAGATCATTGATCGTTCCCGCATCAAACTGGAGTACTTCGATCCGCGCTTGCAGAGCTTCGCCAGTGTGGAGCACTGTGCCACCGAGTGCTCCTCCTGCGGCTCCTGCCGAGACTGTGGGGTTTGCCTTACCATCTGTCCACAAGGGGCTATTGCCAAGAAGGAAGAGGGGGAGAACGATCTGGAAATGGTGGTTGATGCCGAAAAGTGTATCGGCTGCGGCTTCTGTGTTGGTGCTTGCCCTTGCGGAATCTGGAGCCTGGTGGAAAATGATCCCATGGGGGCGTAGTGAAGCTGGCAGCTGGCAGTAGGCAGTGGGCAGAAGACAGAGGGCAGACGACAGACGACAGAGGACAGAAGACAGAGAGAGCTGACCCCTGACTCCTTTACGTATTGCAAATTC